>NZ_JBIVUV010000021.1:0-184123 GCF_044768525.1 Streptomyces sp. NPDC091287
TCATCCGAAACAAGATCAGCACGCACCCGGACACCCTGCCGCCCAAGATCACCGGGCACAAGGCCCCCAGCTGAACTCATTCTGAAACGATCAGTTAGCGGACCGCCAGCTTGTCGTGCCTCGTCGTCACGGCACGGTGCCTCTTGAGGCGGCTGATGCCGCACTCGACTGCGTGCCGCGCTCTGTAATCCACCGGATCGAATTTCGGTGGCCGACCACCGGAGGAACCCTGCTTCTTTTGGTTGCGAGCCTGGTCGGCCTTGTTCGGGATGGTGCAGCGGATCCCGCGACGGCGCAGGTAGACGCGGTTCTTGCGGGAGGCGTACGCCTTGTCAGCCCGTACGCGATGGGGACGGACGCGCGGTCGGCCCGCCCCGATCCGAGGCACACGGACCTTCTCCAGCACTGGTTTGCCGAAATGTGCAAGATCGGCTGAGTTGCGAGCTGCGGCTCGGCCGGGCCTCGGGCCAGAGCGGAAAGGGGATGCTGACTCCTGCTCTGAAGAGGCAGGATCTCTTCATGTCGACCGAAATCAGCGGAATGATCGAATGCCGGCCGGGAGCCCGTATATGGGGCCCCGACGACGAGGATTCCGTGTGGGAGGTCGGCATCGATCTCTTCCTCCTCAACCAGGGCAACGCTTATGACGGCCTGGCCTGCCTCTTCGGGGTCCGAAACTCCTACGGCTTCCGCCCCCTGGCGGAAGACCGGGGCTTCCCCGGTGATGCTTCGGCTGCGCTGCAGGGGGAGTTCTCCGGCTTCGGCCCCCACGATGTGTACGGGGCCACCTGGCTGACCTGGGCGGAGCTGAACACCACGGACTGGCAGGAGACCGACGCATCAGGCACACGCACCCGTGCCTCGGCCGCAGGGATCGACACCGACTGGGGCCGGGTCTGGAGCGTCATGGGCATCCTCAGTGAAATGCATGGGGCGGAGAACGTACGCCTCGTCGTCTGGTTCTACTGATTCGTTGTCTGGCTGCCTGGCCAACTACAGCTCCACTGGCCGCCGCTGGATCAGGTGCGAGGGGAACCTCCGCTCGTGCGACGTGCCGATGCGATCGCCCGCGATCGCGGCCGGCACGCTGCCGGCCGGGCAAAGCGCCGCACGAAGAACAGGCTGGTCTCAGGCGCATATGGTTCGCCTGGACGCGGGTGAGCAGTGCGAATTCGAGGGTGGGGACCTGATAGTGCGCAAGAGCGGACGAAGACTGGTTTCGATGGTGGCGCTGCTGTCGGCGATCGGACCGACCACAGCGTGCGGGGAGAGCCCCGAGCGTGCCGACGCCGGAGGAAAGCCTGGTACCGCGGCGAGCACGGCGGCCGGGAAGCCGGAGCGCTCCGAACCCTTGACCGGCGTCGAGCTGAAGGCCGCGCTGCTCACTGCGGAGCAGGCCGTCGGTTTCGAGATCACGGGAAGCCGTTCGCGGGACGGGGCTGCACCGGAATCCTCCTTCGACGCCAAGGAGACCGTCTCCCCGGAGGTCTGCCGGCATGTGAAGGAGGCCACCTCGGGTGACGGTGAGGAGGCTTCCGCCGCCTCGTCGATCATGTACCCGACCGGGACGTCCATCTCTCCGAGGAGCACCAGCCTGATGAGCTATCCGGAAGAGGCCGCACGGGCCCGCATGACGCAACTGCGCGAGGCCGTCGGGGCATGCGGCCGGTTCGGCTTCAGCAACAAGTTCGGAAAGTCATCCGTTACGAGCGAGATGCTCGACGTCCCGGACCTGGGGGAGGACTCACTGCGGTACCGGACCCTGTCCCGGCTCGGCAGCAGTGGCTTCGCCTGGACCCTGGTGACCGTCGTGCGAGTCGGAGGTGTCATCGCGACCGTGCAGGTCATGGTGCCCACCGGGCCCATGGCGCCCGAGAAGCTCGCCACCTTCAAGCCGGAACCGGGCCCCGAGGAAGCAGTCACCGCCACCCTGATCAAGAACGTGACCAAGGCTGAGAGCACCTGAGCACCTCGTTGCGGTTCGCCGCAGGCCCCGTCGGCTCGATCTGGGCCTGCGGCCCTGGATACCGGCACCGCCGTATCAGTCGTCGATCCGAGCCTGTAGTCGGCTGCGCCCGTCGTACTGGTGGAGCGCCCGATGGCGCCGGCTGGGTATCGCGCGTACCTCCGGGCCGCACGGCCAAACCGGGTAGACCTGACCATCGCGAAAGCGGTGGAGCGGCAGACCGTCGCAGTGCGGGAGCTGAGCCGCCGCGCTTTCCTCAAGCCTGTCGTCGTCATGGACGACGCGCTGGCCCCGGTCGAGTAGGCGCGCCTTCAGCGCGCCGCCAGGCCGGCCGGGCCCGGCGGAGCCGAAGGACACGGTCCACTCGGCGTACTTGTCGGTACAGGAGTCGCTGACCCTCACTCTGTAGTTGGTGTTCACGCCCAGGCAGGTGCGCGGGTTCGAGCCCGGCGTCGATACTTCCATCGTCCCGTTGGGGCGCTTGTGTACCTGCCAGTTCGCCGAGGTCGACGCGCTCTCCGTGCAGGCGCCCAACCCGACCGAACCGATGCTCGCGTGCGATTTGGGCCAGACCAGGCACTTGCCGTCCTGGAGAGCAGCGAACCGGTAGACCCCGTCGACGACCGGGGCAGCGTGGGCGGGTTGTGCAAGGGCCGCCGTGGCCGCAGCCACGGCGGCCATGATCGCGATGATGCGTGAACGCATGGGGAGGGGCTCCTCGGAAACAGCCGTGGTCGCGCCGATCACCGGCGCAGACGCGGTCGATGCACGCTCCGCCGAGGACGTCGGCGGCACCAATCCTGGACCACCGGCCCCGCCCGGCAGCAGTCCGCGCCGACTGCTGTCACCCGCCTGGCTGAACCGCGACACCCGATGGCGCGGCGCCCTGCCGTCGACGGCTTTCGCCCGCCCGCGCAGCCGAGGGGCGTCTTCCAGCAGCAGAGTTGTCGCTTATCCCCTGGTGGAATCGAGGTTTCGGACCACAGAGTCGAGGGCTCCGGCGTCGAAGTTGGTGTAGGGGTCGGTTCAGCGTGGGCGGGGTGGGACGCGGGGCAGGCATGGATGGCTTGCGCTTTCAGCTGTGGGGGCGGGGCACCGCGCAGGCCGCTGTACCGCCCGGCATCCGCTGCCGGTTCCTGGCCACCCAGCGGTAGATGAGGTTCGCCACCGGGCGGATCAGGGGCAGTCGCAGGAACCGTCCCACGCCCCGGTAAGTGCGGGCTGGGGAAGATTCGAGAAGAGCCGCCAGGGCGGCGACCCCGCCGGCGCGTACTCGGTCTCCGTCGAAGAGGAGAACCTCCCGGTCCAGGCGTTCCAGGTGAGGTTCGGTCAGCTCCGGCGGAAGGGTCTGCCAGGCTACCGCCGCTGTGCGGGGGTTGGCCCGCAGCTGGATCCGCCGGACAGCGGCCTGGCAGAAGCCGCAGTCACCGTCGAAGGCGAGCACGGTGCGTCCTTCTGCATCACCGGTCATGGCGTTGTTCATGACGTGCCTCCATCGCTGTGCCGTTCTCAGGGGTGTGGAAGTGCCGACACATATGTGGGTCTCACATCAAGGGTGACATCCAGTCTTCGGGGACTGCTTCGCGCTCATGCGAGTGCCGGACATCGGACGGCTGATTGTCCTGCCACCACTGCGTCAGCAGGGCTGGTGAGGCGCTGCCCCGCACGAAGTGGGAGAGCAGACCGAGCGAGAGGTCGACCTCGCGCTGTGTGTACGAGGTGGCCGCACCGGAGAGTCTGGAGCCGCCCGGCCCCGTAGGTGACGGCTTCGTCAAGCCCTCTGCTCAGGAAACCACCCTGTCTGGTCGGCGAGGTCGGCTACGCGACCCGCAGCGCGACCCCCCCCGCCACTAGACTCCGGCATCATGACGGCCACCCCTCCCGTATCACCCATTCCGGTTGCGCCTGCCGGCTTGACCGATCGAGCCAGAAGGTTTGTCGAGGTGGACGGCGTTCGTGTTCCCCGGCAGGGCGTCGGAGAGTACCGGGCGAGGTGGATCGAGCACGGGATTCCGGCCGTGGAGATCGACCGGGCCGCGGCCTTCCAGGACCGCTGGGGCGGTCTCGCGCTGCCGCCCGCCCCGTTCTACGAGGGCGGTCCGCGCGTCCTGGACGCCGACTGTCCCGAAGGCTCTGCCGCTGAGGGCTGGTCGTTTCCGGCGGGAAGCTGTCGGGTGTCCATGGCCTATGGCTTCATGATCGGCTCCGACGGCGCATTCGGGATCGACGCTTACCGCTGGACACCGCTGCACGCCAGCACAGACGGTTGGGTGGAGTCTTTGGCGCTCGCTGCCCATGCCGGCCGCTGGGCCAGGACCGTGACCAGGATCAAAGGGAAGGCCGTTGAGTCATTGGACCTCGTCGGCTTCGAGCCGGTGCCTGAAGTACAGGGCGTGACGGACACGTGGTGGCGGGGCGAGGACTCGCTCATCGCCCTCTACCGGGGGGAGGCCGTCGGCATGGACGCTCCGCAATGCCTTGAAGCCCACGTGTACGGCGGCCTCGACGAGTGGGGGCTCCGCGGCGGCTGACCGCCGGCATCACCGAATCTCAGCACCTACGTGGCAGGGCTCCGCGCCGTCGCGCTCGGTCGCACAGAGCTGAGCGAAGTCCCTGGTTGGAGGAGCCGAGCAGGTGCCGGCCAACGAGACCGGAGGGGAGCATCGCGCCTGATCGGCCGGCTCCGCTGGTGTCATCTCCATCGCGACCAGTCGCACCTCACCTGATTCGACGGCGGTTCGCTGCACGGGCCGGATTCCGGTTCGTCCAGGCCGGGTGTGTTCCCGCCCGGCAGGCTACGCCGCCTCGCCCACGGGCTGGTCGTCCACGTGCTTCAGCTGCATCCGGCCGGAGACGACGGTGCCGGGGTCCAGCGTCCGAAAGAAGGGGTGGGTGCTTACCCGGGTGCTGAGCTCCAGCGGGAGCTTCCGGACCAGCCAATCCGGCCTCCCCCCAGGACGGGAAGAAGCGTGCAGGGGATTTTCAGGTGGTTCTGCGGGCTACCAGACGGTGCGGCACGGTGAGTTCCTGCGGGGGGACGGTGTTGTCGGGGCTGTAGATGCGGTCGGCCAGGCATTGCAGGGAGCGCTCGGCGATCTGTTGCTTGTCCGGGGAGATGGTGGTGAGTGGGGGGTTGCAGTAGCGGCCGTCCTCGATGTCGTCGAATCCGATGATCGCGATGTCTTCGGGCACGCGAAGGCCGCGCTGGTGTGCTGTGTGGAGGGCTCCCAGGGCGAGTTCGTCGCTGAAGGCGAATACCGCGTCAGGAGCGGTCGGTCCGTCCAGTAGCTCGGTCATGGCCCGGGCGCCGTCTGCCCGGTGCAGTGCGTGGACGGGACGCTGGGCTTCCTGGTCGCTGGGCAGACCTGCCCGGTCCAACGCGCGCAGGTAGCCTTCTGCGCGTAGCTGGGCGGTGCCGTTGCGCAGATGGGGCTGGGTGCCGATGGCAGCGATACGTCGTCGGCCGAGGCCGATCAAGTGGCTCGTGGCGTCGTCGGCGGCGGCGACGTTGTCGACGGCGACACGGTCGGCTGATCCGGTCGGCCCGCGCTCGCCGAGCAGGACGAGGGGGATCGCCGGTTCGGTGGCCGCGAGTTCGGCGGGGTCGAGCGCCCAGGGGCTGATGATCAGTCCGTCGACGACGCGTCCGCCACCCGCCGTGAGCAGTCGGCGCTCGGCTTCAGCGTCTCCGTGCGTCTGGTCGATGAGGACGGTCCATGAACGGCGTCGGGCCTTGTCCACCAAGAGGCCGGCGAGTTCGCCGAAGTAGGGGGAGTGCAGCTCGGGGATGGCCAGGCCGATGATGCCGGTTCGGCCGGCGCGCAGACTGCGGGCTGCGAGGTTGGGGTGGTAGCCGAGTTCGTCGATCGCTTCCTGTACGCGGCGACGGGTCTCGACGGCCACCGGGGCCGCTCCGCTGACCACATTGGACACCGTGCGTACGGAGACACCGGCCCGGGCGGCCACATCCTTCAGACGACTGCTCACCTCGGCATCCTGTCATGCGCTCTACCGACTGACAGAGTCACCTCACGGGTATTGCAACGTTGCATGCATCGATGTAACCCTGGATCGAGCTGCTCGGTTCGCAAGAAGGTGAGGATGACGATGCCCCCAATTCCCGAAGTGTCCGCCATCGACGGCGTCGACGTATTCGGCCCGGCCGAGGCTGTCGACGTGGCGCACGACATGGCCAGCCTGTACGAGGACGGCATCACCGCGCGGAAGGGTGCCTTCAGCGTGGCGTGGGCCGACCGGCTGCGCGAGGACATCGAGACCGCCTTCGAGGAGGCGCGCTCCCGGCCGGGCGGGGCTGTGGGCCGGGGGCCCCACCGCTACTACGTGGAGATCCACCCCGAACAGCTGCGGGGATTCGTCGAACTCGTCGACCACCCGTGGGTCCGGGCGCTGGCCACCGCCGTCCTCGGCCCCGACTACCGCATCGTCGAGCTCGGGTTCGATGTGCCGCTCGAAGGCGCGGTGAACCAGCCGTGGCACCGCGACTTCCCTATCCCCGAGCGCACCCGCACCGAACGCCGCCTCACCTCGCTCGCGTTCAACCTCACAGCGGTCGACACGGCCCCGGACATGGGCCCCTTCGAGATTGCGCCGGGAACCCAGTGGGACGAGGCACCCGATTTTGAACATGGGATGTTCCCGCCCCGTGAGCGCTACAGCCGCTACGAGCAGCTCGCGGTACGCAAGTACCCGCAGCGCGGTGACATCTCGGCTCGGTCAGCGCTCACCATTCACCGCGGGACCAAGAACGAGTCGGCCAAGGCCAGGCCGGTCCTCGTACTCGGTCTCGACGGACCCGACGCGCACAATGACGACCGCCACGACGCGGCTGTCACCCGGAAGTTCTGGGACAGCCTGCCGCGGCGGGTCCGCCGCCACCTCCACTGCCCGGTCGTCGATGAACTGACGCCCATCACGCAAAAGCACACCATCGAGGGCCTGGTCATGGGCGCCCCCTGAACGACGGCCCATGGTCGGCCATCTCATTGACGTCGGCCGGCGGTGGCGGCGTCAGTCTTGGCCAACCGGTGATGCGGACCGCCGACCTGGAGGCGATGCGCGGCGCGGCCGTCGACGCCCGCGAGGCCGGGTGAAGGAGGAGAACCTGCGACGCGACCCCCCGTGTCCATCTTTCGCACGTGGACGCCGCCGATGATCCTTCCCGTTGCCGTGTTACGGGCGGTCTGCGCTGGTCGGCATCGGTGAAACCGGGAGGCTTTCAGCACGCCAGGTCGCTACGGCGCCGGCTGACACGATCAGTCCCATGCCGACGAGCACCGGTGCAGAAAGAGCTTCGGCGAGGGCGAGAGAGCCGATGAGTGCGCCCATCACCGGGTCGAGGGAGAACAGCGTCGCGACCACTTTGGCGCCGGCCATCTTCACGGCCTGGAAATCCAGGGTGAAGGCGAGGGCCACCCCGACGGAGCCGGAGACGGCGACCAGGCCCCAGCCGGATCCGTCGACGCTCGGAGCGGCGGGAACGGAGAAGGGGAGGAGCAGCACCGCCGAGATACAGACCGACACAGCCAGTCCCTCCAACCCGGCGGATGCCCGGCCCACACGCTGGGCGAAGACGGTGTAGCACGCGAGCGCCAGCGCGGAGAGTAGTCCGAAGGCGATTCCTGCCCACTCAACTGCCCCGCCCGGCTCCGTGACCAGGACTACGCCCGTCAGGCCGATTGCCGGGAAGAGCGCTTCGCGCCAAGCGCGTGCTGAGGCGACCGCCACGACGAACGGCCCGAGGAACAGCAGCGTCGCCGCCACGCCCAGCGGGAGACGGCCCACGGCACAGTAGTAGGCCACGTTCATCACCGCCATCGCCGCGCCATAGACGACCATGCCGGCCCATTCCTGCCGTGTGTGGCCACGGAACCTCGGACGCACCAGCACCATCACGACGAGGGCAGCGCAGAGCTGCCGCAGCCCGGCGACGGCGGGAGCACCCAGCCGATCGAAGAGTGTCGAGGCAAGCGCTGCTGAGGCTTGCACGCTCAGGCAACTGACGAGGACCAGGCCCGCGCCGAGGAACGCTCGGGTGCGGGCAGGTCCCGTGGTGGTCAGTTCATTCACGTGCGCACCTCCGGTGGGAGGCGAGAGGCACTCGCCCCCTACCCGCCTCATTGAAACGACCGTTTCACTGTAACGCTCGTTATGCTGGAGTGCATGGACCAGAAGACCGCCGAAGCCATGGCCAGACCGTCCGCCAGGGAGCGATTGCTGGACGCAGCCGACGAGCTCTTCTCCCGGGACGGCATCGCCCGCACCAGCGTCGATCAGATGCTGCACCACGCCCACGTCGCTCCCGGCACGCTCTACGCGCATTTCGGGGGAAAGGACGGCCTGATCGCAGCCGCGCTGCAACGGCGCCTGGACCGCTGGGAACAGGTATGGCAGGAAGCTGTGGACGCTGCGGCCACGCCCGTCGAGAAGCTCCTGGCTCTGTTCGACGCGGTCTCCGCCTACCGGGACCGGTACACCCCGGGCCGCGGGTGCGCCTTCCTCGCGACCAGCACGGAACTGCCCGACCTCGATCACCCCGTCCGCGCCGTGATCGAGGCGGAGTCCACGCTCCTGCTCACGCGGCTGAACCAGCTGGCGGAAGCCGTCACCACCGAGGCTCCCGCCGCCCTGGCAGGCAACGTACTGCTCGTGTACGACGGAGCCATGGCCGGCCTCCAACGAGGACGGACACCGGAGCCGCTCGGCCACGGAAAGACGCTGGCGAGATGCCTGATCCAGAACGCGATCGGCACCGCATAGGACCGCGTCGGCCCGGTCAGTTTGTGAAGCCTTCTGTAGCAGCAGAGCGCGGCAGCGAGGCCGAGGAAGGCAAGGTCATTTCTGGAATCCCGTTCATAGCGGTGGTTGACGCGGCGGTAGCCGGACAGCCAGGACATGGTGCGTTCGATGACCACCGTTCGATGACCCATCTGCGGCGGCCGTCGTCAACCCCCTGCACTGGTCAGCTGGATTTCCTGGGAAGGGGGCGTGCCCGCGGTGGTCATCCGGTCCAGCCCATGTCCGAGTACGGGCGGCCGTCGAGGATCGCCTCGATGGCCTGCCGGGTGTACGGCACGATGGGGTCCGGAAGGTCCTTGGGGTTGAACCACCGCCATTCCACGCACCGATCGGGCTCCCGGAGCCGCGGGACTCCGGACCAGGACCTGGGCCGGAAGAACAGCTGGATCCGCGGCCTCGCGGAGGGTGAGTCCTGGCTGTGGACCACGTGGACGAGGTCGATCCCCTCGGGGTCGAGGGTCAGCCCGGCTTCTTCCTCCGCCTCCCGGATCAGACAGCTGACCGCGTCCTCCCGCTCGCAGTGCCCGGCCAGGGCGTGCCAGACGTTCCCGGCGTACGCGGAGTCGGGGTGACGCAGTCCCAGAAGGACCCGCCCGTCGGCGTCCTGGAGGTGGAGGTGGACCCCCACGACGTGAAGCTCGGTCCCGGTGGGGGACCGGTCGGCCGGGGGTCGGGAGGCTCGTGGGGTGGCGGCCGGGGGGTGCTGGGCGGCGTGCCGGCGGATCAGGTCGCCGAGGCCGGGGGACCGGGGCAGCCGGTCGAGCATCTCCAGGGTGCACCAGTGCAGCAGGACCCCTTCTCGTAGCCCGGCGGTGTCCGGGTGTCCCTGCCACACGCCGGTGAACAGCTGGACGGGAACGCTCAGCCCGTCGACGCTCGTGGTCCGCTCCACGGCGTACGGCTCCAGACCGGTGAGCTTCAGCCCCGGTGCCTCCTCGCCGAGTTCGCGCAGCAGGGTCGTCTCCAGGGAGACGTCGCCGGGGGACCGGCCGCCGCCGAGGAGAGCGAAGACGCCCGGCTCCCAGATCCCCTCCCGCTGGTCGCGCAGATGCAGCAGGTAGCGGCCCGCCCCGTCATGGATGATCACGGAGGCGTTGACCGCTTCCGGCTCGGCGCTCAGGTCGGCGTCGAGCAGCTTCGCCCGCAGGGTGGGGGAGGTGACCCGGTCGAGCGGCAGCCAGACGGTCGCGGAGACCTCCTCGGCCCGCGCGGTCGTCTCGGCGGAGGTGGGAACGAGGCGGAAGACGAACCGGAAGTCGTAGTGCTGGTGGGCCGGTTCGCCCTTGACCGGGTCGGGGTCGATCGGGTGGACGTCGATGTCGGCGGGCTCGTGGCAGAACGCCGTGCTCTGGCAGAGCAGCTCCGGGGGGATGCCCGTCTCCTCGTGGACCTCGCGCACGGCGGTGGCCATGAGCGTCGCGTCGTCGGACTCGACATGGCCGCCCGGGGTGAGCAGCAGCCCGCCCGAGGCGTTGTGCCGCACGTGCAGGACCCGGCCGCTGTGGTCGATCACGGCGGCGCTGCAGGTGATGTGCCGGGGCAGCGTCGCCCGTGAGGTGGGGTCGGACGGGGCGTCGAGCCCCTCCAGCAGGGGTGCCAGGGCCCGGTGTTCACCGGGGTGGCGGGCAAGGTAGGCGGTGACGAGTTCACGGATGTGGGATCGGGTGGGCGGCATCGGTACCTCACAAGGAGCGCGGACAGGGCGTCGGTGGGTGTCCTGGTCAAGCGGCGGTGCCCCCCATAGGAGCGCGCGGCTTCGGCGCAGCCTCCCGAAGGAGCGCGCGGCTTCGGCGGTGGCTCCCGTGGGAGCGCACGGCTTCCTGGTCCGGCCGGGGAGCGGGGCGCGGGCATCCGGCTCAGGAGGCGGACGTCCCCTCCGCCAGGGCGCCGGTGTCGGCCGGGTCCGGCTGGGTCGGTACCGACGGAGCACGGAACTGCCGGGCCTGCAGCTCGTACGCGTCCCGGAACGCGCCGGTCCCGGTGGCCGGGTCCATGAGCTCCGCGAAGGTGCCGTGCTCGACGACCCGGCCCTCGTCCAGGACGTAGATGCGGTCGGCCTCACGGACACTGTGCAGCCGGTGGGTGATCAGCACAGTGGTCTGTCCCGTTTCGGCCAGCCGGTGGATCTGGTCGAAGACCCGCTGCTCAGCAGCCGGATCGAGAGCGCTGGTCGGCTCGTCGACGATCAGCACCCGCCCCTGCCGGTGGCGGGCACGAGCCAGGCCCACCTTCTGCCACTGCCCGCCGGAGATCTCCTGCCCGCCCTTGTATCCGCGCGCGAGCAGAGTGTCCAGCCCCCGGGGCAGGCCCTCGACGACCTCGTCGGCCCCGGCGTAAGCGGCGGCCGGGGCGATGGCCGCGTCGTCCATGGGCGCGGCGGGGCGTCCCGCACCGATGTTCACCCGGGCGGTGAAGGGCCACCGGTAGAAGTCCTGGGCGACCATCGCCACCCGGTCGAAGAGCTGGGCGCGATCGGCCTCGGCGGTGCTCACCCCGCCCCACAGGACGTGCCCGCCGTCCGGCAGCCGCAGCCCGCACAGCAGCTTGACCAGCGTCGACTTGCCGGATCCGTTGCGGCCCACCAGAGCCACCGTCCGACCGCGCGGAATGACCAGATCCACCTCGTGGAGCGAGGGGGCATCCGCGCCCGGGTAGGTGAAGGTGACCTTCTCGAAGCGGATCTCCTCGACCTCGTCCGGAAGGGCCCGTCCTCCTGTCGGGATGGCGCGCCGTGCCGCCTCGTCGCACAGCGTTTCCAGGTCGGAGACGAACAAGGCCTCGCCCTGGACGTCGGTGACGCGTACCACGAGATCGGTGATGCTCGCCGATCCGGTGCGGATCGCCAGCACCGCCGTGCCGGCGACGGCGAGGGCCATCTGCCCCTGCCACAGCAGCAGCCCCAGCACTCCGTACGTCGTCAGCGTCGCCAGCCCGGCGGCGGCGTCGGCGCCGAGGGTGATGCGTACCCCGATCCTCGCCAGCCGGGTCTGCTCCCGCTCGCTGGTCCGAGCCATGCCCCGGAAGTGCCTCAGCAGGAACGGCCCGACGTCGTGGACACGGACCTCGCCGGCCGCCTGCTGGTCGATCAGCAGGCGGCTGATCAGCTGCGAGGCGCGCACGTGCTGCACGAACCGGTGCCAGCTCACATACCGGTGCCGCGCCATCGTCAGCGCGCTCCACGCCCGGGGCGCCGCCATCGCGGCCAGCAGCGGCAGCAACACCCAGTGCAGTACGGCCAGCACACCACCGGCGGCGACCAGCGAGATCGCCGCGGTGACCACCGCCGCGCAGTGCACCAGCATCCGCCGGGCCGAGTCCGCACCGTACTGCGCGGAGTCCATCAGCCGGTGGAAGGCGTCGTCCTCGACCGCCTCCAGCTCCACCCGCGCCACCAGCGCCAGATACCGCTCGGTCGCCACCCGCTGGGTCTTCGGCTCCAGGATCCCGGTGGCCGCGGCCGACACCGAGGCCAGTACCGACCCGATCACCGCGAGCAGCCCCACCACGATCATCGACGGCAGCGCCGATCGCAGCCGCTCCTCGATGGCCCCGGAGGCCAGGAGCGCGACCAGCGATGCGTTCACCGTCACCAAGGACGCCGCCTGCGCGAGTCCCCGCCCGACCTCGCTCGCCGCGACCGTGTACAGCGCCCGCCGGTCGGCCTGATGCGCGAGCCGGATCGCCACAGCGACCTGCCGGGGCAGGGAGAGCGCCATCGTCCTGAGGTTGAGCTCCAGCCAGGCGTCGTGGTGCCGGCTCCACCCCGTGTCGTAGGCGAGTTCGCCGCCGAACAGCAGCGTCTCGGAAGCCGATACGTGTGCGTCGGACGGCGTGCCGTCCGAGGGTGCGTCGCTCATGAGCGCCCTCCGGTGAGGATCGGTGGGGAGGCGGGGGTTCGGGGGAATGTGTGTTGCCGGGCTCAACGAGCCGCCCACCCTTTTCGAACACACGTTTTTGAGACGGAGTCGGACCCCGGTACCCCAAGGGCGACGCGCGAGTGCCGGATACACCGACCCCGCCGGGCAAGGGCGGTGCCCTGTAGTGCAGTTGGCTGAAACGCGCCGTCCGCGCTTGATCCTCGGGCGCGGCGGTTCGGAGCGTCACGGTGGCCGGGGGCGGACAGGGTTCAGGTGTGCGGAACGGTGGCCGCGACGGGCGGGTGCGCGCCGGAGGGAGTACGCCTTCGGGACGGACAGGGGTGTCAGGGCGATCGGCGCGTGGGGTCGCCCTGACGGACCTCCGCGTGGAGCCGGCCGTCGGACGACGGAGTCCGGCGGCGGCACTCCCCGCCGCCGGGCCGGGTCCGGACGCGTGGGATCAGCGGTCGCCGCCGTGGAAGACGCAGCCGACCGTGGCGCCGCTGCCCATGCTGACGACCCCCACCGCCGGATCGGCGCTGGCCCGGACGAAGCCGCCCGCGTAGCCGTCGTCCTCGGCGCCGCGTGCGCTCAGGTAGAGGCCCCAGTTGAGGAAGAGTTCCCGCACGCCGCCGGCACCGTCGGGAAACGGCTCGGCGGTGGGACGTACACGGCGCTGGAGCACGAACGGGCCGTCCATCGCCGAGGCGACCCTGCTCTCCCACTCGGCGGGGTCCACCGTCCAGCCGGCGATGATTCCGTTGCCGCCGTGCAGCAGCGTCGGCTTGAGGATCAGTTCGTGCTGGTGGCCCAGGGCGTGGGCGAGCAGGTCGACCCGGGTGCCGCCGGGGTCCGTGGCGCGGGGGCGCACATACCGTGTCCAGGGCAGGATCCGGTCGAGGCACGCCAGTTCGGCGGCATCGTACCGGTCACGGTGCTCCTCGTCGGAGAGCATCGCCAGGGTGCCCTTGTTGCCGTACAGCTCGGCGTCCAGTCGGCTGAACAGACCCAGCCTGCCCTGCTCGACCGCGGTCAGCAGTGGCTCCAGCTGGGCCGCCGCGGTGGGGTCGGTGAGGTCTTCGGGCAGGAAGTACCGGAAGACGACGTCGACGGTTCGGCCCGAGGCCGTCGGACGGCCGTTCGGGTACGTGATCTCGCCGAGGTCGCAGGCGATCCCCTCGACCCCGAAGTCGGCCAGCTTCTCGGCGAACACACGCAGCCGAGGTCCCACGACGGCGAAGTTCTCCACCGTGTCCACCACGGCGACGACGGGCGCCCGGCCGGTGGGGATGTTCGCGGCGCACTCCGCGTACAGGGTCCGCACCATGTGGCCCAGCGTGTCCTCGTAGCGCAGTCCGTGCCGCCGTACGAACTCCTCGAGCGGGGGATAGGCCAGCATCGCCCGGTTGATGTCCGCGTTCTCGAAGCCGCCGAGCGCGCTGGTGATATTGAATTCGAGAAGCTTGAACCCCGCACCGTCGTGATAGAGGTCGGCCCGCCCCAGCGGGAGGAGCGACCCGGTCCGGGCACTCCGCGTGATCAGCGCCGACTGCGAAGGGTCCAGGCCGACCGCCGCGGCCAGTGCGGTGACGCTTCCACCGAACCCGCGCTCCGGCAGCGAGCGCAGCAGCCCGTAGACCGTGTGGAGGTCTCCCACGAGGGTGCGGAGCTCGCTCTCGCCGAGGAAGGCGGGGCCGTTCAGGAACCGGTCCTGGTACGCCAGCCTCAACGTGGCGGACTCCAGGGCCGCGGCCGCGGGACGGCCCGTCGACCCGTTCCGCGAGAGCTGCTCCCCGTACGCCTGGCCCAGCCGCGACCTGGGCGGCGTGCGCGGACTGGTGGTCGTCGTCATGGGGTGTCCCTTTCCGGAATGGGCCGTGCGTTCGGTACGGTGCCGCGTTCGGTGCGTGCGGTCCAGGGCACTGCCGCGTTCGGTGCGGTGCCGGCGTCCCGCGGCGCGCCGGACGGCTGCCCGCTCAGTCGGTTTCCGTCGTTCGCGGAGCCGGGTCGGCGCGGGTGATCCACCGGCGGCGGGCGCCCACGAGGAGCCCCACCGCGACCACCGCCATGACGACCGCGCCGGCGCCGAACACGGCGCGGGTGCCGACCTCGGCGGCGACGAACCCGCCGGCCGCCGCGCCGACGGGCAGTCCGCCCCAGGCCACGAGCCGGTACACGCTGTTCGCCCGCCCGAGCAGGTGCTGCGGCACCAGGGTCTGCCGCAGCACGACCACGACGACGTTCCACGTCACCGTCCCACAGGCGAAGATCGCGAGGGCCACGCCGGCCGCGTACATCGACGGCACGGCGGCGAGCACCGTCTCGCTCGTGGTGATCAGGACGGCGGTGGCGACCAACGCACCTTCCCGGCCGAGCCGTTCCGTCAGCGCGGGGGCGAAGCGTGAGGCCAGGACGGCTCCCACCGCTTGGCAGGCGAGCAGGACGCCGTACCCGAACGGACCCAGGCCGAGCTCCTTCCCGCTGTGCACCACGAGGACCGCGAGCATCGCGCTCCCGGCGAGGTTGATCAGACAGGACACCAGAGCGAGGCTGCGCAGCAGATGATGCGAGAACAGCCACCTGGCGCCGGCCAGCATCTCCGACATCACGCCGGACCTGTCCGGTGCACGCTCGACGGGTTTGGTGCGGCGGATGCGGCTGATCAGGACGGCGGAGCACAGGAAGGTGGCCGCGTCCACGCCGAAGGGCAGGGCCGTCGCCACACCGAACATCAGCGCGCCGAGGAGCGGACCGATGAAGCCGGTGCCCGCCTCCTGCGCGGCCATGATGCGGGCGTTGGCGGTGGAGAGACCGGCCTGCGGGGTGATGAAGGGTACGAGTACCTGGGCCGCGTTGCGGCAGAGGACCTCGCCGACGCCGAGCAGGAACATGCAGACGTAGAGCAGCGGCAACCCGCCCCAGCCCCCGAGGATCCCGAGGGTGAGCACCGCCAGCAGGACGGCCCGGCCGACGTCGACGCGCACCATCATCGCCCGGATGTCGATGCGGTCCACCAGCAGCCCCGCCGGGATGCCGAACAGCAGGAACGGAGCGGTGAAGGCGACCGAGGCCGCGCCGATCAGGCGGGGGTCGTCGGTCAGGCGGGTGGCCAGCAGGGGCGCGGCGGCGATCGTGGCCCCGTCACCGAGCGAGGACACCGCGGCGGACCACCACAGCCGGGAGAAGTCACGCCCCAGAACGGGCCGTTGCGCGTCGGCCTTGTCGGTCGTCGAGGCGGTCATGAAAGCGCGTGGCAGCGCAACCGGCAGTACATTGCCTCCCCCTTCGATGTGGCTGCCCCGCCGCCGACGCCCCACCAGTCCGTCGTCGTGCGCCGGGACCCGCACAGCCAGGTGCACGGGGTTCCCGAGAATAGTCGGCGTCCGCGGTGGAGTCGAGGGAAAGATCGGGTCCTGCGGGGAAAGGTACGTAACCGCCGCTCACGTGCCCGGGACGGAGCCGCCGAGCGCCTCCCGGGGGAGATCAACCCATGGACGGATGAGGGGGGTTGTGTCCCGCGGTCTTCTGATATGTTCGCCGCCGCTGGGCGGGTGAATCGGCGGCCGGCGACGTGCATGCATGGGAGGACATGCCGTCAACGGGGCTTCAACACACCGAGTGAAGCCTCCGGTTCGTGCTCACGGCCGATTGTTTCGGCGCGACGACATGCGGCCGGTGATTCCTCGTCCTCCAAGCGCGCGACCGCGCACCGCCTCACAGACGCTTCGCCTCTCGGCGGCCGACCGGCACAGACGACTGATCGACGACTGATCGACCGGTCGATGGCCGGCCGAGGTCCGCAGGAGAGGCATCGTGACCAACCGCGTCGGCGCACGGTCCGGAACGGACGGAGATCCCCGGTGAGGCACCTGGCCGCCCGCGGCCAGGACCGCCACGGAGCAGCCGC
This sequence comes from Streptomyces sp. NPDC091287, assembly GCF_044768525.1. Taxonomy (NCBI): domain Bacteria; kingdom Bacillati; phylum Actinomycetota; class Actinomycetes; order Kitasatosporales; family Streptomycetaceae; genus Streptomyces; species Streptomyces sp. NPDC091287. Next base: position 16,547 of record NZ_JBIVUV010000021.1, read on the forward strand.
GCGCAGATGGAAGGGTGGGAACAACGTTCATGAGAACCTACGAACCCGACGCGGCGAGAGAGACGACCGGCGCCCGCCGTCGCCACGCACGTCATCCGCTGGTCCGCCGACTCCGGCGCCCCGGAGGCATACGTTGAGTCTCGCGGCGGGCCTGACGAACGCCCGCCCGGACACCGTCCAGACCGTGACGGTCGCCGTCATCGGCACCGGGGCGATCGGGCGGGACCTGGTCAGCAAGATCGACCGGTCGCCCGGGCTGGACTGCCGACTGGTCGCCGGACGCAATCCGGAGTCGGCGGGCCTGCGGTACGCCGAGAGTCTTGGCTGCGCCACCACCGCCGCGGGCATCGAGGCCGTACTGGCGGCGCCGACTCCGTTCGACGTCGTCTTCGACGCCACCAGCGCCGCGTCCCACCGGGAACACTGGCCGCTGCTGGAGCCGCTCGGGACGCTGGTGATCGACCTGACCCCCAGCAAGGTCGGGCAGATGGTGGCGCCCACCGTGACCGGGGTCGCGGCCGAGGCCGCGCGCAACGTCAATCTGATCAGCTGCGGAGGCCAGGCGTCCGTGCCGGTCGTGCACGCGCTCGCGGCCCGGTTCCCGGTGACGTACCTGGAGGTCGTGTCGACCGTGGCGAGTGACGTGGCCGGCCGCGCGACCAGGCTGAACCTCGACGAGTACGTGACGGCCACCGGTCACGCCGTGACGACGTTCTCCGGCGTGAGCGACGTCAAGGTGATCCTCAACATCAGCCCGGCGGTGCCGCCGGCCACCTTCCGCACCGTCATCCATGCCCGGGTGCCCGACGCGGATGCGGCGGCGGTGCGAGCGGTGGTCGACCGGGCGGCCGCGCAGGTGCGGTCCTTCGCTCCCGGGTACGAGGTCGTCGCCTGTACCGCGGTCGACGACCTGGTGACGATCGTCCTCAAGGTCACGGCGCACAGTGACGTCCTGCCCCCGTACGCGGGGAACCTCGACATCATCAACGCCGCCGCCGTCATGGTCGCCGAGCAGTACGCGGCCCGGCCGGACCGGGTGTCCCGGACGGGGGTGTCGTCGTGAAACAGGTGGTGATCCACGACCCGACGTTGCGCGACGGCCAGCACGCCGTCCGCCACCAGCTCGGCCTGACCGCACTGCGCCGCTACGCGGAAGCGGCGGACGCGGCGCGGATCCCGGTGGTGGAGGTCGGCCACGGCAACGGTCTGGGCGCCTCCTCGTTGCAGGTGGGGCTTGCCGCGGCGACCGACGACGAGATGCTGTCGACGGTCCGCGAGGCGCTGAGGCACAGCCGGTTGGGTACCTTCATGCTGCCCGGCTGGGGCACCTCCGAGGACCTCCGACGGGCGATCGCCCACGGGGTCGACGTCTTCCGCGTCGGCGTACACGCCACCGAGGCGTCCTTGGCCGAACACCACCTGGGCTTCCTCCGGCACGCGGGCGCCGAAGCCCACTGCGTCCTGATGATGAGTCACATGGCCTCCCCGGACGAGCTGGCCGAGCAGGCCGCACGGGCCGTCGGCTACGGGGCGCAGGCCGTGGGGATCATGGACTCCGCGGGGCACTTCCTCCCTCCGGACGTCACCGCGCGGATCGGCCGAATCGTCGAGGCGGTCGACACCGTCCCGGTGATCTTCCACGGGCACAACAATCTCGGCATGGCGGTCGCCAACTCGGTGGCCGCCGCCGAGGCCGGCGCCCTGATCATCGACGGCTGCGCCCGTGGCTTCGGAGCCGGGGCGGGCAACACCCAGCTCGAAGTGGTGGTGCCGGTGCTGGAGCGGAGCGGGTTCGCCACGGGCATCGACCTGTACGCGCTGCTGGACGCCGCCGACCTCGCCGAGCGCGAACTCATGCCGGCACCACCGGTGACCGCCTCGATGAGCATCGTCAGCGGTCTGGCCGGAGTCTTCTCCGGCTTCAAGCACCGGGTCGTCGAACTCTCCGGGGCCGCGGGTGTGGACCCGCGCGAAGTCTTCTTCGAACTCGGCCGACGGCAGGCCATCGCCGGGCAGGAGGACCTGATCGTGGACGTGGTGGCGGAGTTGAGCGGCCGCGGGACCGACGGCTGACGCGGTATGAGACCCGGCGACGAGAGGAGGACCAGCGACATGCCAGTTCCGGAAGCTGTGCCCGGGTCGAACGGGACAGCGGGTGTCGAGATCACCCGTATGTCGTTCGACGAGTTCCTGGCCGTGGGCCCCCGGGGGCTGTACAAGGCCGACCGCCCCGTGGTGATCAAGCTGCCGGCCGACGTACAGGGACTCGGACGGGACGAAGTGGCCGCGCGCCTGGCCGAGATGACCGTCACCCTGTTCACCGAACCGGGCGACAAGAACCACCCGGGGCGCTGGGAGACACGGGACATCAAGCTCCGCGAGTTCTTCGCGGACGAGCAACACCTGACCAGCACGGACACCTGGCACCGGGTGGTGTCGAACATCCGCAGCAGTCCGGCCGACGTGAACGCCGTCATCGGCTTCGACGCCGAGGAGTTCTTCGGCTACGGCGGCAGCCTGTACGCGGCCAACCTGTGGATCAGCCACCGCGGGGTGTTCACCAAGAACCACTTCGACGAGTTCGAGAACTTCAACATCGCGCTCGAAGGCCGCAAGCGGTTCATCATCGCTCCACCGGGCGTGCGGGCCTACTACCCGAGGTCGGTCCTGCGCGGTTTCGGGGACAAGTCGAACGTGGTCGACCTCGACGACGTGGACCTGTCGCGCTACCCGAGGCTCGCGGCCAGGCTCGCCCAGCGCCGTGACTTCGTCCTCGAACCGGGGCACATGCTCTACCTGCCGCTCGGCTGGTGGCACCAGGCCGAATCGCTGGGCGAGATGAACATCAACGTCAACTTCTGGCTCAAGTCCAAGAAGATCCTCCACCGGCCGCACGTGCTCGGCGTCGCCCTGTACACGTACGCCTACCGGAGACTCAAGGGCGTCTACAGCTACAAGCCCACCGAGGGGAACTCCCGATGAGCGAGCGCAGGACCATCACCCCCACCCACCGGTACCGCAACAACGACAAACTCATCGGGATCGGCAACGCCTTCTGGAACCAGTCCTACGAGAACGGGGTCGCCGGCATCGTCGGCGACCTGGAGGACGGCGTGTTCCACATGCCCGACGGGCATGAATTCGTCAACTTCACCGTCTGCTCCTACCTGGACCTGGACACCCACCCCAAGGTCATCGACGGTGCGGTCGCCTCGCTGCGCCGCTTCGGGGTGCTCGACCACTGCATCCCGCGCACCCGCGTCCAGACCCCGGTGCTGCTGGAGCTGGAGGAGTCGCTGGGCGAGCTGTTCGGCGCGATGGTGATCAGCGCCCTCTCCACCGCCGCGGCCAGCACCGGTCTGCTTCCGATGATCGCCTCGGGGCACCTGGGCAACGGCACCAGGCCGCTGATGGTCTTCGACAAGAACGCCCACGTCTCCCTGGCCCACGCCAAGCCGAGCTGCGCCGACGAGAGCGAGGTCGTGACCTGCGGCCACCACGACCTCGACTTCATCGAGGACATGTGCCGCACCTACGAACGCGTCTGTTACGTGGTGGACGGCTCGGACAGCCTCGGCGGCTACGCGCCCGTCGAGGAGCTGGCCGAACTCCAGGAGAAGTACAACCTCCTGGTCTTCTACGACGACTCGCACTCGCTGTCCGCGTACGGCGAGCGCGGCGTCGGCTACGTACGCACCCACTCCCCGGTGCTCGACGAGCGGACCATCACCGTGGCGACCCTGACCAAGGGGTTCGGAGCCGGAGGCACGGCGATCCTGCTCGACGGCTACCCCGAGGAGACGCGCCGGCTCGTCGAACGGTTCGCGGGCCCGCTGGGCTACTCGCAGAAGATGAACGCCGCCGCGGTCGGCGCGGCACTCGCCTCGGCCGAGATCCACCGCACCGAGGAACTCACCCGGCTGCAGGGGCGCCTGCGGTCCAACATCGCGCTGTTCGACTCGCTAGTCCTGACCGAGCAGGCCGACAGCACCTACCCGATCCGGGTGGTGCCGATGAGCGACGACACGGTCGTCGAGGCCGCCAGACAGGTCTTCGCGGCCGGGTTCTACACCTCACCGGTGTTCTTCCCGATCGTCGCACGCGGTACCGCCGGACTACGGGTCATGCTGCGGGCCGGCCAGAGCGCGGACCAGATCAAGCGGCTCTGCACCGCGCTGATCGAGGCCGGGGCGCGCCCGGCGGGCACGCTCCCCGGGGCGGTGAACCGGTGACCGGGGCGCCCAGGGCGATTCCGCGCAGCATCCTCTACACGCCTGCCCTGTTGCTGGAAAAGGTGGTGAAGGCCTGGTCGTACGACGCGGACGTCCACCTGATCGACCTGGAGGACTCCGTACCGCCCGCCGACAAGCAGGCCGCCCGCACGGTCTGCCGGGCCGCGCTGGAGAAGACGCCGAGACCGGGACACGTCGCCGTGCGGATGAACGAACTCGGCAGCCTCGCGGGGGTCCAGGACGTGTCGATGCTGGCCGAGGGCCCGGTGCGGCCCGGCATCGTCCTGATGACGATGGTGACCTCGGCGGACGAGGTCGACCTGCTGCGCCGGATGCTGGCCTCGGCGGGTGCGTCCCCCGAGATCTACGTGACGGTGGAGACGGTCGAGGCGGTCACCCGCGTCGACTCCATCGCGCGCTCAGCCGACGGCCTGGTGCTCGGCTCGGCCGATCTGGCCGCCACACTCGGTGTCGACATCAGCTGGGAGGCCATGCTGGCCGCCCGGCAGGCGATGGCGATGGCCTGCGCCCGGTACGGCACGGCGTGCGTCGACACCGCCAACTACCGGCTCGCCGAACCGGCGGTCCTCGCCGAGGAGACCACCCGGGCGCGGGCGCTCGGCTTCCACGGCAAGGCGACGGTGCACCCGGGCGAACTCGACGTGATCAACCGTCTCCTGCGGCCCCGGTCCGAGGAGCTGGGACTGGCGCGTCGAGTGGTGGAGGCCGTCGCGGCGGCCGACGGCGGGATCGCCGTCCTGGAGGGGAACATGGTCGGCCCGCCGTTCGCCCGGCTGGCCCGCACCACGGTTGCGCGCGAGGACGCCTGGACGAGCCGGTTCGGCCGCGCCGGAGGAAACACGTGAGCGCGCCCGTGATGGTCCGGGCCGCCGACATGGCCGGAACCCGGCGGATGCTCCGCGTGGTCGACGTGCTCGGCGAGATGTTCGTCGACCTGGCCGCCGGCCGCACCCGCTCCCCGGCCCGCACGGTCGTCGAGCACGGCGACCGGCGCGTCCTCCTGGTCAGCCCCGCCGTCTGGGAGCAGCGCGCGGTGGGCAGCGTCAAGGTCACCACGCTCACCCCCGACAACCCGGTACGCGGGCTGCCGCTGATCCACGGGATCGTCGCGCTCACCGACCTGGAGACCGGGCAGATCACCGCGCTCCTGGACGGCGCCGAGCTCACCGCCGTCCGCACCGGCGCCGTCGCCGCTCTGGCGACCCGCTGGTGCACTCCCGACGACGCCGACGACCTGGCGGTGATCGGCGCGGGGGTCCAGGCACACGCCCTCGTCCGGGCGGTGACGGCGGTACGCCCGATCCGTAACCTCCGCCTGTACTCACGCACGCGCGCCCGGGCCGAGGAGCTCGCCGATCGGATCCGCGACACCGCACCGGGAACCGTCCGCGTGACGGTCTGCGACACCGCGAGGGACGCCGTCACCGACGCGGCGATCATCTGCACGGCCACCTCGACCGACGACCGCACCCCCGTGGTGCGGGCGGACTGGGTGACCCCCGGGGCGCATGTGAACGTGATCGGCGGAACCCACCCGGACGCCGTCGAACTCGCCCCCGCCCTGCTGGCCGATGCCGTGACCGTCGTCGAGGACCGGACCGCGGCGCTGGACGGCGCGGGCGAGATCCGGGCCGCACTGGCCGACGGCCTGATCAAGGCCGAGGACCTGTACGAACTGGGCAGCCTGGTGAGCGGCGCGGTCGACGTCACGGGCCGGACCACGGTGCTGCGCACGGTCGGCATGGCCATCGAGGACACCGCCGCCGCGCTGGCGCTGTTCGAGGAGCGCCGTACGGCCGAGCAGGGAACCGGCGGCCCCACCGCCGTACCGCCAACAGAGGAGGGAGCGCCGGATGGACACGCATGAGGACCTCGGTCCGGGACAGGGGCACCCGTGGTTCGGCCGCCACCGGCTGAGGCCCGCCGCGTCGGCGGACGCGATCCGCCGGATGCTGCGGCACGAGCTGCGGGACACCGGCTGGCCGTACCAGAAGGTGCTTCCCGCGGCGCCGCTGGCGATCCCGCGCGCGTCCTACGCCGAGATCTTCCGGGTGAGCGTCGCGCTGGTCGATCTGCTGCGCCGTGCCGCCCTGGAGAGCGGGCACACCACCGCCGACCGGCTGGCCGCCTACGAGATGCCCGCCACCGAGGACCGGCTGTGGGTGCGCGACCCGTTCATCGAGGAGCGGTACGCCGACTCCGTGGTCCGTCCGGATCTGGTCATCGGGCCCGACGGGCCGCAGTTCCTGGAGTTCAACGTCAGCGGTGCGCTCGGCGGTGTGGTGGAGACCCAGAGCCGTCTGGCGGTGTGGCGCGGGCTGCACGCCGACGAGGATGGCCGGGCCCCGTTCCGCTCGCCGAGCCCGTTCGCCGTACGCGCCGAGATGTTCCGGTCGCTCAGCGCGGAGTCGGCGGTGGCGCCGAGGGTGGCCGTCGTCGGCAGCGCCCGGGTGACCGGCGTGGAGCGACGGTACTTCGAGATGGAAGCCGACTACTACAACAGCCACGGCCTGACCGCACGCTTCTTCGAACCGGAGGAGCTGCCGGGGGCGTGGGACTGCGCCCCGCATCTGCGCTATCCGGTCGGACTGCGGAACTTCACCATTCCGGACTGGCTCGACGCGGGCCTCGACACCACTTCGGTCCAGGACGCCCTGGACCACGGCTGCCTGCTGGTGGGCACCCAGACATCGACGTTCCTGCACAGCAAGCTCACCATGGGGCTCCTGTCGGAGGGACGGCCCTGGATGACCGAGGGCGACCGCGGGCTCATCGCGCGGTACCTGCCGTGGACGCGGATCCTCTCCGAGCGCAGGACCGACCGCGAGGGACGGCAGGTCGACCTGGTTCCGTTCGTGCTGAAGAACCGCGAGCGGCTGGTGCTCAAGGCCGCGCTCGGGGAGAGCGGGCAACAGGTGATCATCGGCCGCGAGGCCGGTCAGGCCGCGTGGGAGTCCGCCGTCGGTGAGGCCGTCGAGGGCCGCACCAGCGTGGTGCAGGAGTTCGTGCGGCCCGGGACCTGCCGGGTCGCGCTGATCGCCGACGGGGTCGACGAGCCGTACGACGCCGATGTCGCCCCGGTGCTGGGGCCCCTGATATTCGGAGGCCGGCCGGCCGGGTTGTTCTGCCGGTTCTTCGGTGATGGTTCCGCCGGGATCGTCAGCGTCCGGGGCGGAACGAGCAGCTCCGACAACGTGATGGTGGCGATCTGACCGCAGCACCGCTCACGCCCCGCCCAGCGCACCGGCGCGCCCGTCCGTGCCGCCCCTGATCGAGTGACATCACCGGAGAGATGCCGCATGACCCTGCGTCACGTCAAGGACAACGAGTACGTCGAGGAACACGGCGGGGACTACGAGGACTTCGATCCGGGCATGGTGATCCGGCACTGGCCGGGCCGTACCCTCTCCGAGGCCGACAACACCTGGCTGACCCTGCTGACGATGAATCAGCACCCGCTCCACTTCGACCAGCACTACGGCGCCGGTGCCGAGTACGGAAGGGTCCTGGTGAACAGCGGCATCACGCTGTGCCTGGTCGGCGGGATGACCGTGCAGGCGCTGTCGGCGCGGGCGGTGGCCAACCTGGGCTGGGACAGGGTCCGTCTGAAGAGCCCCGTCTTCGTCGGCGACACCCTCTACGCGACGAGCCGCATCCTCGACAAGCGGCTGTCCCGGTCCCGGCCGGGGCAGGGCATCATCACGGTGGAGACGACCGGCACGAAGTCGACGGGGGAGACCGTCATCGTCTTCGAGCGGTCCTTCATGGTTCGCTGCCGTGAGCTGCCCGACCCACCGACGGTCCAGGACCCCGAGGACACGACCGCCGCTGTCGAAGGGGGCCCGCCCGCGTAGCGCACGGAACCGCTGGTCCCCGTCCCCGCCCCGGGCCCGTTCGGTTCATGGGCGGCCCCCGCCCGGCCGCCCATGAACTGCGACCCGCGTGCCCCGCGGCTACGCTCGAACGATGGAAGACAGCGGAGCCGGCTCCGGGCCGCCGCCGAACGGCGCCGACGCCCAGGACCCTGCGGTACAGGCCCGGCTCGTCGCCCTGGTGGAGGAGTGGTCCGCCGCGATCGTCTCGAACGACGTGCCGCGGATCAGCGCCTTCATGGCGGACGAATGGGTCATCGTCTCCGAGTCCGGCATCACGGACCGGGACACGTTCCTCGGCTACGTCGCGTCCGGCGACCTGACCCACTCGGCGATGCGGGCCATCAGCCCGTCAAGGGTCCGCGTCCACCAGGACACCGCCACGGTCATCGCACGGATGACGAACACCGCCCACTACGGCGGCCGCCGCTTCGACGCCGACGAATGGGTCACGGACGTCTTCGTCCGGCGCGACGGCCGCTGGCTGTGCGTGCTCACCCACATCACCTCCGCCGCCCCGACGGACCCGCCGCCCGACGCATGAGCCGGACGACCGACGCCGCCCACCGGAGGAAACGCCTCGGCTACCCGGCCGCGGCGGCCGTCTTCGCCATCGGCATGGCGGGCACCACGCTCCCCACACCGCTCTACGGCCTCTACCGGGAACAGCTCGGCTTCTCCGAGCTGATGGTGACCGTGGTGTTCGCCGTCTACGCCCTCGGAGTGATCGCCACCCTGCTGCTCGCCGGGAACGTCTCCGACGAAACGGGGCGGCGGCCGGTCCTCCTGGCCGCCCTGGGCTTCTCGGCGGCCAGCGCCTTCTGCTTCCTCTTCGAGGGCGGGCTGCCCGCCCTCTTCGCCGGACGTCTCCTCTCCGGGTTCGCCGCGGGACTGCTGAGCGGCGCGGCGACGGTCACCGTGATGGAACTGGCCCCGCCAGGACGCGCGGCCCGGGCGGGGCTGGCCGCGACCGCCGCGAACATGGGCGGCCTGGGGTGCGGCCCGCTGCTGGCCGGGCTGCTCGTCGAGTACGCCCCCTGGCCCCTGCGGCTCCCCTTCGCCGTGCACCTGGCGCTGATCGCCGTGGCCGCCGTACTGGCCTGGTTCCTCCCCGAGACGGTCGCGTTCTCCCGGGTACGGGGAGTGCGGCTGCGGCCCCAGGGACTGGCCGTCCCGCCCGCGATGCGCGGCGTGTTCGCCACCTCGGCGCTGGCCGCCTTCGCCGGGTTCTCCCTGCTGGGCCTCTTCACCGCGGTCGCCCCCGCGTTCGTGGCCGAGACGCTCGACGTGCACAACCTGGCCCTGACCGGGCTCGTCGTCTTCTCCGTCTTCCTCGCCTCGACGGCCGGGCAGGCGCTCATGGGGCGGGTCGGCGAACGGCGGGCCCTGCCGGGCGGCTGCTTCGTCCTGGTCGGGGGCCTTCTCCTGGTGGGCGCCTCGTTGCTGTTCACCTCGCTTCCCCTGCTCATCGCCGGTGCGCTGTGCGGCGGCCTCGGGCAGGGGCTCGCGTTCCGGGGCGCGGTGACGGCGATCAGCGCCGCCGCGCCGGCCGAGCACCGGGCCGCGACCGTGTCCGCCTTCTTCGTCATCGCCTACCTGGGCATCTCCCTGCCCGTGGTCGGCGTCGGCGCCCTCACCCTGGGCATCGGACTCAGGAACGCCGGACTGACCTTCGCCGGCTGTGTCCTGGCGCTCGCCCTGGGCGTCGGCCTGTACCTGGCGCGCAGGCCTCCCGCACCCCGCTGACGTACCCGGGGACAGCCCTGGCCGGCGTACCGGAAAACCCTTGCCGTAACCGCCGATCGCGGTGCGAGACTGGCCCCGTGGACACAGCGACGCGCTTCCGGCAGACGGTCATCTCCTGGGCCGCGGGTGACGCGGCCACACCCGCGCCCGCCGAGGCCGGGGCCGCCCGTGAGCTGGCGGCCGACCTGAGCCTGCGCACCGTGGTGCTCGTCGAGGGCGTCAGCGACCGGGCGGCGGTCGAGGCCCTCGCCCGACGCCAGGGGCGCGCCCTGAGCGCCGAGGGCGTCGTGGTCGTGCCGCTCGGGGGTGCCACCAGCATCACCCGCTATCTGCGCCTGCTGGGGCCCGACGGGCTCGACGCCCGGCCCGCGGGCCTGTGCGACGCGGCGGAGGAGCACTTCTTCCGCCAGGGCCTGGAGCGGACCGGCTTCGGCACCGCCCGGACCCCCGACGGCCTGGCGGCGCTGGGCTTCTTCACCTGCCACGCCGACCTGGAGGACGAGCTGATCCGGGCACTCGGCACGGATGGCGTCCAGCAGGTCATCGACGACCAGGGTGACCTGCGCACCTTCCGGATCTTCCAACGCCAGCCCGCCCAGCGGGAGCGGACGGTCGAGGCGCAGTTGCGGCGTTTCATGGGGACCATCGGCGGCCGCAAGGAGCACTATGCGCGAGCGCTGACGGAAGCACTGGACCTCACACGCCTGCCGGCACCGCTGGACGGGCTCCTCTCCCACATCTGACGGAGGCCGGGCGGCACAGCCTCAAGATGCCACGGCACGCCGCACCCCCCGCAGCTCAGCCCGAGGCCCGACGGCTCAGCGCGCGGCGAGACTGGAGCGGCGCACCACCAACTCCGGCTGCAGCACCACCCGCCGGTGCTCGTGCGGCACGTCCGCCGCCCCCGCCCCGGTCTCCTCCAGGAGCAGACCCGCCGCCAGCGCCCCCATCGTCGCCGCCGGCTGCCGTACGGACGTCAGCGGCACGGCCGCCGCCGCCGCGAACTCGATGTCGTCGTAGCCCACCAGCGCCAGGTCGCCGGGAACGGAGACCCCGGCGGCGAACAGCGACTGCAGTACGCCCAGGGCGAGCAGGTCGTTGGCGCAGAACACGGCGGTCGGGCGGTCGGAGAGCCCCAGCAGCCGGGCCCCCGCGTCCCGGCCCGCCGCCACGTCGAGCCGTTCCGTGGGCAGTTCCCGCAGTGCGCCCGGGCCGAGGCCCGCCTCGGCGAGCGCGGCGAGCGCTCCCGTGCGGCGGTCCCGGACCTGGTTGAAGCCTGGCGGTCCGCTCACGTACGCGATGGAGCGGTGCCCGGCGTCCAGCAGATGCCGCACCGCCAGGGTCCCGCCCGCCACGTCGTCGACCGACACCGAGCACTCGGTGGTTCCCTCGGCGACCCGGTCGACCAGGACGAACGGGATGTCGTGACGCCGGAACGCCGCGATGTTGCGCCCGGTCGCGTCGGCGGGGGTCAGCAGGACGCCCCGGACCCGCTGCTCCGCGAAGAGCGCCAGATACTCGGCCTCCTCGCCGGGGCTCTGCGCGCTGTTGCAGACCATGACGCCGAGCCCCGCCTCGCGCGCGGCCCGCTCCGCCCCGCGTGCCACGTCGACGAAGAACGGGTTGCCCATGTCGAGGACGAGCAGCCCCATGATCCGGCTGCGCCCCGCCCGCAACTGCCGGGCCGACTCGCTGCGGACGTAACCGAGCCGGTCGATCGCCGACAGCACGCGGGACCGGGTGTCGGGACCGACCGTGTCCGGGCGGTTGATGACGTTGGAGACCGTGCCCACCGACACCCCGGCGGCCCGGGCCACGTCCTTGATACCCACCGACCGGGCCATCAGACGGAGACCTCCAGGGGGGCGAGGGACGCGGGACGAGCCCTCAGCCTATCCGCGCGCATCAGAAGTCGAAGTCGTCGATGTTGTCCTTGTCGAACACCGTCGGCTTGCCGAGACTCACCACCCCGTCCTTCCCGATCGTGTACGTGCCCAGGTCGCCCGCCTCGAAGGTCTGGCCCTCCGCGCCGGTGATCTGCCCGGACGCCAGGGCGACCGAGGCGTGGCCGGCCAGCTCGCCGAGCTTCGCCGGGTCCCACAGCTCGAACGCCTCGACGGTGCCGTTCTTCACGTACGAGCGCAGATCGTTGGGGGTGCCGAGCCCGGACAGCTTCACCTTGCCCCGGTACTTCGAGCCGGACAGGTACTGTGCCGCCGCCTTGATGCCGACCGTGGTCGGCGAGACGATCCCGGCGAGCTTCGGATGCTCCTGCAGCAGCCCTTGCGTCTGCTGGAACGACTGCTGGGCGTCGTCGTTGCCGTACGCCACCTTCACCAGCTTCACGTCCTTGTACTTCGGGTCCTTGAGCTCGTCCTTCATGTAGTCGATCCACAGGTTCTGGTTCGTCGCGGTCTGGGCGGCGGACAGGATCGCGATCTCGCCCTTGTAGCCGATCTGCTCGGCGAGCAGCTGGACCTGGGTGCGGCCCAGGTCCTCGGCCCCCGCCTGCGAGATGAAGACGTTGCGGCAGTCGGTCTTGGTGTCGGAGTCGTAGGTGACGACCTTGACGCCGTTCTTCATGGCCTGCTTGAGCGCGGTGCACAGCGCACCCGGGTCCTGGGCGGACACGGCGATGGCGTCGACCTGCTGCTGGGTGAGGGTGTTGACGTAGGAGACCTGGCCCGAGGTGTCGGTGGCGCTGGTGGGGCCGACCTCCTTGAAGGTGGACCCCAGCGCCTCGACGGCCTTCTGCCCGCCCTTGTCGGCGGTGGTGAAGTAGGGGTTGTTGACCTGCTTGGGCAGGAACCCGACGGTCAGGCCCTTCTTGGTGGGCGCGTCCGGGTCCGCCTCACCGGCCGAGGCGGCCGAACCGCTCTCCTTCTTCACATCGCTCTTGGTGGTGCCCCCGCACGCCGTGACGGCGAGCGCGAGGGAGGTGACGGCCGCGAGGGCCGCACAGGTGCGGCGGATCGATGACGTACGCATGGCAGGGTCCTTTGCGGAAGAAGGGCGGGTTACGGTGCCGAGCACGTGGTCACGGAGTCGGGGCCGAGGCGGCTCGTCGCCCCGCCCTCGCGACGGAGATCTGGCGGGCGACGCGCGGGCCGAGCACGGAGACGACGAGCAGCACGCCGGTGACGACGATCTGCGACTGCGCGGAGACGTCTCCCAGGCTCATCACGTTCTGCAGCGCCCCCAGCAGGAACACGCCCGCGATCGCGCCGCCGAGCGTGCCCCGGCCGCCGTCGAAGTCGATGCCGCCGAGCAACACGGCCGCGACGACGGACAGTTCGAGGCCGGTGGCGTTGTCGAACCGGGCGCTGGCGTAGTGCAGCGCCCAGAACACACCCGTGAGGGAGGCCATCAGCCCGGTCACCGTGAACAGGATCAGCTTCTGCCGCCTCACCCGTACCCCCGCGAACCGGGCCGCCTCCTCGTTGGCGCCCGTCGCGAACAGGGATCGCCCGAACGGCGTGGCGTGCAGGGCGAGTACGGCGACGGCGAGGAGAGCCAGGAACGGCAGGAGGGCGTACGGGACGAACGTGTCGCCGATCCGTCCGGCGGCGAAGTCCAGGTAGGGGGAGGGGAAGTCGGTGACGGCGTCCGAGCCCAGCACGATCTGCGCGATGCCCCGGTAGGCGGCCAGCGTTCCGATGGTGACCGCCAGCGACGGCAGCCCGAGCCGCGTCACCAGAAGCCCGTTGACCAGCCCGCAGACCACGCCGAGCAGCAGACAGACGGGGATGATCGCCTCGATCGGCAGCCCCTGGTTCCACAGCGCCCCCATCACCGCGCCCGAGAGGCCGGCCGTGGACGCCACCGACAGATCGATCTCCCCGGAGACCACCAGCAGGGTCATCGGCAGCGCGATCAGCGCGATGGGCAGGGTGTTGCCGATCAGGAAGGACAGGTTGAGGGCGTTGCCGAAACCGTCGACGAAGCCGAAGGACAGCAGCAGCACCACGATGAGGAGGGCGCCGACGACCGTGTCCCAGCGGACGGCGCGCGCGAGTGCGGAGTCAGCCATGGCGGGCGTTCCTCTTCTTCAGTGCGGACGCCACGCGCAGGGCGACGATCCGGTCGGCCGCGATGGCGAGGATGAGCAGGAAACCGTTGATCGCGAGCACCCACACGGAGCTGACGCCGAGCGCGGGCAGCACACTGTTGACCGAGGTCAGCAGCAGCGCGCCGAGCGCCGCGCCGTACACCGTGCCGGAGCCGCCGGTGAAGACCACGCCGCCGACCACGACCGCGCTGACGACGGTGAGTTCGTAACCCGTGCCGGTTCCGGAGTCGACGTTCCCGAAGCGCGCCAGGTACAGCGCGCCGGCGAGACCGGCCAGCGCCCCGCAGAAGGTGTAGGCGAGCAGGATCCGCCGGCGGACGGGGATCCCCGCCAGCCGGGCGGCCTCCGGGTCGGAGCCCAGCGCGTACAGCTCGCGCCCGCTGCCGAAGTGCTTGAGGTAGTACGCCGTCGACGCCAGCAGGACCAGCGCGATCATCGCGAGCCAGGGCACGGCCGAGATCCCGCCGGAGCCGAAGTCCACGAAGCCGCCCGGCAGATCGGCCGCCGTGATCTGCCGTGAGCCGACCCAGATCGAGTCGATGCCCCGGATGATGTAGAGCGTCCCGAGGGTCACGACCAGCGCGGGCACCTGGCCGAGACTGACGAGCAGCCCGTTCAGCAGCCCGAAGCCGACACCCAGCAGGACGGCCAGGACCACGGCCACCACCGGGTGCCCGCCGCCCTGGAGATGCGTACCGGCGGCGAAGGCGCTGATGCCGAGCGTCGAGCCCACGGACAGGTCGACGTTGCGGGTGATGACCACCAGCGACTGGCCGGTGGCGACCAGCACCAGGATCGTCGCGTTGAGCAGCAGATCCTTGATGCCCTGCTCGGACAGGAACGCGCTGTTGCCCAGTTGGGTGAGCACGATCATCACCAACAGCACCAGCAGGATGGCCAGTTCACGCATCCTGAAGACGCGGTCCACGAGCCGGGTGCTGCTGGAGGCGGGGATCGGCGCGACGGGCGCCGGTTCGGTCGTCGTCACCGTCATGCGGCGGCCCTCCCGGTGGCAGCGGCCATCACGGTCTCCTCTGTGGCGTCGGAGCGGGGGATCTCGGCGGTGAGGCGGCCCTCGTGCATCACCAGCACCCGGTCGGCCATGCCGAGGATCTCGGGCAGATCGGAGGAGATCATCAGCACGGCCACCCCGTCGGCCGCCAACGCGCTCAGCAGCCGGTGGACCTCCGCCTTGGTGCCGACGTCGATGCCGCGCGTCGGCTCGTCGACGATCAGCACGGCTGGTTCGGTGGCGAGCCACTTGGCCAGAACCACCTTCTGCTGGTTGCCGCCGGACAGGGTGGAGACGGCATCGGCGAGCCGGGCGTACTTCACCTGGAGCCTGACCGCCCAGTCGAGCGACCGGCTGCGCTCGGCGCCGCGGTCCATCAGCCCCGCCTTCCTGGTGACGCGCAGACCGGTGAGCCCGATGTTCCGCTCGATGGACATGCCCATCACCAGGCCCTGGGCGCGCCGGTCCTCGGGGACCAGGGCGAGTCCGGCGGCCATGGCGGTGGACGGGGCGCCGTTGACCAGCGCCCGCCCGGCCACCTCGACCTCGCCGGCGTCCCACCGGTCGATGCCGAAGACCGCCCGCGCCACCTCCGTACGCCCGGCGCCGACCAGCCCCGCCATGCCGACGATCTCGCCGCGGCGCACATCGAAGGAGACGTCGGTGAACACGCCCTCGCGGGTGAGCCGCCGGACGCTGAGGGCCACCGCGCCCGCCTCCACCTCCTGCTTCGGATAGAGCTCGTCCAGGTCCCGGCCGACCATCCGGCGGACGAGGTCCTCCTCGGCCATGCCCGCCAGCGGTTCACTGGCGATCAGCGCACCGTCCCGCAGGGTCGTGACGCGCTCGCAGACGCGGAAGATCTCCTCCAGCCGGTGCGAGATGAACAGCACGGCGGCCCCCTGCTCGCGCAGCGCGCGGACCACGCCGAAGAGCCGTGCCACCTCGCTGCCGGTCAGGGCGGCCGTCGGCTCGTCCATGATCAGGACGCGAGCGTCGAAGGAGAGGGCCTTGGCGATCTCGACGATCTGCTGGTCGGCGATCGACAGTCCGCGCGCCGGACGGTCGGGGTCGAGCTCGACCCCGAGCCGGTGCATCAGGGCGGCCGTGGCGGTCCGGGTGGCCCGGTGGTCGATCCGGCGATACGACCGCCGGGGCTGACGGCCCATGAAGATGTTCTCGGCGATCGACAGGTCGGGGAAGAGCGTGGGTTCCTGGTAGATGACGGCGATTCCGGCGTCACGGGCGTCGGCGGGGCCGTGGAAGGCGGCCGGCTCGCCGTCCAGCAGAAGCTGACCGGCGTCGGGCCGGTGGACTCCGGCGAACGTCTTGATCAGGGTCGACTTGCCCGCGCCGTTCTCCCCGGCGAGGGCGTGGACCTCGCCGGGGAACAGGTCGAGCGACACGTCCCGCAGGGCTCGCACGGCGCCGAAGGACTTGGAGACGTCCCTCAGGGCCAGCACGGGGGCCGGATCCTTGGCGGACCGGTGGGTCATCGGTGGCTCCTCAACGACGCGGAGGGCGTCCTCGCGGCGTCGTGAAAGGTTTCAAATGAGTTGCCGGGACGTTAGGCAGGTCCCTGGGGGTGCGTCAATGGGGGTGAACGAGAATTCTCCAGTTCCCCTTGCATTCACAGGGTTCCATCGGGGCAGTGCCGCCGGAAGGGTTGACAGCCCTTGAGGGTGCTCCTACCTTCAAGCCGCGTGAATCGTTTCAGATTCATTCGCGTTCACACCGACGTCACAGGAGCGACGAAGTGACCGAGCCCGCCATGGTGAAGGCCGCCCTCACGTCCCAGGCCATCGAGACCCCTTCATGGGCGTACGGGAACTCGGGGACCCGCTTCAAGGTCTTCGCCCGGCCCGGCGTGCCCCGCACCCCCGAGGAGAAGCTGGACGACGCGGCGAAGGTGCACGAGTTCACCGGAGCCGCGCCCACCGTCGCCCTCCATATTCCCTGGGACACCGTCGACGACTACGCGGCACTCGCCGGGCACGCCCGCGACCGGGGTCTGACCCTCGGGACCGTCAACGCCAACACCTTCCAGGACGACGACTTCCGCCTCGGCAGCGTCTGTCACCCAAACCCCGTCGTACGCCGCAAGGCGCTGGACCACCTCCTGGCGTGCGTCGACATCATGGACGCGACGGGGTCCCGGGACCTCAAGCTGTGGTTCGCGGACGGCACGAACTACCCCGGGCAGGACGACATCCGCGAGCGCCAGGACCGGCTCGCCGAGGCGCTGGCCGCCGTGTACGAACGGCTCGGCGACGACCAGCGCATGCTCTTGGAGTACAAGCTGTTCGAGCCCGCCTTCTACACGACCGACGTCCCGGACTGGGGGACTGCCTACGCCCACTGCCTCAAGCTCGGGCCCCGGGCACAGGTCGTCGTGGACACCGGGCACCACGCACCCGGCACCAACATCGAGTTCATCGTCGCGACCCTGCTGCGCGAAGGCCGGCTCGGGGCCTTCGACTTCAACTCCCGGTTCTACGCCGACGACGACCTGATGGTGGGCGCGGCCGACCCCTTCCAGCTCTTCCGCATCATGTACGAGGTCGTCCGCGGCGGCGGGCTCACCGCGGACGTCGCCTTCATGCTCGACCAGTGCCACAACATCGAGGAGAAGATCCCCGCGATCATCCGCTCGGTGATGAACGTCCAGGAGGCCACGGCCAAGGCCCTCCTCGTGGACCGGGAGGCCCTGGCCGCCGCCCAGCGCACCGGCGACGTCCTGGAGGCCAACGCCGCGCTCATGGACGCCTACAACACCGACGTACGTCCCCTGCTCGCCGAGGTCCGCGAGGAACAGGGCCTCGACGGCGACCCGATGGCCGCCTACCGGCGCTCCGGCTGGGCGACGAAGACCGCCGAGGAGCGGATCGGCGGACAGCAGGCGGGCTGGGGGGCGTAGGCCTCCGCCCCCGTCCCTCCTCGTACCGCCGCCGTGCAGCGCTCCGGTGCTGTCGCCGCACACCGGCCTCGTAACGCCGCCGCATGCCCGGCCCCGTCCGAACAGCCCTCCCACCCTTCCTCTCCCTCTCTCCCCGAACCGCCTCTCCGCCGCCCCTTCGCGAAGGACACCGAGGACCCATGGCACTCCACCCCGAAGCCGCAGCACTCCTGGCCCGCTCCCGCCGGCTCGGCTCCGACCCGCGCAACACGAACTACGCGGGCGGCAACGCCTCCGCCAAGGGCGCCGCGCCCGACCCGGTCACCGGCGACGACGTCGAACTGATGTGGGTCAAGGGCTCCGGCGGCGACCTCGGCACCCTC
The DNA here is from genome assembly GCF_044768525.1 of Streptomyces sp. NPDC091287. NCBI lineage: Bacteria > Bacillati > Actinomycetota > Actinomycetes > Kitasatosporales > Streptomycetaceae > Streptomyces > Streptomyces sp. NPDC091287. The sequence continues at coordinate 34,778 of NZ_JBIVUV010000021.1, forward strand.
ACCGCCGAAGGGCTTGCCGTGCTCCGCCTCGACCGGCTGCGCGCACTGCGGAGTGTCTACGCGGGCGTCGAGCGCGAGGACGAGATGGTCGCCGCGTTCGACTACTGCCTGCACGGCAGGGGCGGCGCGGCCCCGTCCATCGACACCGCCATGCACGGACTCGTCGACGCACCGCACGTCGACCACCTGCACCCGGACTCCGGAATCGCGCTCGCCTGCGCCGCCGACGGGGAGAAACTGACCGCCGACTGCTTCGGTGCGAAGGTCGCCTGGGTTCCCTGGCGACGCCCCGGATTCCAGCTCGGCCTGGACATCGCCGCGGTCAAGGAGGCGAACCCGGGAGCCATCGGCTGCGTCCTCGGCGGCCACGGCATCACCGCCTGGGGCGAGACGTCCAAGGAGTGCGAGGACAACGCGCTCCACATCATCCGCACCGCCGAGACGTTCCTGGCCGAGCGGGGAAGGCCCGAACCGTTCGGACCGGTCGTCGACGGGTACGAGCCGCTGCCCCGGGCCGAACGCCGCGCGCGGGCCGCGGCCCTCGCCCCGCACCTACGCGCCCTCGCCTCCAAGGACCGCCCCCAGGTCGGGCACTTCGACGACTCCGACGCCGTCCTGGACTTCCTCGCCCGCACCGAGCACCCGAGGCTCGCGGCCCTGGGCACCTCCTGCCCGGACCACTTCCTCCGGACGAAGGTCAGGCCCCTGGTACTCGACCTGCCACCGACCGCCGAAGCGGCTCTCGCCGTCGAGCGCCTGGGCGAGCTGCACGCCGCCTACCGGGAGGAGTACGCCGCCTACTACGCCCGCCACGCGAAGCCCGGATCACCCCCGATGCGGGGCGCGGACCCGGCGATCGTGCTGATCCCCGGCGTGGGCATGTTCAGCTTCGGCAAGGACAAGCAGACCGCCCGCGTGGCCGGGGAGTTCTACCTCAACGCGATCAACGTGATGCGCGGCGCGGAAGCCGTCTCCTCCTACGCGCCGATCGAGGAGTCGGAGAAGTTCCGCATCGAGTACTGGGCCCTGGAGGAGGCCAAACTCCGGCGGATGCCGCAGCCGAAGCCGCTCGCCACCCGCATCGCCCTGGTGACCGGAGCCGGCAGCGGCATCGGCAGGGCCATCGCCCGCCGCCTCGTCGCGGAGGGCGCCTGCGTGGTCGTCGCGGACCTGGACGCGGAGAGCGGGGCCGCCGTCGCCGAGGAACTGGGCGGCCCGGACCGGGCGGTGGCCGTCACGGTCGACGTCACCAGCGAGGAGCAGGTCGCGGCCGCCTTCGACGCGGCGGCGCTCGCCTTCGGCGGCGTCGACCTGGTGGTGAACAACGCGGGCATCTCCATCTCCAAGCCGCTGGCGGAGACGACGGTCCGGGACTGGGACCTCCAGCACGCCATCATGGCCAGGGGCTCCTTCCTCGTCTCCCGCGAGGCCGCACGCGTCATGCGCGCCCAGGGCTTCGGTGGCGACCTCGTCTACATCGCCTCGAAGAACGCCGTCTTCGCCGGTCCCAACAACGTCGCCTACTCCGCCGCCAAGGCCGACCAGGCCCACCAAGTGCGGCTCCTTGCAGCGGAGTTGGGAGAGGACGGCATCCGGGTCAACGGGGTCAACCCGGACGGAGTCGTGCGCGGCTCCGGCATCTTCGCCGGCGGATGGGGGGCGCAGCGCGCGGCGACGTACGGGATCGAGGAGGAGGAGCTCGGCGAGTTCTACGCCCGGCGAACCCTCCTCAAGCGCGAAGTGCTGCCCGAACACGTCGCGAACGCCGTCTTCGCCCTCACCGGCGGCGACCTCACCCACACCACCGGCCTCCACATCCCCGTCGACGCCGGGGTCGCCGGGGCCTTCCTGCGATGAGCGCCACCCGCACGCAGATCCTCGCCGCGGCCGACCTGGGAGCCTCCAGCGGCCGGGTCATGCTCGGCCGCGTCGGCCCCGACACCCTGGACCTCACCGAGGTCCACCGCTTCCCCAACCGGCCCGTGCACCTCCCGGAGGGCCTGCGCTGGGACATCCTCGGCCTCCACCGGGGGGTGCTCGACGGACTGCGCGCGGCCGGCCCGGTCGACTCCCTGGGCATCGACAGCTGGGCGGTGGACTACGGGCTGCTCGGCGCCGACGGGTCCCTCCTCGGCAACCCCGTCCACTACCGCGACCGCCGCACCGAAGGGATCCCGGAGCGGGTGTGGGCCACGGTCCCGCCCGAGACGCTCTACCGGGCGACCGGTATCCAGCACGCCCCGTTCAACACGCTCTACCAACTCGCGGCCGCCCGCGACACCCCCCAACTCGCCGCCGCGGAGCGGCTCCTGCTGATTCCGGACCTGATCTCGTACTGGCTCACGGGGGAGCAGGGCACCGAGCTGACCAACGCCTCCACCACCCAGCTCATCGACCCGCGCACCGGCGACTGGAACCGGGACCTGGCCGGCCGCCTCGGTATCGACCTCGGGCTCTTCGCCCCGCTGCGCCGCCCCGGCGACCCGGCCGGCTCGACGCTCCCCCTGGTCCAGGAAGTGACCGGGCTGCCCCGACCCGTACCCGTGACGACCGTCGGATCGCACGACACCGCGTCCGCCGTCGCCGCCGTCCCCGCCGGGCGGGGCGAGCGCTTCGCCTACCTCTGCACCGGCACCTGGTCCCTCGCCGGGCTCGAACTCGACGCCCCCGTCGCCAGCGAGGAGAGCCGGGCCGCGAACTTCACCAACGAGCTGGGCGTCGACGGCACCGTCCGTTTCCTGCGCAACATCATGGGCCTGTGGCTCCTCCAGGAGTGCATGCGGACCTGGGGCCGGGACGACATCACCCCGCTGCTCGCCGAGGCCGCCCGCGCTCCCGCCCTGCGGTACGTCGTGGACGCCGCCGCGCCGGAGTTCCTGGCCGCGGGGGACATGCCCGAACGTATCGCTGCCGCCTGCCGGTCCACCGGCGGGCCGGAGCCCCGCACCCCGGGCGAGACCACGCGCTGCGTCCTCGACTCGCTGGCCCTCGCCCACCGGCGCGCGATCCACGAGGCGCGGCGCCTCGCCGACCGCGCGGTCGACGTCGTGCACATCGTCGGCGGCGGGGCGCGCAACACCCTGCTCTGCCAACTGACCGCCGACGCCTGCGGACTGCCGGTCGTGGCAGGCCCGTCGGAGGCGGCCGCGCTCGGCAACATCCTCGTCCAGGCGCGGACCCACGGCCTGCCCGGCGACCTCACCACGACCCGTCAACTCCTCGCCCGCACCCAGCCCCTGACCCGCTACGAACCGGCCGGCGACCCGTCGGCCTGGGACGCGGCGGTACGACGGATCGAGGGGGCGAACCGCCCCCTCACCACCACACCCTGAGGCAAATCCCCCATCCCCTCGCCGAATCGGAGCCGAGTGTGATCAGCAGACGACGACTGCTCAGCACGTCCGCCACCGTCCTGGGAACCACCCTCATCGCCGGAGCCATACCCCCCGCGCAGGCCGCCGAGCGCGGCGCCGGCGGGACCAAGTCGCTACGCGTGGGCGGCTCCACCGCCGAATACGTGAAGCGTCCGCTCGGCATCGGCAACGCCCGCCCGCGCCTCGGCTGGCCGCTGTCCGCCACCGCGCCCGGACGCAGCCAGAGCGCCTACCAGATCCGCGTCGCCCTCAGCGAACGCGCCCTGGAACACCCCGACGTCTGGGACAGCGGCAAGGTCGACTCCCCGGATTCGGCCCAGGTGACCTACGGCGGACCGGAGTTGCGCTCCCGCACCCGCTACCACTGGATCGTGCGCGTCTGGGACGACGAAGGCCGCGTCTCCGCCTGGTCCGAGCCCGCGTGGTGGGAGACCGGCCTGGGCGAGGCGTCGGACTGGTCGGCGCACTGGATCGGGGCCCCTGCCTCCCTCGTCGGCGCCCCCGCCCTGGAGACGGCGTCCTGGATCTGGTTCCCGGAGGGCGACCCGGCGACCAGCGCCCCGGCCGCGACCCGCTGGTTCCGTGGCGTGTTCGACGTACCCGAGGGCGTGACCCGGGCCCGGCTCGTCCTCACCGCCGACGACGGATACATCGCCCACCTGGACGGTACGGAGGTGGCGCGGGCCGAACCGGACGAGGTCGCCAGGGCCTGGAGCCGCCCCTCGGTCACCGACGTCACCGAACGGCTCGCCCCCGGCCGTCACGTCCTCGCCGTCGCGGCGACCAACGAGGTCACCGGCCCCGCGGGCCTGCTCGGGGCCCTGGAGCTGACCACCGCCGACGGCGTACGCACCATCGCCACCGGCGGCGATTGGAAGGCCGCCGACGCCGAACCCCCGGCCGACTGGCAGAAGTTGGACTACGACGACGGAGCCTGGCCGGCCGCGAAGGTCCTCGCCCCGTGGGGATCGGGACCCTGGGGAGAGGTCGCTCCCGCCCACGCCCCCGTCGCCCAGCTGCGCCACGAGTTCCGGCTGCGCCGCAAGCCCGTCGAGCGGGCCCGGTTGTACTCCACGGCCCTCGGCCTGTACGAGGCCCACCTCAACGGCGAGCGTGTCGGCACCGACCGCCTCGCACCCGGCTGGACGGACTACGCCAAGCGTGTCCAGTACCGGACGCACGACGTCACCGAACTGCTCACCTCCGGGGCCAACACCCTCGCAGTGGAGCTGGCGACGGGCTGGTACGCGGGCAACGTCGGCATGTTCGGTCCTCACCAGTACGGCGAACACCCCGCCTTCCTAGGACAGTTGGAGGTCACCTACCGGGACGGGACGACCGAGCGGGTGCTGTCCGGCACCGACTGGCGGGCCGCCACCGGGCCCATCACCCTGGCCGACCTCCTCACCGGCGAGAACTACGACGCCCGCCGCGAGACCAACGGCTGGCTGCGCCCCGGCTTCGACGACACGGCCTGGGAACGGGCCGTGCCCACCCAGGAGGAGGTCACCGCCGAACTGGTCGCGGAGCCCGACGGCCCCTGCCGCGTCATCCAGGAGCTGAAGGCCAAGAAGATCACCGAGCCCCGGCCCGGGGTCTTCGTCTTCGACCTCGGCCAGAACATGGTCGGCACCGCCCGCCTGCGCGTCACCGGCCGCGCCGGCACCACCGTGCGCCTGCGCCACGCGGAGGTGCTGAACCCCGACGGCACCGTCTACACCACCAACCTCCGCACCGCCGCCGCGACCGACCACTACACCCTCAAGGGCGGCGGCCGGGAGACGTACGAGCCCCGCTTCACCTTCCACGGCTTCCGGTACGTCGAAGTGACCGGCTACCCCGGCAGGCCGCCGCTCGACGCCGTCGCCGGCCGGGTGATCCACACCGACGCGCCCCTCACCATGGAGTTCGAGACCGACGTCCCGCTGCTCAACCAGCTCCACAGCAACATCACCTGGGGCCTGCGCGGGAACTTCCTCTCCATCCCCACCGACACCCCCGCCCGCGACGAACGCCTGGGCTGGACCGGCGACATCAACGTCTTCGCGCCCACCGCCGCGTACACGATGGAGTCCGCCCGCTTCCTCGGAAAATGGCTGAGCGACCTCCAGGACGACCAGACCGCCGACGGAGCCTTCACCGATGTCGCGCCCCACGTCGAGGGCCTCGGCGCGGGCTCGGCCGGCTGGGGCGACGCGGGCGTCACCGTCCCCTGGGCCCTCCACCAGGCCTACGGCGACACCCTGGCGCTGGAGCGGGCCTGGCCCTCGATGCTGAGGTGGCTCGACTACCTGGACGCCCACAGCAGCGGACGGCTGCGGCCCGCCACCGGGTACGGCGACTGGCTCAACATCGCCGACGACACTCCCAAGGACGTCATCGCCACCGCCTACTACGCCCACAGCGCCGACCTCGTCGCCCGCACCGCCCGGGTCCTGGGCAAGGACCCGGCCCCGTACACCGCACTGTTCACGGAGATCCGCGAAGCCTTCCGCACCGCCTACGTCACCGACGGCGGCCGGGTGAAGGGCGACACCCAGACCGCCTATGTCCTCGCGCTCTCCATGGACCTCCTGAGCACGGCGGAACGCGTCACCGCGGCCGACCGCCTCGTCGCCCTGATCGAGGCGAAGGACTGGCACCTGTCCACGGGCTTCCTCGGCACCCCGCGCCTGCTCCCCGTCCTCACCGACACCGGGCACACGGACGTCGCCTACCGCCTGCTGCTCCAGCGGACCTTCCCGAGCTGGGGCTACCAGATCGACCGCGGCGCCACCACCATGTGGGAGCGCTGGGACTCCATCAAGCCGGACGGGAGCTTCCAGGACGCCGGGATGAACTCCTTCAACCACTATGCGTACGGCTCCGTGGGGGAGTGGATGTACGCCCACATCACCGGCATCGCCCCCGCCGAACCCGGCTTCCGCAAGGTCACCGTGCGGCCCCGCCCCGGCGGCGGCATCACCCGCGCCCGGGGCCGGTTCACCTCCCTCCACGGCCCCGTCACCACCGACTGGAAGACGGAGAAGGGCCGCTTCCGGCTGACCGTGACCCTGCCCGTCAACACCACCGCCGACGTGTGGATCCAGGCCGGCCGGGCCGAGGACGTCACCCACACCGGAGCCCGCTTCCTGCGGATGGAGGACGGCTGCGCGGTCTTCGCCGTCGGCTCCGGGCAGCACCGCTTCGAGGCCTGACCCCGGGGAAACGCCGGAGCCGCGCGGTCGACGACCGCGCGGCTCCGGAACCGGGACAGCTCCGCACTCACCCCTCGCGCCGCGACCGCCAGAGCAGCCAGATGAAGTACGGGGCGCCGATCACGGCCGTCAGCAGTCCGACCGGGATCTGCGCCGGGGCGATGATCGCCCGGCCCACCAGGTCCGACACGACCACCAGCAGTGCGCCGAGCAGCGCGCTCACCGGTATCACCCGCACATGACTGCGTCCCACCAGGGCACGTGCCGCGTGCGGGGCCACGAGCCCGACGAACCCGATCACGCCGACCGCCGCCACGGCACCCGCCGTCAGGAGAACGGCCAGGCTCAACAGCGCCAGCCGGGTGGCGCCGATCCGCACACCGAGCAGGGCGGGCGTCTCGTCGTCCAGCCCGATCAGGTCCAGCTCGCGGCGCATCAACGCGAGGACGGGCAGCGCGACGACCAGACCCACCAGCACCGGGATCAGCTCGGGGAACGTCCGCCCGTACGTCGAACCGCCGAGCCAGGCCAGCGCCTTCGTCTCGTTGTGCGGGTCGGTGAGCACGATCAGCAGACTCACGAACGCGCCCGCACCGGCCTGCACGCCGATGCCGATCAGCACCAGGCGGTTCTGTTCCAGCCCGCGGCGTGCGGCGAGACCGAACACCAGCGCCGCGGCGGCCGTCGCACCGGCCAGCGCGGAGCCGCCGATCAGCCAGAAGCTCGCCAGCGGTACGACGGTGAGGACGGCGACCGCCCCGACCCCCGCCCCGCTGACCACGCCGAGGACGCCCGGCTCCGCCAGCGGATTGCGCGACACCGCCTGGACGACGGCTCCCGCGACGGCCAGCGCCGCACCGGCCAGCAGTGCCGCGGCGACCCGGGGGACGCGCGTGTCGAGGACGTAACCGGTGAACTGCCCCGCCCGGCCGGTGAGCCAGTTGCCCACATCGCCCAGGAGCAGCGTCGCGTCGCCGAAGAGCGTCGCCGCCACCACCGCGCCGAGGAGCCCCACGACCGTCGCCACCAGCGTGAGGACGAACGCCCGCCGGCTGCGCAGCCGGGCGAACGCCGTCGAGCCGCTGTCCGTGCCCATGTCGCGCGACCGGTAGGCGAGGACGATCAGGACGAGCGCGCCGAAACAGGTCGTGACGATGCCGGTGGGCACCTCGGCCCCCGCCTGGGCGCCGAACACCGCGCGCAGAGCCACGTCCGCGCCGAGCACCACGAGCACACCCGCGAGCGCCGACGCGGGGATGAACGCGTGGTGCCGGACCAGGCCCGGGATCCACGTGCTGAGCAGGCGGACCACGGCCGGCGCGCACAGGCCGACGAAGCCGACCGGCCCCGCGACCGCCACGGACACCGCCGCCAGCAGCACCGCGAGGATGACGGCGATGGAGCGCGTCAGCCGGGGGCTCACGCCCACGACCGCGGCGCCGTCGTCGCCGAGGGCGAGGATGTCCAGCCGCCTGCCGAGCAGCATCAGTCCGGCGAACGCCAGGAGCGCGACCGGGGTGAGCCGGTCGATGGACTGCATGCCGATCTGGGCGAGCGAACCATTGCCCCAGGCGAACAGCCCGGTCGTCTGCTGGGAGCGCAGGAGCAGCAGCATCCCGCTCAGCCCGGACAGGGCGAGGGTGAGCGCCGAACCCGCCAGCACCAGCCGGATCGGTCCGGCCCCCGCCCGGGACAGGCCGAGGACGACGCCCGCCGCCAGCAGCCCGCCGAGGAACGCCGTGGCCCCGGCCGGCAGCGCGGGCAGCGTGATGCCGAACGCGGCTACGGCGACCACCGCGAGGTACGCGCCCGCGTTCACGGCGAGCGTGTCGGGGGAGGCCAGCATGTTGCGCGACACCGACTGGAGGGCCGCGCCCGCCGCGCCGAGCGCGCAGCCGACGAGGAGCCCCGCGGCGAGCCGGGGCAGCCGGGAGTCCAGGACGACGGCGGCCGTCTGCTCGTCGGCACTCCGGTCGGCGGCGGCCCCGGTGGCCAACTGCCAGAGCGTGTGCAGATCGACGGCGGCGGTGCCCTGGCCCACGTGCACGATCGCGAGCGCGGCCAGCGCGACGATTCCCGCGATCGCGAGGAGGAACATCCGGCCGCGACGGGCCGGCGGGCCGGCCGTCACCGGGGGCTCGGCCCCGGCCGGACCGGCCGCGCCCGCCCCCGTCTTCACGGGGGCGGGCGGGGCGGTTGTGGTGCGTGCGCTCATCGTCAGGCGGTCAGCGCGCCGACGAGGGCGTCGATGTACTCACGCATCGACGCGGTGCCGCCGAACATCCAGATGCCGTCGGGCAGCCGGTGGACCTCGTCGTTCTTGACGAACGGGAGGGACTTCCACACCGCGTTGTCCTTGAGGCCGTCGGCGAACGGGTCGCCGCCGTCGGAGTCGTTGGCGATGTACGCGAACCGCGCGTCGCCGATCTTCGTGAGGCCCTCGACATCGGTCGCCGCCAGGCCGTAGGCCGCGTCGCCCTTCAGCTTCCACGGGTCGACGAGGCCGAGTTCGGTGTTCACGTCGGAGAGCAGCGAGCCCTTGACGTACGGGCGTACCGAGACCTGGTTGCCCTCCTGCCAGCCGTCGGCGAAGGCGACCTTCTCGCCGTCGAGACCGGCGGCGGCGAGCTTCTTCTTCCCGTCGGCGACCGCCTTGCGGAAGGAGTCGACCTCGGACTCGGCCTTGTCCTCGTTGCCGGTGGCCTTGCCGATGAGCTCGACGGTGTCGACCATCTGGTCGATCTGCCGGCTCGCGTCGGCCGAACGCACCACGGCGACCGGGGCGGCCTTGGACAGCTGCGCGATGGCGGAGTCCGACAGGTCGGTGGTGGCGATGATGAGGTCGGGCTTGAGACCGGCGACGGTGGCGACGCTGGGCTCGCCCCGGGTGCCTATGTCCTTGACGCCCTTGGTGAGCGGCGCGGCCGTGTTGTACGCGGTGTAGCCCTTGACGTCGGCCACGCCGACCGGCTGGACGCCGAGGGTAACGAGCGACTCGACGACGTTCCACTCGGTGCCGACGACGCGTTCGGCCGGCCCGTCGAGCGTGATCTTCTTGCCGCGGGAGTCGGTGATCGTCACCGCGCTCTCCTTGGCGGACTCCTTCTTCGGCGCCTCGGTGGTGCCACAGGCCGTGAGGGCGAGCGCGGCCGCGGCGGCGAGGACGGGCCACGTCAGGTGCTGGTTCTTCATGAGGGTGTTCAGGGCCTTTCGGAGCGAAGGTGGTGGCGGCCGACCGCGCGGGTGCGCGGGATGCCGGTGGAGGAGTCGGGTTCGACGTCGATGCGGATGCCGTACGCGTCGCTGAGCCGCTCGGGGGCGTACACCTCCGCGGGGGTGCCCGCGGCGACGATCCGCCCGGAGGAGAGGAGGACGACCTGGTCGGCCACGGCGGCGGCCTGGTCCAGGTCGTGCAGGACGACGCCGACGGTGACGCCGTGGGTGTCGGCGAGGTCGCGGACGAGGTCGAGGATCTCGACCTGGTAGCGCAGGTCGAGATAGGTGGTCGGCTCGTCGAGAAGGAGGACGTCGGTGTCCTGGGCCAGGCAGCAGGCGAACCAGACGCGTTGCAACTGCCCGCCGGACAGGCTCTCCACCCCGCGGTCGGCGAACTCGGCGAGGTTCGTGACGGCCAGCGCGTGCTCGACCATCCGGGCGCCGTCCGGATCGGTTCCCCGGAGCCGGCCCCGGTAGGGGTGCCGACCGAATCCGACCACATCGCGCACGCTGAGGCCGGCCGGCGCGTTCCGGCTCTGCGCGAGCAGGGTGACACGGCGGGCGAAGTCGGAGCGCGACAGGGCGAGGGCGTCGACGGGCCCGGTGCCCTCGCCCTGGGCTGCCACGGTCACACGGCCGGTACGGGCCTTGTGCAGCCGGGCCACGGCCCGCAACAGGGTGGACTTCCCACTGCCGTTCGGTCCGATGAGCGCGGTGACGCGACCGCGCGGCAGCCGGAGGTCGGCCCCGTGCACGACGTCGGTACGGTCGTACGCGATCGTCATGTCGCGGGCGTCGAGCCCGGCATCGGGTTCGGGGGCCGCGGAGGCCGTGCCCGGGCCGGGCACGGCGCCGGGGGGCGCGGCGGTGGCACCGGCAGCGGGCGCGGAGCGCCGACGCGGCGGTGGGTCTTCTCGGTCGAGGACAGGAGCGATCACGACCGTGAGGTTAGCCTAACCTAAATTGCCCTGGTCAAGCGGGATTCGGAATCGTGTCCTCCGCGTGACCCTCGGACGGTTCGCCGTGCAGTCGGCGGTCGCCGCCGAGGGGGCGGTCGAGGGTCTCGAACGGGTGCGAGAGCCCCGGGTGGCGGTACTTTCCGGCCGAAGCGGCGATGTGGCGCTCCGGTAGATTTCCGTATATCCGCAGGTCGGGCGATAGTTCTGCGTTGAACCGCCGAAGTCCGTCCATATGCTGGACGGTTCACGCGGGGTGTCTGAGCTGCCCGAATGACCATTCGGTCGGCTCGAACGCCCGTCTGCGGCTGGAAGCTGGCCGTCGATGTGCGCTTACTTTCCGCATGCGTAAGACTCCTGACCGCAATCAGGCACACGACCAAGGAGTCTTCACCAATGCGACGCAACCCTCACGCGATCTTCGCAACCATCACGGCGAGTACCCTTCTGCTCGGCGGATTCGCGACCGCCGCCGCCCAGGCCGCACCGTCGGGGGCCGAGAGCCTTTACGCGCCCTCGGCGCTCGTCCTCACCGTGGCCCGCGGCGATGACCCGCTGACCGCCACCGTCGAGCGGGCCGTGACGCTCACGTGCGCCCCCACCGCCGAGGGGACCCACCCCACTCCCGCCGCGGCCTGCAAGGAACTAGCCGCGGTCCAGGGAGAGTTCTCCGAACTGACCGCCGGTCCGTCGAACCGGACCTGTACCCGCCAGTGGGACCCGGTCATCGTGACCGCCCACGGCGTCTGGCAGGGCAAGCAGGTCCAGTTCAGCACCACCTACGGCAACGCCTGCGAGATGGCAGGCAGCATGAACGACAACGCCGTGTTCGCCTTCTGATCCACCGGGGCGGGCCGACGCCGGGATGACGGAGCGCGACTCCGTCCCGCCCGACCGCGTCCGGCGCCCCGCCCCGCCCGGCGTGCCCCGCACACGCCCCCGTCACGACGACCGGGAGCCATGCGTTCGCCCCAGCCGTTTCCGCCGCGGCCGGCGGCGACCCGCCCCGGTCGGTTCGTCACCCGGACCCGCCCGGGTCCGGGCGCACATCCGCCCGAGTCCGGGCGCACCCCTCCGCTAACCGGAGGACTCCTGCGTCACCCGGGTCCCCGGATGGCGCAGCGAGATCAGGAAGGCCACGGCCAGGGCGATGGCCATCCCGTAGAACACCCACTGGTTCGCCTCGGCGAAGTCCATCCGGATCGCCGACATCGAGTCCCGTACGGTATCGGCCACCGGTCCCGAGCCGGACGGTCCCCGGGAGTCCGCCTGGCCGGTCACCGACTGCGCGATGGACTCGGCGGCATCGTGCGACGCGCCGTCCGGTACGCCCTTGTCCCGCAGGGTCCCGTCCACCTCGGTGATCGTCCTGTGGGTCAGCACGGTGCCGAAGACGGCCAGGCCGATGCTGGCCGCGAAGTTGCGTACGGTCTGGGTGATGCCGGTGACCTCGCCGTAACTGGCGTCGATCGCCCGGTTCACCGCGTCGGTCGAGGCCGGCGCCAGCAGCAGTCCGATGCCCGCGCCCGCCATGGCCGCGTACAGCCACTGGTCGTGCATGGACAGCGTGGTCAACTTCCCGCCCAGAGGGCGAATCCGACCGCTCCCAGCGCCGTGCCGAGCTTCATCGCGGGACGCGCGCCGCGCTTGTCGAGGATCCGGCCGCCCCACTGGGAGGCGAGCCCGAAGCCGATGAAGAAGTACAGGAGATACAGCGCCGCCTGGTTCGGCGACGCGCTCAGCGAGACCTGCGCGTACACGGAGGCGAAGAAGAACACCGGGACGAACGCCATCATGGCGAAGAACAGCACGGCGTTGTCGACGCGGAACGCCAGGTCGCGGAAGACCCGCAGGTTGATCAACGGGAAGCGCGTGCGCAGTTCCAGCCGGCAGAAGGCCGCCAGCACCAGCAGACCGACCGCGATGCACGCCCAGGTGGCGACACTGTCCCAGCCCCAGGTCGACGCCTGTTGCAGCCCCAGCACCGTCAGCCCCATGCCGACGGCGACCAGCGCCGCTCCGGGCAGGTCCAGGGGCTCGCGGCGGGTCCGGTCCGGGATGCGGGCCAGGACCGCCAGCACGACGGCGATGACGGCTACGGGGACGTTGACCCAGAAGATCGCCCGCCAGGTCCACCCGGTGAGCCAGCCGCCGAGCAGCGGCCCGACCGCGGTGAGCGCCCCGGAAACCCCGAAGAACAGGGCCAGGGCCCGTCCGCGCCGCTCCACCGGGAACACGGCGATGACCACGGCGAGCGCGGCCGGGAACATCAGGGCCGCGCCGATGCCCTGGACGGCGCGGAAGCCGATCAGCCAGGCCTGCGCGAAGTCCCCGGAGGGCACCGCACCGCACAGCGCGGAGGCGATGACGAAGACCAGCGTGCCGATCAGCATCACGCGGCGGTGCCCGAAGATGTCGGACAACCGCCCGCCCAGGGCGAAGAAGGCGGCCAGCGTCAGCAGATAGGCGTTGACGACCCACTGCATCTGCGAGGAGGTGAGCCCGAGTTCGTCGATGATGTCCGGGGCCGCGATCGCCACGATGGTCTGGTCGATGAACGTCATCGACACGGCGAACAGCATGGCTGTGAGAGCGAGGCCCTGGTTCGGCGGGCCGCCCCGTCCAACCGCTGTTCCGGGCTCCGGCGATCCAGGACCCGGGGTGCCCCTTTCGGGGGTTTCTCTGGCCATGGAGCCATGTTCGCCGGGGTGTCCCCGTGGTGCATCCCGAGCCGCGGCGGCGGGCACGCCGCGGGCGGGGCGTCGCGCGCTACTTGCCCGCCGCGGATCCGGTGTACGGCAGCAGGGCCATCTCGCGGGCGTTCTTGATGGCCGTGGCCATCTGGCGCTGTTGCTGGGCGCTGATCCGGGTGACCCGGCGGCTGCGGATCTTCCCCCGGTCGGAGATGAACCGCCGCAGCAGATCGGTGTCCTTGTAGTCGATGTACGTGATCCTGGCGGCGTCCAGGGGGTTCGGCCGGTTCTTGAGCGGCTTGCGGGGGTCCTGCTGACGTGCCATGAGGCTTCCTCGTGCTCGGTGTGCGGGCGGTGGTCGTCGGGGCGCGGGGTACGGGGGACGGGGCGCGGGCGTCAGTGGACCGGGTCGAGGAGTGCGTCGAACGCGGCGGGCAGGTTCTTCCACGTCTCCCGGCCGGAGCCGTACTCCTCGTCCGTGAGCAGGCAGGAGTCCAGCAGGCCGGTCAGGCCGTCGCGGTCGAGGCCGGGGGAGACGAAGACCAGGTGCTGGCAGCAGTCGCCGTGCTCCGGGTGCCAGTCCAGAGCGGCGGCCGCCCGTCGGTAGGGCGGCACCATGGACCAGGCGGCGTCCGGGAGCGAGGCGAGCCAGGGGCCGGAGTTCTCCACGCAGAGCGCGCCGCCCGCGGCATCCCAGGAGAGCAGGGTGTCGGGCCGGTCCGCGAGCCAGAACCGGCCACGGCTGCGGGCCGCCGCGCAGCTCAGGTCCTCCAGTGCGTCGAGCAGGCGCTCGGGGTGGAAGGGGCGGTGCCGCCGCCAGACGAGCGTGCCCACCCCGGCCTCGTCGGCCTCCTGCGGAAGCAGCGCACAGGCCGGGTGCTGGCCCGCGTCCGCCGCCTCCACATCGAATCCCGCGAAGGCGAGCCGGGCCAACTCGACCGATCCGGAGGCGGCCTGGCGGGCCGTCGGGTTCAGCTGCCGGATCAGGGCGCGGTCCTCGTCGTCGGCCGCCGGGCTCGGCGTCACGGCCAGTACGGGTGCGTACTCCACCTGCCGGGCCCAGGTGTCGCCGATGGTCCGCCGGTCGGCCGGCGCCGCCGCGAGACCGGCCTCGGCCAGATCGTCACCGTTGGAGAGGCAGGGCAGGACGAGAGTGGGATCGACCGCCGCGAACACGTTGGTGACCTCGGCGGCGGTGGTGTGCGCGGCGATCACCTCGGCCATGGACTTCGGCTCGACGGAGTCCCAGAGCTCCAGGACGGCGAGGCGGGTCCGTCCGTCGCCCGCGAGGCGTTCGAGTTCGGGGACGAGGTCCTCGCGCAGCGCGCAGCAGGCGCACGCGTTCACCAGCGGTGTCTCACCGGAATCCAGCTCGCCGCCGGAATCCCGCAGGGAGCGACGTACCGTCCCGCCGGTGGCCGTGGACAGGTCGTGGTGCAGCGCGATGCTGTACGGGACATCCCGCAGCAGCCCTTCCACCACTTCGCGGCGTGCCTCGGAGTGCAGGCCGCAGACGATGACGACGGGCAGTTTCGTGGGGTGCTCGCTCACCGGACCTCACCACGTCCGTAGCGGCGTTCGAAGCGCTCGACGCGTCCGGCGGTGTCCAGCACGCGGGCGGTGCCGGTGTAGAAGGGGTGGCTCGCGGAGGAGGTCTCCACGTCGACCACCGGGTAGGTGTTGCCGTCCTCCCAGGTGACGGTGCGGTCGCTGGTCATGGTCGAGCGGGTCAGGAACGCGAAGTCGGCGGCCTTGTCGCGGAAGACGACGGGGCCGTAGGAGGGGTGGATTCCGGGCTTCATGAAGGTGTCCCTAGGGGTCGGGTCCGGTTCGTGTGCGGGGGAGCGGCGGGCCTTTGCGGCCTCAGCGCTCCTCGCGGAAGTCGACGTGCCGTCGGGCGACCGGGTCGTACTTGCGCAGCACCATCCGGTCGGGGTCGTTCCGCCGGTTCTTGCGGGTGACGTAGGTGTAGCCGGTCCCCGCGGTGGAGCGGAGCTTGATGACCGGGCGTACTTCGTTGCGAGCCATGGGCGCTACTATATGGCAATGGTTTCCATTTTCAATAATGGATGCGTCGAAGGAGAGGCAGGTAACCTCATGTCCGCCCACTGCCAACTGACCGGCTCGAAGCCGGGATTCGGCAACAACATCTCCCACTCGCACCGCCGGACGTCCCGTCGGTTCGACCCTAATGTCCAGCGCAAGCGGTACTGGCTGCCCGGCGAGGGCCGCTATGTGCGCCTCACACTGAGTGCTCGGGCGATCAAGACCGTCGACGGCATCGGCATCGAGGCCGCGGTCGCGCGCATCCGTGCGCGGGGAGGGAAGGTCTGATGGCGAAGAAGAGCAAGATCGCGCGGAACGACCGGCGCCGGGAGACCGCCGACCGCTACGCCGCCCGCAGGGCCGAGCTGAAGGAGATCATCCGCCGTCCCGGTACACCGGAGCGTGAACGGAGCGCGGCCGTAGAGGAGTTGCGGCGTCAGCCGCGCGACGCCAGCGCCACGCGGGTGCGCAACCGTGACAGCGTCGACGGCAGGCCCCGGGGGTATCTGCGCAGGTTCGGGCTCTCCCGGGTCCGGATGCGTGAGCAGGCCCACGCGGGGTTCCTTCCGGGGGTGACCAAGTCCTCCTGGTGAGGGTGGTCTGAGCGTCGGGGGCGGGTGGTGGTACGGCGGTCGCGCCGCGCCACCACCCGCGACGCGTCCCTCAGCGGCCGACCGGGTCGCCCTCCGCCCTGTCCCCGGGGGTGAGCAGGGCGAGGTGGCCGCCGTCGTCCAGCGGTGTCGGGACGGTCAGGGTCGTCAGCAGGTCCGCCCGGTCCGCGTCGAAGACATGGACCTCGCCATGGCCTCCCCGGCTGACCGCGACCAGGCCCCCGCCGGGTGAGGCGGCGACGGCCCGCCGCTGCACGCCGTCCCAGGGGGTCCCGCCGGGCCGGGGCGCGCCGGACATGGCGGGCAGGGGCAGGCGCGCGGCGACCTCCGGGCGGCATCCGGCGACCGGGGGCGCGGTGAGCAGGACGAGCTCGTCGCCGTCCGGGTGGACACGGGTGTACGCGATGTGGCGGGCGGTCACCGCGAGCCGGAAGACCAGCCCGGGGCCCAGGTCCAGCCGGCCCGTGACGCCGGTGTCGAGGTGGTGCCACCAGGCGTCGTTGGACCAGTCCGGCCACTGCCCGGGGGCGCCCGGTCCGCCGCGCACGCAGGACCAGAGCATCCGCCGCACGGGGTCGAGCCGCAGGTAGTGACCGCGCCCGCCGGAGCGCCCGTCGGCGGACCAGGGCAGGGGGGCCTCGCCGACGAGCTCGTCCCCCTCCCGCCGTGCGCGATGCACCCCCGACCCCGCGGCGGCGAACACCCGGCCGGTGAGCGGGTCATGGGCGTCGCCGTGCCCGTCGTCGTCCGGCAGGGCGATCCGCCGGACCGGGATCGCCGGAGGGCAGGCGGGGGCCGAACGCATCAGGTCGCGGTGCCGGTGGACCAGCAGCTCGCCCGGCTCCCGATGGCGCAGCACCACGAGAGAGGACGGCCCGCCGAGGACCGTGACCCCCGGCTCGCCCGTCCGCCCGCGTACGCGTACGGCGACGGCGCCGTCCGGTGCGTCGAGGTCGACGGCCGTCAGAAGCCCGGTCCAGGCCTCCTCGTTGCGGCCGAGGCCGGTGGTGACCGCGAGGTGCCGCCCTCCCGGGTCCGCCGCCAGGTGTTCGGCGGGGACCGCGACCGGTATGCGCCGCCGGACCAGCGGCCGGCCGGCGCCGGGGCCGTAGGGGTCGAGGACCAGCAGCTCGCCCGCCCGGTCGTCCACACAGGCGGTGAGGCCGTCCGGCAGCGCGAGGAACCCCGCGTGCTCGGCGAGGTGCCGGTGGTTCAGCTCGGCGCGCTCCGTGCCGTCCGGGAGGTCCAACAGGCTGATCCGGCCGGCGGCATGGTCGGAGACCAGCAGGCGCGGCGGTGCGGGTGGCGAGGGGTGCGGGGACTGCGGCATGGCGAACTCCTGCGGTCGGCGGGGTCGTGGGTGGCGGCAGGGGCCGGTGGGTTCCGGCGAGGACCAGGTGAGGGCCCCGGCCACTTTATTGGAAATGATAATCATGTGTAAGGTTTCGGCTTGTGGTGGGGATCGCTCCCGGGGCTCCGCCGCCTGCTCTGCTCATCCCCGGGACCGCACAGGAACGTTGAGGGACCGTCGATGCCACGAACCGCGCTGAGAGTCCGCCGCTGGGCCGCGATCGCCGTACTGGGAGGCCTGCTGGCCGGCTGCGGAACCGGGGAGGCCGACCCCGGAGGACCGGCCGTCGCTCCGGGGAACGGGGCCGGCGCCCGCACGAGCACGGAGGTGCGGCCCATCGAGGCCGCCACCCGGATCACCGACGCCAAGGGCGTCACGGTCTCCCTGCCGAAGCCGCCGGAGAAGATCGTCTGCCTGGTCGCCCTCTGCGACGACATCCTCGTCGAGCTGGGGATGACCCCGACCGCCACCAACTCCCAGGTGCTGGCGCACCCGAAGTTCCTGGGCGAGAAGAAGGCCGCGGAGATACCGGTGGTGCCCGGCGGCTTCCTCAGCCCCGAGGTCGAGGCGATCCTGTCCCACCGGCCCGACCTGGTGATCGGCCTGGAGGACACGCACGGCAAGCTGGCCCCCGCGCTGAAGGGCGCCACGACGTTCTGGCCGGTCCAGCCCGGATCCTGGCAGGACAGCGTCGGCTACCTGCGGGACCTGGCCGCGCTCACCGGCCGCACCGAGCAGGGCGAGAAGGCGGAGAAGGCCTTCCGCACCCGCCTGGCACAGGCGGAGGAGAGCAGGAGCGACAGGACCGCGCTCATCGTCTACGGCAGCGACGAGAACTTCGGCGTGGCCACCCCGGAGTCCGATGTGGCGGCCGGGCTGTTCCCGAAGATCTCCCGCTACCCCTGGAAGAGCCGGGGCGTAGACGGCAGTTACAGCCTGGAGGAGATCCTCGCCCGGGACGTCGACGTCCTGTTCGTGGAAACCCTGTCGTTCGGCGCCCCGGACGGCAAGCTCTCCGACAAGCTGGCGAAGAACCCCCTCTGGTCACGCATCCCCGCCGTGCGGAACGGCAAGGTCATCGAGGTCGACTCCGAGGTGTGGGCCAAGGGGCGCGGCACCCGCTCCCTGGGCGTCGTGCTCGACGAGGCGACGGCCGCACTGCGGTGAGGCGTCCGCCCGTGGCACCGCTCTGCCTGGGCGCGGCGGCCCTGGCGGGCGCGGTCTGCGCGCTCAGCCTCGGCACGCCGTACGTCCCGCCCGCCAGGCTCCCGGCCACGCTGGGGGCCGACGGGCTCGCGGGGCTCGTCGTCACCGAACTACGGCTGCCCCGCATGGTGCTGGCGCTGATCGCCGGGGCCTGCCTGGGCGCGGCCGGCCTCGTTCTCCAGGAGGCCCTGCGCAACCCGCTGGCCGTGCCCGAGATGCTGGGCGTCTCCTCCGGGGCCGCCCTGGGCGTCGCCGCACCGCTGGTCCTGGCCCTGGCCGTCCCCCTCGGACTGCAACCGTTCCTCGCCCTGGCCGGGGCGGCGCTCGGCGGTCTGCTCACCCTGGTCGCCGCCGGATTCGGGCGGAGCCCCTCGGCCGTCCTGCTGACCGGAGCCGCCGTCGCCGCCGCGCTCCAGGCGGCACTGCTGGTGCTCATGGTGATGGCCGACCAGCTCGACCTCCAGCTCATCTACCGCTATCTGCTGGGCAGTCTGTCCGCCCGCACCTGGGACGACGTCACCGGTCTGCTGCCCTGGCTCGCCGTGGCCGTCCCGGCGCTGGTGCTGTGCGTGCCGGTGCTCGGTGTGCTGCGCCTCGGCGACGACGACGCCCGTGCGCTGGGCGTACGCGTCGAACGCGCGCGGGTCGCCGCGCTGGGCATCGCCGTCGTCCTCATCGCCCCCGTCGTCGCGGTCTGCGGACCGGTGGCCTGGGTCGGCTTCCTCGCCCCCCACCTCGCCCGCCGGCTCCGCCCGGACGGCGGCGCGGCCGGGTGGCTCGTCCGGTCCGCCGTGTGCGGCGGACTCGTCGTGCTGTGCGCCGATCAGCCGGCCCGGCTGGCGCTCGCCCCGGTCGAGACGCCCGTCGGCGCCTGGACCGCCCTGGTCGGAGTGCCGGTCGGGGTCGTGCTGCTGAAGCGGGGGAGACGACCCGCCCGGGACCGCGGGCCCGTGCTCCCGTCCCTGTCGGGGACCCCGCCGGTGCTGCCCGCTCCCGTCCTGCGGAAGGCGGAACGATGACGCTCATCGACACCGTGCCCGGACCGTCCCGTCGGGTCCTGCGCGCACCGGGCGTCCGGATGGGCGGCCTGGCGCTGCTCGTCGCCGCGGTGGCCTGCGCCGATCTGTTCGCCGGCCGGGGCGTCACGCCCGAAGGCGCCCGGGCCGTGCTGCTCGGCGGCGGCGACGACCCCACCGCCGAGCACATCGTGCTCCAACTGCGTTTGCCCCGGCTGCTGGTGGCGCTGGTCGCCGGGGCGTGCCTCGGCGTGGCCGGACTCGTGCTCCAGTCGGCCCTGCGCAACCCACTGGCCGGGCCCGAGGTCACCGGCGTCACTCCCGGTGCGGTGCTCGGCGCGGTCGCCGCGACCGGCCTCGGCCTCGCGGGCTGGGAATCCCCCACGGCCGTGGTCGTGGCGGCCTGCCTCGGCGGCTTCGCCGGGGCGGGACTGCTGTGGCTGCTCGCCGGTCGGGACCGGGGCGACCCGGAACAGACAGCTGTGTACGGGGTCCTCGTGTCGGCGGTACTGGCCGGGCTCACCGCGGTCGTTCTCCTGGTTGCCCCCGGCGAACTCGGCAGCGTCGTCCAGTGGTTGATCGGTTCCACCGAGGGCCGGGTGTGGCAGCACTGGAATCTGCTCTGGCCGTGGGCCGCCTTCTGGGGCGCGGCGGCCTGGCTGCTCGCCGGGCCGCTGACCCTGTTGCGCTGCGGCGACGAACAGGCCTCGGCCGCGGGCCTGGCCACCGGCCGGGGCCGGGGCGCGGCGCTCGTCTGCGCCGTGGCGCTGACGGCCGGTGCCGTGTCGGCCGTGGGGGCGCTCGGCTTCGTGGGGCTGCTGGTGCCCCATCTGGCGTTGGCCGTCTTCGGGGCCGATCTGCGCATCACCCTTCCGGGTGCCGCGCTGCTCGGCGCGGCGGTGGTGTGCGGGGCGGACGCCGCTGCCCAGCTGCTGTCCCGGCTGCTGGCCACCGCGCTGGACGCGGACCGGCTGACCCTTCCGGTCGGCGCCCTGACCACCTTCGTGGGGGCGGGGCTGCTGATGGTCGTGGCGCGACGACGGGCGGACAAGCGATGACGGAGAGCGGTACGCGGACGGGACGCGCCGATGGCGGCATCGGCGTGGGCACCGGCATCGAAGCCGACGCCGACGCGGGCCGACACAGACCGAAGTGGAGGACAGCGGATGAGGAGGGTGACATGCCGGAAGGCCTGACCGGACAGATGGAGTCGAACCCGGCGGAGGCGGCCGGGCCGGAAGCGGAACCGGGCGCGGTGCCCGGCCCCGAGGTCGTCCGGGCGGAGGGGCTGACCTTCGGCTACCCCGGACGCATGGTCCTGCGCGGGGTGGACCTGAGCGTCCGCACCGGCGAACTGGTCGCCCTGATCGGGCTGAACGGCTGCGGCAAGAGCACCTTCCTCAAGCTCGCCGCCGGACTGCTCACCCCGAGCGGCGGGCGCGTCCTGCTCGAAGGCGACGACGTGGCGCGGCTGCCCCGCCGCACCGCCGCCCGGCGCGTCGCCCTGCTCCATCAGTCGGCACCCACCGTACCGGGACTGACCGTGCGCCAACTCGTGCGTCAGGGACGCTATGCCGCCCGGGGGCCGCTCGGGATGTTGCGGGAGGGGGACGACGAGGTGACGTCGCGGGCGCTCGCGGACGTCGGCGTCACCGCCTGGGCGGACCGGCCCGTGGACGCGCTGTCCGGAGGTGAACGCCAGCGGGTCCGGCTGGCCATGGCGCTGGCCCAGGACGCCCGCGTGCTCTTCCTGGACGAGCCGACCACCTATCTCGATCTGCGGCACCAGCTGGAGGTGCTCCAGACGGTCGTACGGCTGCGCGCGGAGCGCCGGCTGACGGTGGTGATGGTGCTGCACGACCTCAACCACGCCGCGCGGTTCGCCGATCGGATCGTCGCGCTGCGCGAGGGTCGCGTCGCCGCAGACGGGCCTCCGGCCGAGGTGGTCACCCGGCGTCTGCTGGCCGAAGTCCTCGGTGTGGAGGGCCGGGTGGGGGTCGACAGCGAGGGCGGCTGGCCCGTCTGTTACCCAGATCACCCTCTCGATCCGCTCCAGCTATTGCGGAATGAAAATCATATTCATTAGTGTCTGTGCTGCGGCACGCACCGACGCCGCGACCGAAACACCCATCCGATCCTTACGAATGGAGACTCAACTCATGGAGAACAACAAGGTGTTCAGCCCGATCGCCGACCAGGGGCAGCTCGCGCACCTCTCCGCCACCCACTCGAACGCCCTCGTCGAGAACCCCTTCGACGACGCCGTCGAGGCCGACACCGCGGCCGAGAAGTAAGCGACGCCTGCCGCTGACGGCAGGTTCCCCGCGTGGCGCGGGGGCGGGCCCGCCCGGTGACACCCCGGGCGGGCCCGCCCCGTTCAGCCCCGCTCAGCCCCGAACGTCCCGTCCCCGCTTCCCGCTTCCCGCTTTTTGCTTCGGAGGATTCCGTGACCCGCAGTCGACTCGCTCCCGGCACCGGGATCGTCACCGTCCCCGGTGAAGCCCCGGTGCTCCGGACCTCCGGAGGGGAGTTCCTGCGCATCGACACCGGCGGTGTCACCGGCGAAGCCCTCGTGCGCCGGCTGGCGGGGGAGGAGGAGACGCCGGACCAGGGGGCGCCGGTCGGGGGCGGGCGCGCCGCCGAACTCGCCCGACTCGTCGAGGCGTTCGAGACAGGCGGGCACGCGGTGTCCGCCCCGCCCCGGGCCCGGCTCGCCGGTCGCACCGTCCATGTCCTCGGCGACCCCGTGCTCGCCGAGCCGCTGGCACGCTGCGCCGGAGCGGAAGGCGCCGAGGTCCACCGGATCACCCCGGAGCGTGTGGCGGAGCTCGCCCGGGCGGCCCCGGACCACCGCACCGAAGGGCGCGTCGCCGTGGTGTGGTGCCTCGACTCGCCCGTGCCCGAAGGGCTCTGGGACACGGCGGACCTGCTGCCCGGGCGGCGCGTCGCCTGGCTGCGCTGCCACCGCGAGGGCGCCCACAGCTGGACCGAACCCCTTGCCGCGGCCCCGGGGGACGTCACCTCCCGTCACGTCAGGCTCCGCAGACTCGCGGCCACCCCCGCCCATCGCGAACTCGCCGCGTACTGGGCCGGCCACCGGACCCCCGACACCGGACCGCACCCCACCGAGGCCTCCGCCGCCCTGATCGCCGCGCTCCTCACCGCCGATCTGCTCGCCTGGGCCGAAGCCGAAGCCGAAGCCGAAGCCGAAGCCGAAGCCGAAGCCGAAGCCGAAGCCGAAGCCGAGACCGTGGCGAGGGCCGATGCCGGGGCGCAGGCCGATACCGAAGCCGAGACCGTGGCGCGGGCCGATGCCGGGGCGCAGGCCGATACCGAAGCCGAGACCGTGGCGCGGGCCGATGCCGGGACGAGCCGGGCGACCGTTTTCCCGGTGCGCCGTCGGCTGCGCCGGATCGACCTGCGCGATCTCACCTTCACCGAGCACCCCGTGCTCCCCGTCCCGGACGTCGCGCCCCTGCCCGCTCCGACGCCGGCGCCGACGCGCGCCCGGGCCGGAGCCGGGGCAGCCGAGGCGCGCCCGTGACCACCCGCACCGTGCACGTCCCCACGCCGGACGGCACCGCGCTCGCCACCGACGTATGCCTCCCGGACGGCACCCGCCCCGTTCCCGCCGTCCTGATCAGAACCCCCTACGGGCGCGACGCCCACCGCGCCGAGCTGCGCGGCTGGGCGGCGCACGGATTCGCCGCCCTCGCCCAGGACGTGCGCGGCCGCCACGGCTCACCGGGGGAGTGGCACCCCTACCGGGGCCACGAGACGGTGGACGGCGCGGCCACCGTCGCCTGGATGCGCGCACAGGAGTGGAGCAACGGGGAGGTCGTCGTCGCCGGCGCCTCCTACGCCGCGTACTGCGCCCTCGCCACCGCACTCGCCTCCCGCGACACCGTCGGTGACGCAGCCTGCGGTGCCGGGCCCGGCGCCGACCTCGACGACCTCCATCGCGACGGAGTCCCCGACGCCGTCATCGCCGCTGTCCCCGCGCTCGGACTCGCCGAGACGGCGCGGGAGCCCGGGGGGCCCGAGCGGCTGTGGGCCCGGGCCGGCTGGTGGGCGGCCCACGGCGACCGTCGCGACTCCGACCCGGACGCGTTGGCCCGCGCCCTGGCGGACGACCCCCGGCTGCTCGAACACCTCCCGGTCGCCCGCCTCGCGGAGCGGCTGGCCGAGGGCCTGGGGCGCGAACTGCCGTCCTGGCCCCGCCTCTGGGCCGACCGGGGACGAGGCCGACTCGTCGCGCTGGGCCCCACCGCACGCCTTCCGCTGCTCGCCGTCGGCGGCACCCGTGACCCCTTCGCCGAGGACACCGTGGCCCTGTGGCGCGGCTGGGGCGGACCCTCCCGCCTGCTGCTCGGGCCCTGGGGCCACCGCCTCACCGCCGACCCGGCCGCGCCGCCCCGCGCCCGCGTCAACCTCGGTGCGCTGTACGTACGGTGGGCCCGCGCGGCGCTCGCCGGGCGGCTGGAGCCGACGCGGCACGGTGTCATCGCCCTCGGCGACAGCGGTCGCTGGCACAGCACTCCCGGAGCGGCGATCACTCCCGACGCCACCCCACCGGACCGGCCGGAGACGGAGTGCCGCTGGCCCTTCGGCTCGCCCACCGGTCTGCGGCTGCTCCACGGAGCCGAGTTCAGCGCCGACCCGGGCCGCCCCGTGCGCTCCGACGACCTCGCCGTCCCGGCCGACGGCGACCGTGCCGACCGCTGCCTGCTCCTCTCGCCACCGCTGCCCCGCCCGCTCGACCTGGCGGGAGCCGCCGTCGCCCGGATCAACGTCACGGCCGACACGCCCAGCGCCGACTGGGCCGTACGCCTGACCGCGCTCGACCCGTCCGGCCACGCCGATCCGCTCGCCTTCGGCATCGTCCGGCGCACCGGCCCGCCCGGCGAGGCCGCGGACATCACCGTGCCGCTCGGCACGCTGGGCCGCCGGCTGCCCGCCGGGACCCGGTTGCGCGCGGAGATCGCCGGACACCACTTCCCCGCCCACGCCCGTAACCCGCACACCGGGGAGGACCCGGTCACCGCCACCCGGCTCGCCCCGTCCCGCCGCACCGTGAACCCCCGGGGCAGCGCCCTCCACCTGCCCGTCGTCGCCCGACGCCGCTACGTCGAGCCCGCACCGGAGATATGCCGTTGACCAGCGCCCTGCCCATCGAAGCCCTCGTCGATCCCGTCACCGGGATCATCCGCGACGTCGCCCCCGTCGAGCACCCCACCGGTGCGCCGCCCCGCTACACCGCGATGACCGCCGACGTCGCCGACGCCCGCCGCCTCGGCGCCTGGCCCGCCGACCGCGTCTCGCTCGGCACCACGTTCGGCGACCCCCGGGGCGCCTGGATCGCCGCGGTGGCCGAGGCCGTCGAGCGTTACTGCGGCAACCGCCTCCCACCGCCCGGCCACCCCCAGGAGCCCCGCCGGGCCACCGCCGCCGAACTGACCGCCGAGGGCCACCGCGTCTACGGGCCCGGCGCCCTGCCGACGTACGCCCTCTGGCAGTACAGCCGCCCGGGATTCCCGTACGCCGAACTCACTCCCGACACCCCGGCGTTGTGGACCCGGGCCACCGAGAACGGGCGGTCCTGCTGGGCGCCCGTCGCGCTGACCCACCTCAACTGGCGTCAGGGCGAACTGCGTTCGCTGCCCCGGACCCACCACCTCAACTACGCGGGTATCGCCACCGGGCAGGGCCTCGACGACGCCGTCGAGCGCGGGCTCCTCGAAGTCGTCGAGCGCGACGCCCTGGAGCTGTGGTGGCACCTGGACGGGCCCACCCGGGGCATCGACCCGGCGAGCGTCCCCGGCCTCACCGAGGACCTGGCCGGCTGCGAGCTGGACGTACACATCGTGGAGATGCCCTCCGAGTTCGCCCCCTGTGCGGCGGCCCTCGTGCACGATCCCGGACGCGGCATATACGCGGCCGGGTTCGCCTGCCGGTACGACCCGGCGGAGGCGGCCCGCAAGGCCGTCCTGGAGGCCGTGCACACCTGGGTGTTCACCCAGGGCGCGGTGGACGCCGACGGCTGGGTGTACCGGGCGGTCGAAGCCGGGATGCTCGCCCGTGGCCTCTACCTCGACCACCGTGCCGACCGGCGCTATCTCGACGACTGCGGGGCCGGGTTCGCCGCCGTGCGGGACCTCGGGGCCCATGTCCAGGTCTGGCTGGACGACCGGATGTCCCCGCTCGCCCGCCGCTTCACCGAACCCGCCCTCGGCACGGTCCCGGTCACCGCGATCGCCCCCGGCAGCCGCACCGCGCTCGACGCGACGCTCGCCGCCGGGGGGCACCGGGTGATCACCGCCGACCTCACGACGGAGGACGTCGCCGAGACGACACTGCGCGTCGCCCGTGTCCTGGTCTCCGGACTGATCCCCAACGCCCCGGCAGCCTTCGGCTACTTCGGCTGCCCGCGCCTCGCGGACGCGGCGCTCGCCCGGGGCTGGCGAACCCGACCGCCCACCGCCCCGGGGGACTTCACCCTCGCCCCGCCCCCGCACATGTGAAGGAGCGCGCCGCCATGCCCGACACCCCGGCCCGGACCGCCGCCCCCGACTCCGGGGCGCGCCCCGCGTCCGGCCTGCTGCGCCGGGCCCTCGCAGACGTCCGCTCCTCGCGCGCGCCGGGCCTCTCCCCGTACGTTCCCGAGCGCCCGTTCCCCTGGAGCGGGACCGAGCTGCCGTTGGCCGGGGACGAGGTCCGGTCCGGGGCGGTTTCAGGGGCCGGGGGCCGGGCCGCGCTCGACCGCGTCCTCGACCTCGACCGCGTCCTGCGGCTCTCGCTGGCCGCGCCCGTCGGCACCCCGGGCCGACTGCGGCCCGTCCCCTCGGCTGGAGCCCTGCACCCGGTGCGCGCGCACCTGTTGGCCGGGCCCGGGTGTTCGCTGCCGCCCGGGCGCTACGCCTACGACGCGCGCGCCCACCGCGCCCACCCACGCGGCCCGGCCCCCGACGGCGTACCCCCGGGCGCCCTCGTCGTCCTCACCGTGGCCGCGTCCCGCACCGTCGCGCACTACGGCCACCGGGCCTGGCCGCTCCTGCTGCTGGACACCGGCCACGCCGCCGCGGCCCTGGCGCTGGCCGGACCCCCGGCCGCCGATGTACGGGTCTGCCTCGACGCGGACGCCGTCCTTCTCTCCGCCGCCGCCGGACTGCCCTCCGCTCCGGACTGGTCGCACGCCTGGCCCGGCACCGAGCCGGAACTGCCGCTCGCGGTAGTCGGGTTGACGCCCGTGGGCGTGACCGCCGACGCCCTCGGGGCACTCATCGCCTGGGCCGGCCCGCCCCGTACCGGAACCCCGTCGCCGCGACCCGGCGCGGCGACCGCCCCGTCCCGTGAACTCGCGTCCACACTCCTCCTGTTGCGCCACATCGCGGCATCCCCCGAGCTGCCCGGCGGCACCTGGCACCGGGCCACCCGTCCGGGGCCGGTGACCGACAAGGCCCTTCAAGCGCGCCGGAGCGCCCCGCCCGACGACCTGAACCACCCGCCCGGCGAGGAGCAGCTCACCCGGCTCCTGACCACAGCCGGGACAGCGCGGCCGGACGGACCCGCCTGGACCGCGGCGATCGGTGGTGGTGACCCGGCCCTGTACGCGAAGGCTCCCGGCAGCGGTGGACTCGACGTCCGCGCCTCCGGGGACGCGCGTCCCACCCTCGCCCACTGGGCCGCGGGCCAGCAGTGGATCGGCGGCGCGGGCGCGGTGCTCCTCGCCCACGGCTGTCCCGGGGACGCCACGCCGGCCGCTGTGCGCACCGCCCACCTCGCCGCCGGGTACGCGGCAGGAGCCGTCCAGACCCACGCCACCGCACTCGGCCTGCGCTCCCGGCCCATCGGCTCCTGGCAGCGGGCGGACCTGGGCGCGGCGCTCGGCGAGGCCCCCGGACGCGACTGGATCGTGCACGCCCTCGCGGTGGGAGCGCCCCCACCGCCGGGCCCCGTCGACCCGGGCTTCGTCCGACGCCCAACGACGGCCGAAACGCCACCCGCCCCTACGCCGCCCGACACAGCGCGCCCAACGCCTGCCGCCCCGACGCCACCCGACCCAGCGCCCCCGACAAGCGCCGCCCCAGCGGCTCCGCCCGGCGAGGAAGAACGCCCATGATGCTCCACCCCGAACTCCTGCGCGCCGCGAACACCGCGCGCGGCCCGCTCTGCCTCGCCACCGCACTGCTCGCGGCGGTCACCGCCACCCACCTCGCCCAGGCGGTCCTGCTCGCCCTCGTGCTCGCCCGGATCGCCCGAGGGGAGACGGCCGCCCTCGCCCCACTGCTCACCGCCGTCATCGCCGTCGTCCTGGTCCGCGCCGGACTCGGCCGCGCCCAGCGCCTGACCGCCGTCACGGCGGGAGCCGCCGTACGGGTCAGGCTGCGCGACACCCTGCTGGAGCGGCTCGGCGCACTCGGCCCCACCGCGATCACCGGCGCGCGCGCCGGAGCCGTGCGCGCCACGCTGGTGGACGGCGTCGAGGGCGTCGACGCGTACGTCTCGCGCTATCTGCCCCAAGCGCTCATCACCTGTGCCGTTCCACCGCTGCTGCTCGTCGCCGTCGCCCTCGTCGAGCCGTACGCGGCCCTCGCCCTCGGCCCCGCCCTGCTGCTCGCCCTGTTCGGGCCGCGCTGGTGGGACCGGCTGCTCGCGCGGCGGGGGAAGGAGCACTGGGACTCCTACGAAGCCCTCGCCGCCGACTACCTGGAGGCGCTCCAGGGGATGCCGACCCTGCGCGCCACCGGTGCGGTGGGCCGCGTACGGGAACGGCTGGAGCGGCGGTCGGCCGCCCTGCACCGGACCACCGTCGCCAAACTCCGGGTCTCGCTCGTCGACACCGGCCTCACCGATCTAGCCGTCCAAGGCGGCACAGCCGTCGCCGTCCTCGTGGCGTGCTCGTCGGCGGCCACCGGCCGTACCGCCGCCACCGGCACCTACCTCCTTCTCCTCCTCGCCTCCGAATGCTTCCGCCCCGTCCGCGACCTCTCCCGCGAGTGGCACGCGGGCTACCTCGGGGTGTCCGCGGCCGACGGAATCGCCGGCCTGCGCACCGCCGAGGCCGCCGTGCCCGACCGGGGCGCCATGGTCGCCGCCTGGGAGAGCCCACCCGAAATCCGTTTCGAGGACGTGCACTTCACCCACCCCGGGAGCAAGCTGCCTGCCCTCGACGGCGTCAGCTTCACCGCCGCCCCCGGGCGCACCACAGCCGTCGTCGGTCCGTCCGGGGCGGGAAAGTCGACCCTGCTGAGCCTGCTGCTGAGGCAACGGGACCCGGACAGCGGCAGCCTCACCGTCGCCGGGACGGCCACCGCCGCGTACACCCTCGCCTCACTGCGCCGGGGCATCGCCGTCGTCTCGCAGGACACCTACCTCTTCCACGCCACGATCGCGGAGAACCTGCGGATCGCCCGCCCGGCCGCCACCGACGAACAACTGCGCGCCGCCGCCCGCACCGCCGGGATCGACCAGGAGATCGCCCGGCTGCCGCACGGTTACGCCACCCTCGTCGGCGAACGCGGCGCCACGCTCTCCGGTGGGCAGCGCCAACGGCTGGCCCTCGCCCGGGCGTTGCTGGCCGACGCCCCCGTCCTGATCCTGGACGAGGCCACCAGCGCGGTCGACGAACGCGGCCAGGCCCGCATCGTGCGGGAACTGTCGGCGGCCGGCCGCGGCCGCACCTGCGTCGTCGTCGCCCACCGGCTCGACGCCGTACGCGACGCCGACCACATCGTCGTCCTCGACGCGGGCCGTGTCGCCGCGGCGGGCGACCACACCACCCTGCTCGCGGGCGGCGGCGTGTACGCCTCGCTCGTCGCGGCCGGACGCACCGCACAGGAGGAGCGCGCCGCATGACCCCGACCTCGGCCCCGACCGGCCCTGCCCGTCCCCCCGGCCCCGCCGCCACCGACGACGCCGCGCCCGGCGCCCTGCGCTCGCTCCTCCCGGTCCTCGGCGCGCACCGCGCCACCGTCCTGCGCACCTGCCTGGCCGCCCTCGTCGACCAGGCGGCCCTGGTCGCCCTCGTGACCCTCGCCGCGTACACGGTGGGCACGGCCGTGACGGAGCACCGCCCACCCACCCCCGGGACCGTCGCCGTCCTGATCGGGCTGGTCCTGCTCCGGGCCCTCGCCACCTGGCGGGAGATGGACCTCTCGCACGACCTCGCCTACCGGGTCCTCGCCGAACTGCGCGTCCGGGTCTTCGACGGGCTGGCCCGCAGCGCCCCCGCCCGGATCGCGGGCCGGCGCAGCGGCGACCTCGCGGCCACCGCGCTCGGGGACGTCGAGGCACTGGAGTTCTTCTACGCCCACGCCATCGCCCAACTCCTCGCCTCCGGCGTGGTCTTCGCGGTGTCGGCCGCTGTGCTGGCGGCCCTCGGCCCCTGGCTGCTGCTCGCCGTCGTGCCCGCCGCGCTCCTCCTGATCTGGTCGCCCCTGTTCGAGGCGCGCGGACGGGCCGAACGCGGGGCGCGGACCCGGAGCGCGCTCGCCGAGGTCTCGTCCGAGACCGTGGAGAGCGTCGACGGACTGCGCGAACTCCTGATGACGGGGGCTCTGAACCGCAGGCGGGCCCGGCTCCGGTCCGCCGGACGCCGGCTCGCCCGCGCCCAGCGCGCCGAACAGTCCTGGGAGACCGGTGCGGGCGCGACCCGCGACCTGCTGGTCGTCGCCGCCGTCATCGGGGTCGTGGCGGCCGCCGCCCACGCCGCGTCCGCCGGACGTCTGGACGGGGCGTGGGCCCCGGCCGCCATGGCACTCGCCCTGGGAGCCCTGGCCCCGGTCGCCGAATCGGCGGCCGCACTCGGCCGGGCCGGGGGTCTGCGCGCCGCCGCCGCACGGGTCCGGGCCGCCGTGCACGCCCCCGCCGGAGCCCCCGCTCCCACCGCCCCCCGCACCGTACCGCCGGGACCGCTCGGCCTGCGCCTGCGCGGAGTCCGGTTCGGCTACGGGGGAGAGGCCGTGCTGGACGGCCTCGACCTGACCGTCCGGCCGGGCGAGACCGTGGCCCTCGTCGGAGCGTCCGGGGCGGGAAAGTCGACCTGCGCACACCTCCTGGCGCGCTACTGGGACCCCGAGGCCGGCGCCGTGGAACTGGTGCCCCCCGCCCCGGCCGACCCCGTGGACCTGCGGGACCTCACCGAGGAGGACCTGCGCGCCGCCGTGTCCGTGGTGGGGCAGGAAGCCCCGCTCTTCCACGGCACCCTCGCCGAGAACCTGCGCCTGGGCAGTCCGGACGCCACGGCGGACGAACTGGGCGCGGTGACCCGGATCTGCGGCATCGACCCCATCGCCGACGCCCTGCCCGACGGTCTGCACACCGCCGTCGGCGAGCGCGGCGCGACCCTGTCCGGCGGCCAGCGCGCCCGGGTGGCCCTGGCCCGGGGGTTGCTGAGCGGCCCGCGCGTACTCGTCCTGGACGAGACGACGGCCCATCTGGACCACCGGGGTGACGCGGAACTGTCCCGGGCGCTCACGGCCGACTCCGCCACCCGGACGACCCTGGTGATCGCCCACCGCCCGGCGACGGTCCGCAGGGCCGACCGGATCGCGGTCCTGGACGGCGGGCGCATCGTCGAGGAGGGCACCTGGGACGAGCTGATCCGGGCGGGCGGCCCGCTGACCCGCCTCTTCGCCCGCGAGGAAAGTCCTTGAGGGGAGTCCTTGAGGGGAGTCCTTGAGAGGAGTCCTTGAGGAGAGTCCTCAGGGGGCGTCCCACAGATCGGGCCGGGTCAGGGAAGGGGCTGCTCCGCCCAGATGATCTTCCCCCGGGGGGTGTAGCGCGTGCCCCACCGATGGGCGAGCTGCGCGACCAGGAACAGCCCGCGCCCGCCCTCGTCCGTCGTCCTGGCGTGCCGCAGCCGCGGCGAGGTGTTGCTGGCGTCGGACACCTCGCAGGTCAGCGCCGACTGGAACAGCAGCCGCAGCCGCACAGGACCCGCGGCGTAGCGGATCGCGTTGGTCACCAGCTCGCTGACGATCAGCTCCGTCGTCATCGACAGCTCCGCGAGCCCCCACGTCTCCAGCTGGCGGGAGACCTTGGCCCGGGTCTCGCCGACCGCCGCGGGGTCCACGGGTACGTCCCACGAAACCAGGTGCTCGGGGCTCAGGCGGTGGGTCCGGGCGAGGAGCAGCGCGATGTCGTCCGGCTGCGGGACGGGCAGCAGCTCCTTGACCACCGCCGGACACAGGTCCTCCAGCGGCATTCCGTCCCGGGACACCGCCCGGCCAAGACGGCCCATTCCGCGCTCCAGGTCCTTGTCGGCCCCTTCGATGAGCCCGTCGGTGTAGAGGCCGAGGAGGCTTCCCTCGGGCAGCTCGATCTCCAGGGACTCGAAGGGCAGCCCGCCGAGTCCCAGGGGCGGCCCGGCGGGCAGGTCCGGGAAGCTGACCGTGTTGTCCGGCGTGACGATCACCGGCGGCGGGTGACCGGCCCGCGCCATCGTGCAGCAGCCGTTCGCCGGATCGTAGACGGCGTACAGGCAGGTGGCCCCCACCACCGTCGTCCCGCCCCGCTCCTCCGGTCCCCCCGCGCGCTCCTCCTCGCTGAGCCGCAGGACGAGATCGTCCAGGCGCGCCAGCAGCTCGTCCGGGGGAAGATCCATGTCGGCCAGTGTCTGTACGGCGGTGCGCAGCCGGCCCATGGTCGCGGCGGCCCCGATGCCGTGCCCGACGACATCGCCGATGACCAGGCCGACCCGGGCCCCGGACAGCGGGATCACGTCGAACCAGTCGCCGCCCACCCCGTCCTTCGCGTCGGCAGGAAGGTACGACGACGCCACGTCCAGCGCCGTCCCGCCGCGCAGCGTGTGCGGCAGCAGGCTCCGCTGGAGCACCAGCGCCGCGGTGTGCTCCCGGGTGTAGCGGCGGGCGTTGTCCACGCACACGGCCGCGCGCGCCACCAGCTCCCTGGCGGGCGCCACGTCGTCCTCGTCGAACGGCACCGGATTCCGCGACCGCATGAAGGTGGTCAGTCCCAGCACGGTGTCGCGCGCCCGCATCGGCACGGAGATCAACGAGTGCAGCCCGAACTCCCGCAGCCGGGCGGCCCGCGCGGGCTGTTCCACCGTCCACCCATGGTGGTCCGGGTCGAGCGCCGGGAGCAGGACCGGGTCGCCGTCGATGAGGAAGTGCGCGTCGTGCGGCGGCGGCACGAAGTCGACCGTCTCCCCGACCCGTACGACCGCCTCCGGACAGCCCTCCCGCACCGAGCTCATGCCCGCCCGGCGCATGGCCGGCCGTTCGCCCTCGGCCGGCGCGGCCGCCCCGGACCGGTCGCCGCCGAACGGGTTCTCCAGCAGGTCGACGAAGACGAAGTCCGCGAACCGGGGCACCGCGAAGTCGGCGAGCTCCTGCGCCGTACGCTGGACGTCCAGGGTGGAGCCGATACTTGTTCCGGCCTCGTTCACCAGCGCGAGCAGCCGGCGAGCGTTCCACCGGTCGGTGACGTCGAGGACCATGTAGCCGATGCCGATCCGGCGGTCGCGGGCGTCGGCCAGCGGGAAGAACGAGCTCGCATACGCCCGTCGGCGGTGCGGATCGGCCCAGCTCCAGCCCAGATACTCGTAGTCCGTGATCGCCTCGCCGGTCGACAGGACCTGCCGCATCAGCCGCTCGATGGGTGTCGCCAGTGCTCCGGGCAGCACGTCGCTCGGCCGGCGCCCCAGCCGCTGCTCCCGGGGCACGCCGCCGAACCGTTCCAGGGTGTCGTTCAGCCAGAGATAGCGCAGGTCCGGGTCGAGTACCGCCATGCCGACCGGCGACCGGGTCAGGAAGTCGTCCAGCACGGACCCGCGCATCGTCCAGTGCGGGGTGAGTTCCCGCCCGGACACCAGGAAGCCCTCCCGCCCGGCGATCAGGAACGAGGCGGTGGCCCGTACGTCGATGTCCAGCGACCGGCCGTCCCGGGCCCGCAGGGGGACCAGCCCGCTCCACCCCGAACCGGCCCGGCAGCGGGCGGCCACCGCGGCCGTGCGCCGGGCGTCCGGGGGGCCCGTGAGCAGCCGGGAGGCGGACCGGCCGACCACCTCGGCCGCCGGATACCCGAGCAGTGCCTCGGCCCCGCGGGTCCAGCCGATGACCGTGCCGTCCCCGGCGATCACCGCCGCCGCGCCGTCGGTCGTCCGCGCCGGTTCCCGCCCGTCCCCGGAGGGCAGCGGGCCGGGCTCCGCCGGGGAGCCCTCGTCGGCGGATGCCATTGCACCTCACCACCCTCTGTAGGTTTCCATGGTCGCTCGTCGCCCCGGACCGCGCCCGGCGCGGAGTCCGGCGCGGAGACCGGTGCGGAGGCCGGGCGCGGGCTGTCCCTCGTTCGGCGGCGTGACGGAGCGGGCCGTGTCCGCGTTGGTGGTGATGACAAGCGGTTGCTTGTCCACCTGCCCCGCGCTGGACCCGTGTGGGTGGACGGCTCCGGCCCCGACAGGAGGGCCGGAGCCGTTTCCATGCCCGGGATCAGTAGCGGAAGCAGATCTCGCGCTCCCGCAGCCACGGGCCCAGCCAGTCGCCGAACGGGACCGGCACGCACCACTCGCGGGCGGGCGGCGTCCCGGCCCCCGGATCCGTGGGCGTCGGCGCCACCGGGGACGGCACCACGGACGGCGGGACCGTCGGGGAGGGCGCCGGATCCGTCGGGGCGGCGGTAGGAGTGGGAGTGGGCGTCGGCGTCGGGCTGGGCGCGGGCGCGGCCGGCGCGGCCATCTCGGTCAGCATCGTCCGGAACACCTTCGATGACCGCGGATTGCTCTTGCACTGCCAGACGCCGTGCGGGCAGTAGTCCGTGACCGTCTGGTAGAGCGGCTTGTGCCGGCCGATCCACTCCAGCATCCGCCGCATGTACTCGGGGTTGTCGCCGTTGCGGAAGAGCCCCCACTCCGGGAACGAGATGGGCTTGCCGTGCTCCGCGGCGAAGTCGACGTGCTTCTGGAGGCCGTACGGGTCGGTGATCTGGTCGTCGAAGGTCTCGCCGGGCGGCTGGTCGTAGGAGTCCATCCCGATGATGTCGACGACGTCGTCGCCCGGGTAGCACTCGGTCCACGGCACCGCGTCCCGTCCCCGGCTCGGCGTGAAGTCGAAGCGGAGGTCCTGACCGGGCACCGCGCGCATCGCCGTGACGATCCGCTCCCAGTACGCCTTCCAGGAGGCGGGATCGGGGCCGCACCGATGGGTGTACGTGGTGCCGTTCATCTCCCAGCCGAGCACGATCACGGTGTCCGGAACGCCCAGCTCCACCAGCCGCTCCGCGAGCCGGGTGAAGTGCTGGTCGTACTCCCCGGCCGCGCCCGCCCGGAGCAGGGTGCGGACCTCGTCGTCCGGGACCCGCTCCTCGTTGCGCTCCAGCATCGGCACGTTCAGGACGAACATCCGTTCCTGGTCCGCCTGTCTCCAGTCCGCCCAGGCGTCGAGGAAATCGGGCGCCCCCTCGATGTTCACCCACAGATCGCCCGGCAGGTAGGTGTGCCCCACCCGTAGCTCCGCCCCGCCGAGCCAGCGCGACAGCTCGGCCATCCTGCTGACCCCGGCGGGCCCGTAGTCCAGATACGCGCCGTGCGCCGTGCTGCTCGCCGCCCCCGGGGCGCCGGGTGCGGCGCCGTCGACGGAATCGGTGCCCGGCGGCGACTGACCCGCGATGCCGCCACCCGCCAGGAGGCTGAGAGCAGCCGCCGCGATGCACGAAACGATGAGACGGCGCTTAGCCGGCATTACTCCTCCTGGCTGCGGTGAATTCCGGCCGGTTCGGCCTGATAGGGAGAGAGTCGCATCATTGTGCACCGGGTGCATGCGCAGGAGTCCATTTATCGTATTCGGCGTTGCGGACGTGCCGTTCAGGTGAATGTGGGGCCGAACGTGAAGGGCAGCGATCCGACGCGGTTGTCGAAATTCGAGTCGACCAGGTCCGGATCTGCCAGATTGCGCATGACGGGACGACGGGCGATCAGTTCCCGGAAGAGGGCCGTCATTTCGAGCCGGGCCAGATGCGCTCCCAGGCAGTGGTGCGGCCCCCCGCCGCCGTATCCCAGATGGGGATTGGGCGACCGGGTGATGTCGAAGCGATCCGGATGGGTGAAAACCGTCTCGTCGCGATTGGCCGACGCGTAAAGGAGAGCGACTTTCTCCCCCGGGAGAAATGTGCGGCCGCCCAGTGCGCATTCCGCCGCGACAGTCCTGCGGAACTGGATGATCGGCGTCGAATGCCGCACGATCTCGTCGACGGCGCCGCCGATGTACCGGTCGAAGTCGGACCGCAGCAGCTCCCGCTGCTCCGGATGCCGGTCGAGCAGGAACAGCCCGTGCGCGATGGCGTTGCGGGTCGTCTCCACCCCCGCCACCAGCAGCAGCGAGAAGAAGGCCCCGAGTTGCTGCCCGGACAGCGCCTCGCCGTCGATGTCCGCGCTGACGAGCGCCGAGACGAGGTCGTCCTCGGGGTGACGGCGCCGTTCCCGGGCGAGCCGCCCCATGACGAACTGCATCCGGGCCAGCGACGCCAGCCCACGGCCGGGAATCCGCAGCCGTGCGCGGCCCCGGCGCTCGACGCCGACGTGCTCCGAGGCATGGTCGATCTGCTCCGCGATCCGCGCCCGGTACGCCTCCGGGACGCCCATCAGGTCGCAGATCACCTCCAGCGGCAGCCGCGAGGCCGCCGACGGCATGAAGTCCCGGGGGCGCTCGGTGATCAGCTCGTCCACCAGCCGCCCGGCGAGCCGGCCGACGTTCTCCTCGACGTCCGCCAGCAGCCGGGGGGTGAACCGCCGCGAGATGATCCGGCGCAGCGCCGCGTGCTCGGGCCCGTCCATGTTGACCATCGAGTTCCCGAACAGCGCCTTCGCCCAGCCGGCCGGCTCCGGGGTGGTGACCCCCGGAGCGCTCGTGAACACCTGGGGCGTGCGGCTCGCGGTCCGCACGTCCGCATGGCGCACCAGGGCGTGGAACGGCTTCCCGGCGGTGCGCGCGGCACCGGCCCGCGGAGTGAACAGGACCGGCGCGTCCAGCTCCCGCAGCAGGGCGAAGGCCCTGAGCCTCACGTGGCGGGGCAGCCGCCAGAAGGCCGGGTCGGCCAGATCGACGTCCGTCGCGCGCAGTACACGGTCCCCGGACAACTGGTACGGAACGGTCATGCCCATCACCTCCACGGTTCGCCAGGCCATGGTCCGGCCCGCCGGCCGAGAGGAGCCCATCGACGCGGCCCGTCGCTCCCGATGAGCCCGCACCCTCACGCGTTTGACGGAACGGAGCCGGTAACCGTACGCCGCACGCACGAGAACTGTTTCGCCACCGCCTCGTTGTCAACATCGCCATCAGAAGCACCTCGTACGAGTGAGTGAGCCAACGAGTCGACGAGGCGAGTCAACGAGAGGCAGGTAGTCATCTCATGAGCCCCACCCCCGCGAAACCGGGCGGCACCCGCGTTCCCTCCCGCCGGATCGTCCTGCGCGGAGCCTTCACCGCCGCAGTGGTCACGGGCACCGCGGGCGCCCTGCTCCCGCTGCTCGACGGTGAGCGGGCCGCCGCGGCCCGGCCCGCACCCCAGGCGCCCACGTCCGGCCCCGGATCCCGCCCCGTACCCACGGCGGACGAGTTCGCCGAGATGTACCGGGGCAGGGAGATCCGGGCGACGGCGACCGCCGTCGTCCCCGCCGGCGCCACGGACGACGACCGGGTCGCGATCGCCGCAGAACCGGGCGTCGACGTCCGCATCGACGGCAGGCCCCTGCACGTCATGAGGCGGGCGGACGGCACCTATCTGAGCGATGTCCGGCACTACGAGTCGTACCCGACGCTGCTGGAGGCGGCCCGTGCCGCCGTCGACGAGCTCGGAGCCGCCCAACTCTCGCACCCCGCCGCGCACCGCATGTGAACCAGGAGGACCAGCACCGGTGTACACCCGCAAGAACCAGCGCGACCTGACGCGCGCCGAGAAGCGCCGGCTCGTCGACGCGATCCTGAAACTGAAGCGCTCGGGCCGCTACGACGACTTCGTCGTCATGCACCGGGAGTACTACGTCATGGACACCGAGCGGCGGCCGCGCCCGGCACACATGACGTCCTCGTTCTTCCCCTGGCACCGCCAGTACCTGCTGGAGTTCGAGAAGGCGCTCCGGGGCGTCGACGCGGGCGTCAGCGTCCCGTACTGGGACTGGACCCAGGACAACAAGCCGACCTCGTCGCTCTGGGCGGAGGACTTCCTCGGCGGCAACGGCAGGACCGGCGACCGCCAGGTCACCACCGGCGCGTTCGCCTACGGTGCGGGCAACTGGAGCGTCGGCAGGGGCGTCACCGACGAGCACTACCTCACCCGCAACTTCGGCAGACCGGGCCGCGACCCGGTCTCCCTCCCCACCAAGAACGACCTGGCGCGGGCGCTCAAGGACCCCGTCTACGACACCGAGCCCTGGAACAGCGTCTGCGCCGAGGGTTTCCGCAACCGCGTCGAGGGGTGGGGGATCCGGGGCGTGCGCGGGGTGGGCCTCCACAACCGGGTCCACCAGTGGGTCGGCGGCCCGATGGCGGGCGCGGCCTCCCCCGAGGACCCGGTGTTCTGGCTCCACCACTCCTTCATCGACCTGCTGTGGGACCGGTGGCGCAAGGCCCACCCGAAGTCCGCCTACCTGCCGGGCCGCAAGCCCGCCTCACCGGGCCAGGACCGCGACTACGTCTTCGGCCTCGACGAGGCGATGCCCCCCTGGGGCGTGACCCCGAGGAAACTCCTCGACCACGGCAAGCTCTACCGCTACGCCTGAGCCCGGACGGAGGAACGGCCGGCCCCCTCCGCGAGGAGGGAGCCGGCCGTTCCGGAACCACGGGAGATCAGCGGCCGTAGCCGTAGCCGCCCTTGTCGTGGTGGCCACCGTCGGCGTTGACGCAGGTGTTGCCGAAGGCCGGGTTCAGCAGGCCGATCACGTTGATCGTGTTGCCGCAGAGGTTCACCGGCACGTGCACGGGGACCTGGACCACGTTGCCCGAACCGACGCCCGGGGAGGCGGCGGCGAGGCCCTGCGCGCCGGCGTCCGCGGACGCCATGCCGGCGCCGCCGGCGATCAGGGCGCCGGTGCCGGCCATGACTGCGGCGACCTTCGTCATACGAGACATTCGGAACTCCTAGAACAGATAGGGGGTGTGCTGCGGACACGAGGCCCGCACCCCCTGACAACGCGGGAGAGGCCGGACGGTAACGGATCAGCGCACAGGTGATATCTCCGACGCCCCTGTCCGGCGTATGCCCGGCGCGTCAGCGCCCGAGCACCGGCAGCCCCGTCAACCGCTCGTGCCAGTCCCGCGCCGCCGGGAACCGGGCCTTCACGGTCTCCACCGCCCGCTCCCGTACGGCCACCTGCGACTCGCGCAGCCGCAGCAGCGGCTCCAGGCCAGGCCGCGCCAGCAGCAGCCGCTGGTTGACCACCGGCACCGGCCCCCAGTGGTTCTTGTAGCTCTCCGCACCGCGCAGCAGGCTCAGCACCGCGCACCCGCCGTCCGAGGCCTGCTGGGCGACCTCGCGCAGCAGCATCGTCGACACATCGACCTTCCGCTCGCGCAGCGCCGGATCCGCACCGTACAGATAGCCGCCCGTCAGCCGTCCGGACTGCAACGACAGGTTGGACGCCACCACCTCGCCGTTCAGCCGGAACTCGGTCATGGCCGCCGTACCGTCCCCCACCATCCGCCCCACCGACCGGATCAGATGGTCCGAGAACCGCGCCCGGAGATGCTCGGGGTTGACCGCCCGGCCCTCCCACTGCCGCTCGTGCAGCCGCAGCAGCGTGCCGACCGCGGCGGGCACCCCGTCCCGCGGGATCCGGTGCGCCTCGACGCCCAGGGCGTCGACCTTGCGCAGCTTGGAGCGCAGCCGCTGGCCCCGCGAGCCCGTCAGCCGCGCCACGGCGTCGCCCAGCGGCTCGGCCGGCAGTTCCATGCACGTCGAGTCCGTGAGCCGGCTCCGGGCCCCGGCCCACCGCCCGAACAGCAACTGCGCCGACGCGTCGGGCCTGACCTCCCGCAGGTCCACCACGGTGTGCCGGGCCGCCCGGTCCAGACCGCGCCCCAGCGCCCCCACCGCGTAACCGGCCTCCTCCTCGTCCAGCAGGATGTCGAAGAAGTCGGAGATCGCCCCGCCCATCGGGACGAGCAGCGGCATCGGACGGTGCACCAGCATCAGCGGCGCCGCCCCGATCAGCCGCCCCGCCCGGCGGACCAGCAGCACCCGCAGCCGGCCCTCCTGACCGTAGGAGATCCACCACGAGTGCAGCCAGGCATGGCTCTGGAACGGGGTCGCGGTGGCGCAGCGGCGGTGCAGCGCGTCCCACTCCCCGGCGAGAGCCCCGAACTCCCCGAAGTCCCGGCACAGGGTCACGACGAGGCCGCCCGCCCGGTGCCCCGTCATCGGACGAGCTCCCGGTCGTCCTGCGCGACGTTGCCGCCCCCGGCCGTCGGACCGGGAACCTGCACCGGGACGGGCCGGCCCGCCCGGCGCGGCCGGACCAGCAGCACGAGGCCGCCCAGCAGCCCGCCCGTCGCGGCCCCCACGGCGGCGCCCAGCGGCACGGACGGCGAGATGGGCTGGTCCGGCGTCATCGCATGGGTGAACTTGATCAGCTTCACCCCGGTGTCCTTGGAGACATGGCCGCTGCTCACGATGACGGCCTCGATGACCGCATTGGCGATGTCGGCCGCCTTGTGCCGGTCCTCGGACGTGCCCGTCACCGAGATCATCGGCGAGTCGGGAGAGGTCTCCGACCGGACGTGGGACCGCAGCTCGCGCACCGTTTCGCCGGCCGCGCCCTGGGCGTACGAGAGCGTCGCGTCGCTCGTCGTCAGCCGCCCGTACGACTGGGCGTACCCCAGGGCCGCCGAGGGGTCCGTCTCCGCCTCGGCGACCGCCATCGCATAGCTGGTGGCCTCGTACCGGTCCGCGGCGAGCGCACTGTACGAGAGCCCGGACGCGGTGCCGATCAGCACGGAGACGGGCAGCGGCCACCAGTGCGGCAGCCGGGCGAGGGCGGTGCGCAGCCGACGGACGACGACATGTCGACGCTGCTGCTCGGGTGAGTCGGTCATGAAAGGGCTCTCCGGTTCGGTGGGGCGGTGTCGA
Organism: Streptomyces sp. NPDC091287; assembly: GCF_044768525.1. NCBI lineage: Bacteria > Bacillati > Actinomycetota > Actinomycetes > Kitasatosporales > Streptomycetaceae > Streptomyces > Streptomyces sp. NPDC091287. The sequence goes on from NZ_JBIVUV010000021.1 coordinate 75,522, forward strand.
GGGCGTACGCGTACACGTCCATCAGGCGCTCGCTGCTGCGCCTGATGTCGTAATGGCCGACGGCCCGGGGCGGCGGCTGCCGGTCCGCTCCGGCCTGTATCCGCTGCCGCAGCCGGGCCGTCAGCTCCTCGGGGCTCCCGGCGATCCGGGTGGCCGCGGGGGCGTGGGCGGCGGGCAGGTCGTCGATGGCCGGGCAGGCGTCGTGGAGCACGGGCAGTCCGGCGGCGAGCGCCTCCACGGCGGCGAGTCCGAAGGACTCCTCGCGGGACGTGGAGACGAAGGCGTCCAGGGCGCTCAGCAGTGCCGGAACACCCGGGACCGGGCCGTCCCCGCGCTCGTCGCACTCGCCGAGGAACCGGATGCGGTCCACGGCCCCGAGGCGCAGGGCCAGCGCCCGCAGCGCCCCGGCCTCCGGACCGTCCCCGGCCAGCAGCAGGCGGGCCTCCGGCAGGGCGGCGACCGCGCGGATCAGCACGTCGAACCGCTTGCCCGGCACCAGCCGCCCGACCCCGCCGACGACGAACGCCTCGTCGGGGACGCCCAGTTCCGCCCGTACGGATGCCCGACGCCCCGCGTCGAAGCGGAACCGGTCCGCGTCGATGCCGTTCGGCACCAGCCGGATCCGGTCGGCCGGCACGCCCCAGTCCCGCAGCCGGCCGGCCACGGTGGAGGAGACGGCGACGGTCGCCGCCCCGAGGCGTTCGGTCGCGAGGTACAGGGCGCGAATGGACCGGGTGAGCGGGCGGCCCTCGATCTCGGCACGCCCCAGGGAGTGTTCGGTCGCGACGGTGGCCCGGGTCCCGGCGAGCCGGGCCGCGATCCTGCCGTACACACAGGCCCGGTACAGATGGGTGTGGACCACGTCGTAGCGGCCGTCCCGGATCAGCCGGGCCAGCCTTCCGACGGCCGACAGGTCCCGGTTGCCGCGCATCCCGAGGTGGGTCACCCGGATGCCGTCGGACCGCAGCTCCTCGGCCACCGCCCCCGGGTTGGTGAGCGTCACGACATCGCACTCCACCGGCAGATGCCGCAGCAGCAGCCGCAACTGCCGCTCGGCGCCACCGACCCCGAGCCCGGTGATGACGTGCAGCGCCCTCACGCCGGGCCGCCCGTCCGCACCGGCCCGGCGACCCGGGCGCCCGCACCGGGCACCGCCACCTGCCGGAGCCCGTGCCGCAGGTCCTTCGCCCACAGGCGTACCCCCCGGTCCGCCTGGCTGATGTGGGTGCGGGGCAGCGCGAACCGGCTGAGCAGCGGGCCGGGAGCCAGCGCGCACGCGTAGCCGTAGCCCGCCGAGCGCGCGGCCTCGGTGACCCGGCGGTCGAGGATGCCGTACGGGTAGCAGAAGCCCTCCGGGAGCGACCCGGTGAGATCGCCGATCAGCTCCCGGCTGCGGGCGGTCTCCCGGCGCAGCTCCTCGTCCGGAAGGGCCGTCAGGTCCTGGTGGTACAGACCGTGCGAGCCGACCTCCATGCCCGCGGCGGCGACCCGCCGGACGTCGTCGTGGGTGAGCAGCGGCTTGCGCGGGCCGAGCGGATCCCACTCGTTGACGCCACCCGGCCGGCCCGGGAGGACGAAGACCGTCGCCCGGAAGCCGTGCTTGCGGAGCACCGGCAGCGCCTCGTCGAGGAAGTCCGCGTACCCGTCGTCGAAGGTCAGCCCGACCAGCCCGCGCCGCCCCCCGTCCCCCGCGCGCAGCAGCTCGGACACCCCCACCCCCGTCAGCCGCCGGCTGCGCAGCCACGACAGCTGTTCGTCGAGGCGGTCGGGGGAGACGGTGATGCCGTACGGATCGTCGCTCGGATCCGTCACCGAGTGGTACGTGAGGATCCACGGCCGGCGGCGGGTGTGCGGGCGGAGCCGGGACGAGGGAGCGTCGGCGCAGTGTGCCGAGGATTCAGCGGCCATCAAGGAACCTCCGTCGGGTGAGTGCCAGCAGGGAGACGACCTCGGGCGAGCGCAGGGCGAGCCCGGTCAGGAAGAACACGGCGGGGACGAGAAGACACCCGGCGGCCAGACTCAGCACCGGATCGGGGACGAGGGGGGCGCAGGCCCAGCCGGCCACGCCCGCCGCCAGCGACGCGCCGGTGAGCCGGCCCAGCGAGAGGGCCACGGCCCGCGTCCGGATCGGCACCACCCGGGTGCCGAGGCCCATGAGGAGCAGCAGCGCCGTCGTGCTGATCCCGATCGCGTTGGCGGTCGCGATGCCGTCCACGCCGAAGCGGTACGTCAGGGCGTACCCGGCCCCCATCGTGACCAGCAGCCCGGTGCCCATGGCGAACGCCGGGAACCAGGTGGGCCGCCCGGACGAGAAGAACGGCCGGCTCAGCGCGCCGACCAGACAGTGGCCGAGCAGCCCCAGCGCGTACACCCGCATCACCTGGGCGGTGGACGCGGTGTCGGCGGTGTCGAACGCGCCGCGCTGGAAGAGCACCTCGATGATCTGGGGCGCGTAGCCGAGGACGACCGCGGTGCCGAGCAGCACCACCATCCCGGCGAGCGCCAGGTCCCGCTCGACGCGCAGCCGGGCCTTCTCCCGGTCCCCCGCGGCCATGGCCTGCGCGACCACCGGGAAGGTCACCGTGCAGATCATCAGCGACAGCACCATCGGCATCTGCGCGACCTTCTGCGCGTAGTTCAGATGCGAGATCGCGCCCGCCGGCAGCGTGGAGGCCAGGAACCGCTCCACCAGCACCTGGGACTGACGGCTCACCACGAACAGGACCACCGGGGCCAGCACCGCGAAGCCCAGCAGCGGAGCGGTCCGCGCCGCACGCCGACCCCGCCGGAACCTCGGCAGCCGGGGCCGCGCCAGCGGTACCAGCCGCAGGAACACGGGCAGTTGGGTCAGAATCATCAGCACACTGCCGACCGCGACCCCCACCGCCGCCGCCCGTACCCCCCACGCCGCGTGCAGGGCCAGCGTCATCCCGATGATGCCGAGGTTGTACGCGACATAGACGCCGGCGGGCGGCAGGAAGCTGCGGTGCGCGCGCAGCGCGGCGCTGAAGTAGCCGGTGATCCCGAAGGTGAGGACGGTGACCGCGGTCAGCCGCGTGCAGTCCACGGCGAGCCGCGGATCGGCGAGGCCCGGGGCCAGAACGCCCACGACCCACGGGGCGCCCGCGATCAGCAGCGCCGCGCCGCCGGAGAGCAGGAGGAACAGCCGGGGGAGCGTGGTAGCCACCAGATCCCGTACGGGGTCGGCCCCGGGAGCTTCCCCGGCCGCCGCCCGCCGGGTCAGGGCGAGGCTGAACGCGGGGACCAGGAGGAGCGCCATCCCGTCCTCGATCAGCAGCGTCGCCGCCATCTCGGGCACGGTCCAGGCGATCAGGAAGGCGTCACTCGCGTCGCTCGCCCCGAAATACCGGGCGATGGCCTGGTCCCGCACCAGACCGAGGACGGCACCCAACACGGTCAGCACCGCGGTGGCCGCCGCCGCGCGGGCAAGGAAGGACCCGAGCCGGGGCGCCTCGCCGCCGGCCGTCCCTGGCGCGACGCCGGGGGAGAGGGGCCCTTCGGGACCTCCTCCCGGGGCCGGGAGCAGCGGCGGGGCTGCCGCGCCCGCCGGACGCGCCTCGGCCTCCGTCCCCGTGCCGGTGTCGCTCATGCGGCGCTCACCCGGTCCGGCCCGGCCAGCGCCCACCAGGCGGCCAGTCCCAGCACGACCCCGCTCAGGACCGTGGTGGGCCCGCCGATGTCCGCGTACAGGAAGTTCACGCTCTGCCAGGTCATCAGGGCCACCGCCGCCAGCCCGCAGTCCAGGGCCGCGTGTCCGCGCGAGCGGGCGACGTACAGTCTGCGGACCGCCCCGACCAGGATCGCCGCCCAGCTGCCGACGAGCGCGGTCAGCCCGATGAGGCCCTGCTCGCTGAGGACGAGGAGATACATGTTGTGCGGGGAGAGGAGCGCCTGCCGGCGGAACTCCTGACCCGCCCCGGCCGTGTCGCTGCCGGAGGAGAGCCCGATGGAGGCGTGCCCGTCACGGTGTGCGGGGAAGCCCTTGAGGCCGACCCCGGCGGCCGGCCGCTCCCGCCACATCGCGCCCGCCGCGCTCCACATCGCGTAGCGGTCGCTGACCGACCGGTCCGGGGTGCTGGTCACCCGGGTCACGCTGGCGGCCCGGTCCGCGATCATCTCGGAGCCGATGCCGAACCCGCCGACCAGGACCACCCCGGCCGCGCCCAGCACGGCCAGCGATGTCAGCGCCTGCCGCCGCCCGGTCAGTGCCAGGACGACGAGGACCGCGGCGCCCGTGGCGATCCACACGCCCCGGCTGAACGACAGCGTCAGGGGCACGATCAGCGCGACGGCGAGGACGGCGGCGCAGGGCCGCAGCCAGGCCGGGGCGTTCCGCGTCGTACGCAGGGCACAGGCCGCGGCGGCGAGCAGACCGTAGGCGACGACGGTCGCCATCCCCATGATGTCGCTGGGCCCGAACGTGCCGACCGCCCGGATGTCCTCGCCCATGTAGGAGGCGCCGGTCCCGGTGACGTACTGATGGACGCCCGTGACGCCCTGGACGACCGCCAGGAGGACGAGCGAGCCGGCGACGATCCGGAACCCGTGGGCGTCCCGGAGCAGCAGGTACACGGCCATCGGAACGAGGACGAAGACCTGGAGATGGCGGACCAGCCCCGGCAGGGCCGCGGCCGGGTCCGCCGCGATGACCGTGGCCACCGCGAAGCCCACGGCGGGCAGGCCCAGAACCAGCGCGGCGGTGGCGCTCAGCGGACGCTGCCGCAGATACAGCAGCCGCCCCACGCACACCAGCACCGCGAGGCCGGATGCCACGTCGGCCGGGCCGCCCCCACCGGAGGCCCCGGAGGGCAGGGCGGGCAGCAGGACGGTCGCGACCAGCGGCAGCAGCGGCCAACGGCTCCGCCAACCACGCCACGGGGGGCGGGTGGCGGCCCGGGGCCAGGCCGCCGTCGACGGCGCGGGCGGGGTCAGCACAGCGGCCATGATCAGCTGCCTCCGAGCCGGAACAGGGAACCCGCGGTCCGCGCGAGCACGCACGCGTCCTGCCACAGCGACCAGGTCTCGATGTAGCGGTTGTCGAAGCGGGCCCGCTCCTCGATCGAGGTGTCGCCGCGCAACCCGTTCACCTGGGCCAGACCCGTGATGCCCACGGGCATCCGGTGGCGGGCCTGATAGCCGGGATGGGCACGGCTGAACTGCGCCACGAAGAAGGGGCGTTCGGGGCGCGGGCCGACCATGCTCATATCGCCCCGCAGGACGTTCCACAGCTGCGGCAACTCGTCGAGGGAGGTCCGGCGCAGCACGCGGCCGACGCGGCTCATCCGCCCGTCGGACGCGACGTTCCAGCGGGTGGCCGACTCCTGGACGTCGGCGGGCCGCAGCGTACGGAACTTCAGCAGGACGAAGGGGCGTCCGTGCCGGCCGACGCGTTCCTGACGGAAGATCACGCCCGGCCCGTCGGAGAGCCGCACGGCCAGGGCACAGGCCGCCATCACCGGGGCCGCCAGCAACAGCCCGACCGCGGCCAGGGCGGCGTCCATCGCCCGCTTCGCCCCGTGGCCGAGAGGACGGTTCGTTCCGTCGTTCAGCGGCTGGACGGTGAAACCCCACAGATGATCGGGGCGGCCTTCCGCCGGGAGCCCGGCGACGGCGCCGGGACCGGTGACCAGCCACACCCGGCAGCCGTGACCGGTGAGCAGAGTGAAGAGAGCGGCGCCGTCCGGGGTGGACTCGGGCGGCGCCGTGAACACCGCGTGCCGCACGCTGTTCTGGACGACGGCCCGCCCCACCTCCTGGGGCGAGGCCAGGACCGGCAGCGGCACGGGGTCGGAACCCGCCGGCTGCTTCTCGTCCCCGGACGCCGGGGGCGCGACCAGACCGACCGGCCGCAGTCCGTAGGCGGGGTGGTCGAACAGGGCGGCCGTCACCTGACGGGCCGACGGCCCCTGGCCCACGACCAGCGTGGACAGCGGGCGGCGGACGGCCGCCCGCCGCCGTGCCCCGTACACCGCCACGCGTCCCGCGCAGGTCAGCACGGTCTGCGTGACGGCCCCGTACGCGAGCACCGCCCAGCCGATCGCCTGCTGCGGAGCCCAGGTGGCCAGCACCTCCATCGTCACGTACCACTGGAGGAGGGTGAGGCCGAACAGGGCGGGGAGCTCGGAGAGGACCGAGGGGGACAAGCGCATCCCGTACAGGCGACGTTGGGCGAAGAGCAGCACCTGCGCCACCGCCTGGACGGCCACCAGCAGCCAGGGCCACGAGACCGGGACGACCAGGGCGAACGTCACGGCCGGGGCCAGGGCGTCCGTGCACAGGAGCGGCGCGAGACGGCCGTACGGGACGGTCCGGCGCTCGCCGGGCCGCGCCTGCGCACCACCGCCGCTTCTTCGCGGCGGATGAACCGTGTGAGCCTGTACGGCTGTTGCCTGACCAGCGCCGGGAACCGGTGTGCTCTCCATCGTCATCGCTCGGTGCGCTTCCTCGTGGGGCCGGACATGCCGACCAGTTCCTGGTAGAGACCGGCAACCGCCCCAGCGGTCCGTCGGACGTCGAAGGCCGCCCGGGTGTGGTGCAGGGCCCGGCGGGACAGCGCATCGCGCAGCTCCGGGTCGGCGAGCAGGGCGGTCAGCGCCGCGGCCAGTGCCGCCGGATCCTCCGGAGGCACCAGACAGTGGTCCTCGTGGCCGGGCGGCAGGCTCTCCCGCGCCCCGTTCACGTCGGTCATCACGACGGGGCGCCCGCAGGCCATGGCCTCCAGCGGCGCCAGCGCCATGCCCTCCCAGCGGGAGGGCAGCACGAGGACGTCCGCCGCGTGGATCCACGGCCGCACGTCCTCGCAGGCTCCGGTGAACAGCACGCCCGGCGGGGCCGACGCCTCCAGTCCGTCCCGGTCGGGCCCGTCGCCCACCAGGACCAGACGGGCCCCGTCCACCGGCATCCGGCGCCAGGCCCGCAGCAGCACGTCCTGCCCCTTCTGCCGGGTCAGCCGGCCGACGCAGACGACCAACGGGGCGTCCGCGCCGGCGCCCTCCAGCAAGGGCAGCGAGGCGCGGGCCTCCGCACGGTCCCCGCATCTGCCGGGACGGAAGCGGTCGAGGTCGATGCCGTTGTGGATGACCGACCAGCGGGCGGCGATGCCCGCCTCCTGTCCGGTGCGACGTTCGGACTCGCTGACGCACAGGATGTGATCGGCCCACCGCGCGCCGAACCGCTCCCAGCCGAGCGCGAGTTCCGCGGTGCGCCCGCCGACCGCCTCGAACGACCAGGCGTGCGGCTGGAACACGGTGGGGATCCGGCCGCGTACCGCGATCCGGCCGGCCAGTCCCGCCTTGGCGCTGTGGGCGTGCACCACGTGCGGGCGGCTCACGCGGACGATCCGCCGCGCGGCGGCCACCTCACCGGCCAGCCGGGGCCCGGGGGCACGGGTGACGGACCAGCCATGGACCTCGGCGCCCGCGGCCGCCGCCCCGAGGGCCAGCGGGCTGCCGGGCGGGCAGGCCACCACGGGGCGCAGCCCGGACCCGGCCTGGGCCCTGACGAGATCGGTGACGACCCGGGCCACGCCGCCGTCCACGGGCTGAACCAGATGAAGGACCGTCAATTGGCTTTCTTCAGTACGACGCATGTGCAGCACGACGGCTCTCTTCGCTCAATCCGGTAAGTAAAGCCGAAGTGCACTTTGGCAGAGTTGTGGCGAAATCGTGCGCGTGACTCGCTCATACGATCACAGGGGGATGACGCGTGAAGGAGGGCCGTTCGGGTGGTCGCACAGCAGATCGGCGCATGCCCGCGGCCCTTTCACGGACAGTCGGTGAAAGGGCTTGCCGGGAGTCCCCGTACGGAATGGCGGAGGTGTCTGAACGCATCGCGCCGCTTATATCTTCAGCCTTTTTCCGGCATGCCGTACTGGGCCGATCACCCCACCGGATGGCGGCACCATCTATCGGCCGACTAGGCCATTCTCGTGGTGGCGAACGGAGTGGCGAAAGAGACGTGTCCGGCGCGCGCCACGATTTCCACCTCGTCGCCCAGAGCCCATTCCGCGACCCGTGACGCCATCGCCGCCGGCACCACGTCACTGATGTCCGGCGCGGCCGGAATGTCGTACGTGGCGTGGGCGTCATGGGGCAGGACGACCCGATGGCCCAGCTCCAGGGCCCGGCGGGCGGTGGCGAGCACGCACATCTCCGACATCACCCCGCACACGGCGAGCGCCCGGACGCCCGCCGCCTGCAGCTCGGCCTCCAGCGACGTCTCCTCGAAACCGTCGTCCTCGCTCTTGCGGATCACCGTCTCGGCCGGCCCGGTGCGCACGGGCAGGTGCAGCTCCCACCCGGGCGTCCCCGGCTCGTCGGGCTCTCCGACCGGGCCGTCGTTCTGCAGGTGGACGACGAGCGCCCCGGCCTCCCGGGCCCGCCCGATCAGATCCGTCACCCGGTCCAACAGCCGGGGCGCCTCGGGCACGGCGGCGTCCCCCGCGACGAACGCCGACTGGACGTCGATGACGAGCAGCGCCGTGACGGGAGCGGGAAGGTCGGTCATGCCGGGGGAGTCCTCACGTCGTCGCGGTGGGCGCGTGGGCGAAGGCCGGCCCGGACCCATCGTGCCGTACGCGGGACCGTGGCCGCCCGCCGATTTCCGGCGGGCGGCCACGGGTCAGCCGGTGCGGTCCACGAGGTACGGGATCAGCGTGAGCAGATCCCCGCGCGCGCCCTCCGCCAACGGCACCCGGTCCAGACAGGCACGGGCCGCGGCCAGGTGCTCGTGTGCCTCCGCGACCGCGGCCCGCCGACCGCCTGCCTCGTCGATCAGCTCGGCCGCACGGCGCGCCGCCAGGTCGTCGAGCGGCTCGGCGGAGGTGAGCAGCGCGGCGAGACGCCGGGCCGCCGGGTGGTCGGCGGACAGGGCCGCGAGCACCGGGTAGGTCTTCTTGCGCCGCCGCAGATCGCTGTGCACCGGCTTGCCGGTCACCTGCGGATCGCCCCAGATCCCGAGCAGGTCGTCCACCGCCTGGAACGCCACCCCCACATGCCGCCCCGCCAGGTCCAGCGCCTCCACGGTGCTCGCCGGGGCACCTGCCAGCACCGCGCCCAGGGCGGCGGCGCAACCGAGCAGGGAGCCCGTCTTGTGGGTGGCCATCGACCGGTACTCGTGCGGCAGGACCGCCCCGGGCCCGGTCCACGGCCGGGACTCGAAGAGCAGGTCCTGCGCCTGACCACTCACCAGATCGCGCAGCGCGCCCGCCAGTTGCCGGACCGCCGCCGCGCCGCCGGGGCCCGGAGCCTCCGCCAGCGTGGAGACGGCCAGCGCGAACAGCGCGTCCCCCGCGAGGACCGCCGGACCCGTGCCGTACGCCTTCCACAGCGTCGGCCGGCGACGACGGGTCTCGTCCCCGTCCATGATGTCGTCGTGGATCAGGGAGAAGGTGTGGATCAGTTCGACGGCCACCGCGCCGAGCACCGCGTCCGCCCCGCTGCCGCCGGCGGCCTCCGCGCCGAGCACCGCGAGCGCCTGGCGGACGCCCTTGCCCTGCGATCCGGGCGCCGGCTCGCCGCCGGTCCCGCTCCAGCCCAGCGAGAAGGCCGCCGTCTCCGCGTGCCAGGGGTGCAGCCGCCCCACCGACTCCACCAGGGCCGGGCGCACCAGTTCGCGGCAGCGGTCCAGTATCTGCGGAGCGCTCGCCCGGCTGGTCGTGGAGAGCGTCATCGCCGGCCGTCCCTCTCGCCCGCGGAGGCCGGTTCCACGCCGAGTTCGGCGTACGCCTTCTCGACCATCTCCTGGGCGTTGAGCAGCCCGATCCGGCTCAGCCTGCCGCGCAGTTCGTCCAGCTCGGCGGCGGTGGCGTCGCGGTCCCGGCCGAGCCTGGCCCGCGCCTTGACCAGGCCGAGCGAGGCGAGCGCCTCGCCCCGCGGTTCGTCCATCGCACGGAACTCCCCGAGCGCCTGCTCGTAGACCTCGCGTGCGTCCTCGTACCGCCCGGCGCGGAACAGCACGTTGGCCCGCATCTTGTGGTTGTAGGCGAGGGCGCTGGAGAGGTTCATCTCGCGACAGGTGACCTCGGCCTCGGAGAGCAGATCGAGGGCGCGCCCGGTCGCCCCGTCCCGGAGGGAGACGATGTCGGCGATGCCGCGCAGGGCCCAGGCCCGGCCGCGCCGGTCGTCCGCGTCGCCCGCCAGGACGGCCGCCTCCTCGAACATCTCCAACGCGGTGTCCAGCGAGCCGGTGTTGCGGTGGATCTGCGCGATGCCCTCCAGCGCCCAGACGGTGTGCCGGGCCTCGCCCCGGGCGCGGGCCTCGGCCAGCAGCTGTTCGTGCAGCGTCGCGACGGTCGCGTAGTCGCCCTGGATCCGTCCGGTCTCGGCGAGGCCGGCCAGCGAATAGCCCCGGGCGACCACGTCACCGCCCCGCTTCCCCAGCTCCGCGGCGAGGCCGAGCAGCCTGAACGCGAGGCGCAGCGAACCGCGTTGGCGCGCCAGCGTGCCCCCGCTCCACAGCGCCCACGCCATCGCCCCGGTGTTCCCGGCCGTGCGCGCGGCCCGGTAGCTGGCCTTCCAGGCCCGGTCGGCCTCCACGACCTGCCCGAGCCTGCGGTGCGCCTCGGCCACGGCCAGCCCCGAACGCGCCACCTCCTCCTGCGATCCGGAGAGCTCGGCCTGCCTCAGGTGGCGAACTCCCTCGGCCAGTACGTCGGTGAGGGAGGCGTTCACCGACATTTTGGTGAGCGCTCCCTGGTACTCGGGCGCCAGTGCCTTGGTCTGCATGGGGGCCTTCCGCGCGGTGCCGGGCCCGCATCGCGCGAACTATACCCACCGTGTATACGTGGGGGGTATAGTCCGGCGGTCGTGCAGGCCCGGATCTTGTGGGGGTTGGACGCCGCACGTCCTACGCGGCGCACCGTCCTGTCATGGATCAAGACGGCGGCCGGGCGAGGAGGGTTGCTCGGGAAGCCCAGGTCGTTCCGCGTTTCCGCCGCGAGCCGCCTCCTACGTCCGCCCCGTGCGCCGCAACCGGTGGCGTACCGCCCGTCGGGCCACCGGGCCGAGCTCGTCCAGCACCCCGGCCAGTTCGGCGAGCTGCTCCAGCGCGTCGAAGGCCCGCCCGGCCCCCGCGGGGTCGACGCCCTCGTACAGCTCCAGGCCCACGAACGACCCGGTCACGGCGCGTGCCAGGCCCACCGGGTCGGTGAACTCGCCCAGCGGCGAGTCCGCCAGGATCCGGGTGAGGACCTTCTCGATCTCGGCGGTCCACAGGTCGAGTCCGGCGGCGGTCGCGGGCGCCAGCCGGGGCTGGGTCTGCGCTCCCGCGAGCACCTGTGCCAGAAAGGCGACATGGCCGCCGGCCCGCTCCTCCTCGTGCAGTTCGCGCCCGCACTTCAGCAGCTCGGCGAGGGTGGTGACGGCGGCGAGCCGGTCGCGGTGACGGGCCACCCGCTGCTCCGCCCCGTGCCGGCAGGCCGCCGCCAGCAGCTCGTCGACCGAGCCGAAGTGGTAGAAGACCAGCGCCTGGTTGACCCCGGCCGAGGCCGCCACCGAGCGGGCCGACGTCCTGGCGATCCCCTGTTCGGCGAGGGTGCGCAGCGCGCCCTCCAGAAGCTTCGTCCGGGTGTCCGCCCCCGCCGCGGTCCCCGTCACGCCCGCGCCTCTTCGCGGACCGGGCGCAGACCCGCCCGTACGCCGTGGCGCAGGGCGTCGACATAGCGGGCGCGGAACGTTCCCTCATACCCGAACAGGGGGCCGAAGCGGCGATTGGTCACCGCGACCCGGATGCGGAAGCGGCCCGTGGCGTCGTCGAAGGACTCGCGGACCTCGGCGTCACCCCCGATCAGCCGCGGGACCCGCACATCGACGGGTCCCTCGCGGAAGCGGTGCTCCCCGGAGCGGATGAGCAAAGAACCGTCGGGCTCCGCGGTGAGCCGCAGGTCGGTGGCCAGGTGCTGGTGGGTCCCGAGGTAGTCCAGCACGCAGGACCGCTCGGGGCTGTGCACCATCGTGGCGTCGAAGCGGCGCGGACCGCCCGGCAGGGCGAACGTCCGGACGAAGGTCACGGTCTCCCGGCCGTGGGCGTCCGTGTACGGCACGTTCTCGATGGTGAACGGGACGTCGCGGCCGGTCCTCGGCACCAGGATGTTGCGTGTGGCGCCGAGCGCGAGGAACGGTTTCACGAAGGCCCGGCCGTGCCAGATCCGGTCCATGGAACCGCGCCCGACGCATGCCTCCCCGCTCTCCAGGCCGACCGAGAAGCGCCGTCGCAGCTGGGGGTGGAGCCGCTCGAAGTCGGCTCCCATCGCACGGGCGAAGATCGAGGTCACGGGCGCTCCAGGCGGGCGAGGAGGGACGGGGCGACGGCGGGACGGCCGGGCGGTCTGCGCAGGCAGCGGCGGGCGGCGGGCGTGCGGGGCGACGGGGGTACCAGCAGCGCGGCCAGGGCGGCCGGCAGCACGGCCGCCGGGCCGAAGGGGAGGGCGGCCGCCACGGCGAGGACCCGTACCAGGACCTCCGCCAGGGCGTACGCCAGCGACCGGGCCGGGCTGATGTCCCGCTCGCACCACAGCCGCAGCCGGTCGAAGGACCAGGCGGTCGCCCAGCCCATCAGCGGCCGGAACACCAACCGGTCCGCGACCGCTCCGAAGCGGCCCCAGCGGGTCCGGTAGTCGTAGCCGGTCAGAAAACGGATGCCGTCGACGGTGGGAACGTAACGCCAGTACCCGCTGCCCTCGGCCAGCGGCGACAACCACTCCGAGGAGGCGAAGCGCAGGGCCGAGACCCGCTCGCCGTCCGCCCGCCGCCGCTCGCCCGCGCTCGTCCCGGTCCCCGCGACGGTCAGGAAGGGCAGCACCCGGGTCGCGTACCGGAACCGCTGGGCGGAACCTGCCGGACCGGGCAGGTGGCTGATCTCGGTGAACCGCAGATCCCACCGCTGATGCTGGGCGGGCTCCTGCGTCCGCTGCCACAGGCGCTCCGGATCCGTGCGGATCAACGCCTCTATGTACAGGCCCATGTGTGCCCCCGGGTCGGCCACGAGGGGTTTGAGCGAGTGCTCAACCCTCTCCGCTCGCCAGGACGCTACCAGAGAAGGTTGAGCACTCGCTCAAACCCCTCGAACGGCGGCCCCCGACGCGCGACGGAACCGCTGCCGCGCTCGAATGGACGGGTGACGGCGCCCCCGGACGACTGCCTCGCCCGCAACGAGTGGATCTGCGGGGCCTACCTCTCCAGCCGCCGCGAGATCCTGATGGACGCGGTGCTGCAACACCTCCAGCTGACGGCCGCCTCGGTGGCCATCGCGCTCCTGCTCGCCGTCCCCCTGGCGGTGGCCGCCCGCCGGTGGCGCTGGGCGGCCGGCCCGGTGCTGGGGCTGACGACGATCCTGTACACGATCCCGTCGCTCGCGATGTTCTCGCTGCTGCTGCCGCTCTACGGACTCTCGGCCGCGCTGGTGATCGCGGGGCTCGTCCTCTACTCCCTGACGCTGCTCGTCCGCAACATCCTGGCCGGGCTCCGGGCCGTCCCCGAGGAGACCCGGCAGGCCGCACGCGGCATGGGCTACGGGCCGCTGCGGCTGCTCATCGCCGTGGAACTCCCGCTCGCCCTGCCCGCCGCGATGGCCGGGCTGCGCATCGCCACCGTCTCCGCGGTCTCCCTGGTCACCATCGGGGCGATCGTCGGCCACGGGGGACTCGGCAACCTCATCTACTCCGGCATGAACACCTACTTCAAGGCCCAGGTGCTCACCGCCTCCGTCCTGTGCGTCGTCATCGCCGTCGCCGCCGACCTGCTGCTCCTGGGAGCGGGACGGCTGCTGACCCCCTGGACCCGGAGGCGGGCGTGAACACACCCAGCAGGGGGGTGCAGGGGTGAACACCCTCTCCGACACCTGGTCCTGGCTCACCACCGCCGCCCACTGGTCCGGCCCCGACGGCGTCTGGAACCGGCTCGGCGAACACCTCTACCTCACCGTCGTCTGTCTGCTCATCAGCTGCCTGATCGCCCTCCCCGTCGCCCTCGTCCTGGGCCACCTCGGCAAGGGCGGCGCGCTCGCCGTCAACCTCTCCAACGTCGGCCGGGCCGTGCCCACCTTCGCCGTACTGGTCCTGCTGCTGCTCACCCCCATCGGGACGCACGGGCAGTGGTCGACGGTCATCGCTCTCGTGCTCTTCGCCGTGCCGCCGCTTCTCACCAACGCCTACGTCGGGATGCGCGAGGTCGACCGGGACGTCGTCCGGGCCGCCCGGGGAATGGGCATGACCGGCCGCCAGCTGCTCCTGGGTGTGGAGCTGCCGCTCGCCCTCCCGCTGATCCTCACCGGCGTGCGGATCGCCGCCGTCCAGCTCGTGGCCACCGCCACCATCGCGGCGCTGGCCGGCGGCGGGGGACTGGGCCGCATCATCACCGCGGGCTTCAACCTCGCCTCCACCCCGCAGGTGGTGGCCGGGGCGATCCTGGTGGCTGCCTTCGCCCTCCTCGTCGAGAGTCTCTTCGAGGCCGGGCAGCGTCTCGCTCCCCGGCGAGGCCGGGAGGCCGCATGAGCCTCGCCCGCCGGACTCTGGCCGCGCTGGTCCTCCTCGCCGCCACCGCCTGCACCACCGGCCCGACGCTGGAGAACCAGGGCGAGGTCACCGCCCCGCCCGGCGACAGCAGGGAACTCACCGTCGGATCCGCAGGATTCACCGAGAGCGACCTGCTGGCCCAGCTGTACGCGCTGCTCCTGGAGCACGCCGGGTACTCCGCCGACATCATCTCCGTGACCAATCGCGAAATCTACGAACCGGCCCTGGAGAACGGCCAGATCGACGTGGTGGCGGAGTACGCGGCGACCTTCGCCGACTGGCTGAACGCCAAGGCCAACGGGGCCGACGCGCCCCCGGTCGGATCGCCCGACCTCGCCACCACCATGAAGGAACTGCGCTCGCTCGCCGCCCCGCGCGGACTCACCGTCCTCGACCCCGGCCGGGCCGTCGACCAGAACGCCTTCGCCGTCACCGCCGCGTACGCGAAGGAACACGGACTGAAGACCCTCAGCGACGTGGGCGCCGCGCAGCTGCCCGTACGGCTGGCGGCGGGCGACGAATGCGTCCAGCGGCCCTACTGCGCCCCCGGCCTGCGCAGGACGTACGGCATCGACGTCGTCGCCGTCGACCCGAAGGGCGTCGGCACCACCCAGGCCAAGCAGGCGGTGCAGAGCGGCCAGGACCAGATGGTCCTGACCACCACGACCGACGCCACCCTGGACCAGTTCGGTCTCGTCCTGCTGGAGGACGACAAGAAGCTCCAGAACGCGGACTACGTCGTTCCCGTCGTCAACCGCGCACGCGCCGGGAGCACCGGGGTGCGCGACGCCCTCGACCGGCTCAACACCGTGCTGACCACCGCCGACCTGGCCTCGATGAACGAGCAGGTCGACAGCTGGCGCAGGCTGCCCGAGGACGTCGCGCGCACCTACCTGGAGTCGAAGAATCTCCTCCCGGAGGACTGAGCCGCCCGACAGCTCAGGAGGCGGGCGGGGCCGGCGGCCAGGGCACGCCGGCCAGCAGGGGCAGGATGTGCTCCTCCTCGTAGTCGAGGTGCGCGGTCAGCTCCTCGGTCATCCGGGCCAGTTCGGCGCGGAAGCGGTCCGGCTCCGCGATCGCCACATCGGCCAGCAGAGCGGCGAGCGACGCCTGTACGGCCCCGATGCTGCGGTGCTCCTTGCGCAACCGGTCGAAGACGTCCATCAGGTGCGGGTGGTAGCCCTCCATCGTGGGGAACATATGGCCGTCCTCGGAGTCGTGGTGGAACTCCAGCGCCTGGCAGAACGCGAGGCAGCGCTGGCGGATCTGCAACCCGAGGCCGGGTGCGGGCGGTTCGCCCCCGGCCGGGTGGGAAGCCCGCGCGGCGAAGTGCGCCTCCGTCTCGGCGCCCACGTGGAGCAACTGGGCGCGCAGCCAGGTGTGCACCTCCACCAGCTTGTCGGCGAGCGAGGTGATCGCGGGAGCCGTCGCGTCGGGGTCGGGGAGTTCCAGGACCACGACCGGCAGTACCCGGTCGGTGGCGGCCTGGTACTCCGCGTACCCGGGCGCTTCGGCGACGACCCGGGCGAAGAGTTCGTCGCGCCGGGCCCCTTCGGCCGGTACGGCGAGGGACTCGAACTCCGCGTCCCCCAGCTCGACCTGCACGGTGGGACGGGCGAGGAGATTGCGGTACCAGTCGGGGTGGAGCGGTGCGCCGAGGTTGGAGGCGACGACGAGGAGTCGGCGGCCGTCGCGGACGTAACCGAGCGGGGTCGTGTGCTGCGTGCCGGAGCGGGCCCCGGTCGTCGTGAGCAACAGGAGGTCGGAGCCCTCGAAGGGGCCGCCGACCTTCCCGGCGTTGGCGCGGAACTCGGCGATGACGGACAGCTGGAAGTTCTGAGGCATGGAGGTTCTGGGTCTCCCGGAAGGAAAGCGGGCAGGCGAAGGCCCGGCGTCGCGGAGTTTCCGCGATGGGGTGTTCGGACGCGAAGGCGCTCGGAGCACGACTGCTCGGAGTGCGGCTGCTCAGAGGCAGGGGGCGATGAGTGGACTCATGGCGTCATCCCTGGAAGAAGGTGCTGGCTTGACCGCCGGCCGGCCCAGATCTCTTTGGCCGACGTCACGCCGCACGTTCACCATCAGAACCCGGGCGGGACGGGTCTGTCAACGCGAGGACGGGCGACGCCGAAAAGGCGTTGCCCGTCCGCCGGACGGCTGCGACGCTTCCGGCCATGCCCGCTGAACAAGAGACCCTTACGCCGCCGTCGCAGACCCCTCGCACCCACCGGGTCGAAGCACTCTTCTCGCACGGCCGCCTGGTCGCGATCCCGCGCAGGGAGGCCCGGCGGGAGCAGTTGCTCGTGCACCTCGCCGACACGCTGTTCGAGCGGGAGCGCTCGTACACCGAGCGCGAGGTGAACGAGGCGCTCCTCACCGTCCACGAGGACTGCTCCGCGCTGCGCCGCTACCTCGTCGTGGCGGGGCTGCTGGTCCGGCCCCGGGACGGCAGCAGCTACCGCCGCGGACGCTGACCGGTGAACCGGGTCAGTTGAGGGTGTCGGGGTCCGGGCCGGTGCGCATGCCGCGGTCCAGGTCGGCGATGGCGTCCATGTCCGCGGCCGACAGCTCGAAGTCGAAGACGTCGATGTTCTGCCGGATCCGCTCGGGCGTGACCGACTTGGGGATCACCACGTTGCCGAGCTGGAGGTGCCAGCGCAGCACCACCTGGGCCGGGGACTTGCCGTGCCGCTCGGCGATGGAGACCAGGGCCGCCTCCTTGAGCAGGGCGCCCTGGGCCAGCGGGCTCCAGGCCTCGGTGGCGATGCCGTGCTCGGCGTGGAAGGCGCGCAGCTCGGCCTGCTGGAGACCCGGGTGCAGCTCGATCTGGTTGACGGCCGGGACGAGCGTGCCCGTGTCCAGCAGCCGGCGCAGGTGAGCGGGCTGGAAGTTGGAGACCCCGGCCGCGCGGATCCGGCCGTCGGCGGCCAGCTTCTCCAGGGCGCGCCAGCTCTCCGGGTACAGGTCGTGCGCGGGCGTCGGCCAGTGGATCAGGTAGAGGTCGACGTGGTCGAGGCCGAGCTTGGCCAGGCTCGCGTCGAAGGCGGCGAGTGTCGCGTCGTAGCCCTGGTCGGCGTTCCACAGCTTGGTGGTGACGAAGAGCTCCGCGCGGGGGATCCCGGAGGCGGCCAGCGCACGGCCCACGCCGACCTCGTTGCCGTAGACCGTCGCGGTGTCGATGGACCGGTAGCCGGCCTCCAGTGCGGCGGAGACGGCGGCGGTGGTCTCGTCGTCGGGCACCTGGAAGACGCCGAAGCCGAGCTGGGGGACGGCCACGCCGTTGTTGAGCGTGACGGTGGGGACGGTGGACATGTGACGGCCTTCCGGTAGAGCGGTGCAGCGGTGTGCCTCGTACGCGTCGCCCGCCGGAATCTCTGGCGTACGACGTTTACTGGCGTAAACAATAATTGCATACGCGGGTTACATGCAAACGCGGGCAAGGTGTGTCGGGTCACCCCCGCCCCTACGCGTCCGCCACGGAATCGAACTCCACCTCCTCACGGCCCACCCCCTGCGCGTCGGCGTCCACCGACCGGCGCAGCGCCTCGTGCAGCTTGGCGGGGGTCAGCACCCCGAGGAACCGGGCCCCGTCCAGCACCGCCACCCACCCCGCGTCGTGCTGGAGCATCTCGCTGAACGCCTGCTTCAGCGGGGCGCCCACCGGCACCCACGCGTCCATCCGGCGGGCCAGACCGCCCACCGTCCCCTCCTCCCCGGCCGACCGCAGCGCGTCCGCCGACACCCAGCCGTGCAGCTCGCCCGCGCCGTTCAGGACCACCGCCCAGCGGGCCCCCGCAGCCGCCAGCCGGGCCGCCGCGGCCCCGGCGTGCTCCTCCAGCCGGGCCACCGGCGGCTCCTCCAGGTCCTCCGGCTCGATCGCGGTGACCGACAGCCGCTTCAGCCCCCGGTCGGAACCCACGAACCGGGCCACGTACGGGGTCGCCGGGGTGCCGAGCACGGCGGCCGGGGTGTCGAACTGCTCGATGCGCCCCTCCCCGTACACCGCGATCCGATCGCCCATCCGCACCGCCTCCTCGATGTCGTGCGTCACCAGGAGCACCGTCTTGCGCACCCGCTGCTGGAGCGCCAGGAACTCGTTCTGTAGCCGCTCCCGCACCACCGGGTCCACTGCGCCGAACGGCTCGTCCATCAGCAGCACCGGGGGATCCGCCGCGAGCGCCCGCGCCACGCCCACCCGCTGGCGCTGCCCGCCGGAGAGCTGCGCCGGATAGCGCGAGCCGTACGTCTTCGGGTCCAGGCCCACCAGGTCCAGCAGCTCCGCCGCCCGCTCCCGGGCCCGTGCGCGCTTCCAGCCGACCAGTGCCGGAACGGTCGCGGTGTTGTCCAGGACGGTCCGGTGCGGGAAGAGGCCCACCTGCTGGATCACATAGCCGATCCGCCGGCGCAGCTTCACCGGATCGATCCCGGCGATGTCCTCGCCGTCCACCAGGATCCGGCCCGAGGTCGGCTCGATCAGCCGGTTCACCATCATCATCGTGGTCGTCTTGCCGCAGCCGGACGGTCCCACCAGGGTCACCAGCTCACCCTCCGCCACCTCGAAGGACAGCCCGTCGACCGCAGTCGTCCCGTCCGGATAGACCTTGCCGACCTGCTCGAACCGGATCATGTCTGAACGCTAGGAGCCCTCCGTCCGCCGCGCACACCGGCCGGGACCGTCCGGGGCACCCCCGCACGACCCCTTCGCCGGACCGGTGCCGCCCTGTGCTGAACTGGCCCTTTCGCCCGGATCAGCCCGCACCCCGGATTCAGGAGTTCCCGTGATCAGTTACCGGCAGCCCGGCGTCGTCCTCACCGACCGGCGTTTCACCGTGCCCCTGGACCACAGCGACCCCGGCGGCGAGCAGATCGAGCTCTACGGCCGGGAAGCGGTCGCCACCTCCCGGGCCGGCGAGGAGCTGCCCTGGCTGGTCTACCTGGAGGGCGGCCCCGGCTTCGGCGCGCGCCGGTTCGTCGGCACGGAGGCCTGGCTCGGCCGCGCCCTGCGCGAGTTCCGGGTGCTCCTCCTCGACCAGCGCGGCACCGGACTGTCCACCCCGGCCAACCGGCAGACCCTCCCGCTGCGCGGCGGCCCGCGCGAACAGGCCGACTACCTCGCCCACTTCCGCTCCGACTCCATCGTCCGCGACTGCGAGCTGATCCGGCCGCGGCTCACGGGCGGAGCGCCCTGGACGGTCCTCGGCCAGTCCTTCGGCGGCTTCTGCGCCGTCCGCTATCTCTCCTCGGCCCCCGAGGGCCTCGCGGCGGCCCTGATCACCGGCGGACTGCCCTCGCTGCACGCGCACGCGGACGACGTCTACCGGGCCGCGTACCCCCGCATCGAACGCAAGGTCGCCGCCCACTACGCCCGCTACCCCCAGGACGTCGAGCGCGCCCGCGCGATCGCCGCGTACCTCGCCGAGCACCGGCCCGAGAGCGCAGGGCACCGGCTGACGCCCGAGGGCTTCCAGTCGCTCGGCATCATGCTCGGCTCGGGCAACGGCAGCCACCAGCTCCACTACCTGCTGGAGAACGCGTTCGTCCGCACCCCGGGCGCCACCGAACTCTCCGACACCTTCCAGGAAGCCATGCGCACGGCCGCCTCCTTTGCCGGGCACCCGCTGTACGCCCTGCTCCACGAGGCCATCTACGGGCAGGGCGAGCGCCCCACCGCCTGGGCCGCCGAGCGTGTCCGGGCCGAGTTCCCGCAGTTCGACGCGGCGACGGCGCTGGCGGGCGACGGCCCGGTCCTCTTCACCGGCGAGACCATCCACCCCTGGCACTTCGACGTGGACCCGGCCCTGCGCCCGCTGCGCGAGACCGCCGAACTGCTCGCACAGCGCACCGACTGGCCCGTGCTGTACGACCCCGAGCGGCTCGCCGCCAACGAGGTCCCGGTCGCCGCGGCCGTCTACCACGACGACATGTACGTCGACACCGCGGACGCGCTGCGCACGGCGGCGGCGATCCGGGGGCTGCGGACCTGGGTGACGGACGAGTACGAGCACGACGGCGTGCGCGCGGGCGGCCCCCGCGTCCTGGACCGGCTGCTGGCGCTGGTCCGCGACGAGGCCTGACCGGCCGGGCCCCGCGCGTCCATCCCGGGGCCGGCCGATCGTGGACCGGCCGGCCCCGTCGGATCAGCGCTGGAGCTCCTCCAGCGTGGCGTCCAGGTCACCGGCGGCACGCGGGGCCCTGTTGTGCGGCAGCTTCGAGAGGACCGCGGCCATCCCGCACGTGTTGCTGAGCGCCGAGTACACCAGGCCCGTGCCGACGCCCGCGGACAGCCAGCGCGCCGCCGGGAAGCGGATGCCCGCCACCAGCCCCGCCACCACCAGCGAGCCCGCGGCGAGCCGCACCTGACGCTCCATGGGCCAGGTGGTGCGCGCGCCCTCGGGGCGGTCCAGGCCGCGGCCGTCACCCTCCCAGGCCGATGTGCCGCCGGTCAGCGTCACGGCCTCGATGTCCGCGCCGGCGAGGATCTCGCAGGCGCGCGTGGACCGGACCCCGGAAGCGCACACCACCAGCAGCGAACCGCGCGCGGAGGCGGACTTGAGCGCGGGCAGCGCGTCCGGCAGCTTGTCGAGCGGGATGTTCAGGGCGCCGGGAACGTGTCCGGCGGCGTACTCGCCCGGAGCCCGCACGTCGATGACGGTGAACTCCTCCAGACGGGCTGCGGCCTGGGCGGGGGAGAGGGATGCGGGGCTGGGCACGAGCGGGTTCCTTTCGTTCGCCGGAGCGGCAGGGTGCGGGGGTGCCCCCTCACCCTGCCCGGACGGGCCGGGCGGCCGTGTTCGCGGTGACCGTCACCGGACTCCAGCCTCGCACGCCCGGAGCCGGAGCCGGGAAGCCCGCCGTGCCGACGGTACGTGGGTAGCCTGCCGGTATGACGTCGCAGCGACTCGAACCCATGCCCGTCGACTGGCAGCGTGCCCTGGCCGTGGTCGCCCACCCCGACGACCTGGAGTACGGCGCGGCCGCCGCCGTGGCGGAGTGGACCGACGGCGGCCGTGAGGTCGTCTACCTCCTCGCCAGCCGCGGCGAGGCCGGGATCGACACCCTGTCGCCCGAGGAGTGCGCACCGGTGCGCGAGCGGGAGCAACGGGCGAGCGCCGCCGTCGTCGGTGTGCGGACCGTGGAGTTCCTGGACCACCGCGACGGCGTGATCGAGTACGGCATCGGCCTGCGCCGCGACATCGCCGCGGCCATCCGCCGGCACCGCCCCGAACTGGTGGTCACCCTCAACCACCGGGACACCTGGGGCGGGGTCGCCTGGAACACCCCCGACCACCGCGCGGTCGGGCGCGCCGCACTGGACGCCGTCGCCGACGCGGGCAACCGCTGGATCTTCCCGGAACTCGGCGAACGGGGACTCGATCCGTGGGACGGGGTGCGCTGGACTGCCGTGGCGGGCAGCGACCGGCCCACCCACGCGGTCGACGCGACCGCGGGTCTCGAACGCTCGGTCCGGTCGCTGCTGGAGCACCGCACGTATATCGAGGCGCTGACCCAGGAGGACCCGGAGCGCTACTGCCGGACCTTCCTGGAGGGCATGGCGAAGGACGCGGCCGAGCGGTTCGGTGGTCGGCCTGCCGTCACCTTCGAGATCTTCGCGCACTGACCGCGCACTGACCGCGCACTGACCGTATTGACAAACCGGCTTGCCGATTCTGCAATGGCCGCATGAAGGAACACGACCGGGACGACCCGGAACTGGAGTCCGTCCTCTCCGGCGTCGGCCCCCGCCTGCGCCGGCTGCGCAAGGACCGCGGGGTCACCCTCGCCGCGCTCTCGGCCGCCACCGGCATATCCGTCTCCACGCTCTCCCGGCTGGAGTCCGGCGGCCGGCGCCCCAGCCTCGAACTGATGCTGCCGATCGCCCGCGCCCACGAGGTGCCGCTCGACGACCTGGTGGGCGCCGCGCCCGTCGGCGATCCGCGCGTGCGGGCCAAGCCGATCGTGCAGCACGGCCGGACCATGCTGCCGCTGACCGCCCGGCCGGGCGGCCTTCAGGCGTACAAGCTGATCCAGGAGCCCGGCAGCGGCGGCCCGCCGGAACAGCGCACGCACGAGGGGTACGAGTGGCTGTTCGTGCTCTCCGGGAAGCTGCGGCTGCTGCTGGCCGAACACGATCTGGTGCTGGAGCCGGGCGAGGCCGCCGAGTTCGACACCCGGCTGCCGCACTGGTTCGGCCCGGCCGAGGACGAGACGGTGGAGTTCCTCAGCCTGTTCGGCCCGCAGGGCGAGCGCATGCACGTGCGGGCGAAGCCGAAGCGCGCCTGAAGCCCGGGGGCGGGCCCGAGGTGTTCCCAGATCGGCAAGCGACCGCTTAGTATGCGGCGCAGCAGTGGTAATGCCGACCGCTCCAGCGGTTGATGCCGACAGTGTTGTGGAGGCCCCTCATGCAGGCATGGCGAGTGCACCGGAACGGCGAGCCGGGCGAGGTGATGCGGCTGGAGGAGACGGACCGGCCCACGCCCGGCGACGGGCAGGTGCTCGTCGAGGTCCGCGCGGCGAACGTCAACTTCCCCGACGCCCTGCTCTGCCGGGGCCAGTACCAGGTGCGGCCGCCGCTGCCGTTCACCCCGGGCGTCGAGGTGTGCGGCACCACCGAGGACGGGCGGAGGGTCCTCGCCACCCCCGCCCTGCCCCACGGCGGCTTCGCCGACTACGTGGTCGCGGACGAGGCGGCCCTGCTGCCCGCCCCCGAATCGCTGGAGGACGCCGAGGCGGCCGCCCTGCACATCGGCTACCAGACCGGCTGGTTCGGCCTGCACCGCCGCGCCCGCCTCCAGCCCGGTGAGACCCTCCTCGTCCACGCGGCGGCCGGGGGTGTCGGCAGCGCCGCCGTCCAGCTCGGCAGGGCGGCGGGCGCGAAGGTCATCGGCGTCGTCGGCGGCCCGGAGAAGGCGGCGGTCGCCCGCGAGCTCGGCTGCGATCTGGTCATCGACCGGCGCTCCGACGACATCGTCGCCGCAGTGAAGGAGGCCACCGGCGGGCGCGGCGCGGACGTCGTCTACGACCCGGTCGGCGGCGACGCGTACGCCAAGTCCGCCAAGTGCGTCGCCTTCGAGGGGCGCATCCTCGTCGTCGGCTTCGCCAGCGGCGTCATCCCCACCCCGGGCCTCAACCACGCCCTGGTGAAGAACTACTCCGTCGTCGGACTGCACTGGGGCCTGTACAACACCAAGGACCCGGCCGCCGTCCGCGCCTGCCACGACGAACTGACCAAGCTCGCCGAGCAGGGGATCGTCAAACCCCTGGTCAGTGAGCGCGTCGCGATGGCCCGAGCGGCCGACGCCGTCCAGCGCGTCGCCGACGGCACCAGCACCGGCCGCATCGTCGTCCTGCCCGGAGGCGCCCGATGAGCCCCGCGGTCGACGCCGCCGAGGTCCGCCGCCGCACCCGCGAGCTGCTCGCCGCCCACCCGCCCGCCACCACCGACCGCACCGACTTCCTGAGGGCCCGCTTCGACGCCGGCCTGGCCTGGGTCCACTACCCGGCGGGCCTCGGCGGACTCGACGCCCCCCGCTCCCTCCAGCAGGTCGCCGACGCCGAACTCGCCGCCGCCGACGCGCCGGACAACGACCCGCGCCGCATCGGCATCGGCCTCGGCATGGCGGCCCCCACCATCCTCGGCTTCGGCACCGACGAACAGAAGCGGCGCTTCCTGCGCCCGCTGTGGGTGGGGGAGGAGGTCTGGTGCCAGCTGTTCAGCGAACCCGGCGCCGGATCCGACCTCGCGGCCCTGGCAACCCGGGCCGCCAGGGACGAGACCGGCGACTGGATCGTCGACGGGCAGAAGGTCTGGACGTCCAGCGCCCACCTGGCCCACTGGGCGATCCTCATCGCCCGCACCGATCCGGACCTGCCCAAGCACCGGGGCATCAGCTACTTCATCTGCGACATGACCGACCCCGGCGTCGAGGTCCGGCCGTTGCGCCAGATCACCGGCGAGGCCGAGTTCAACGAGGTGTTCCTCACCGGCGTACGCATCCCCGACAGCCACCGACTCGGCCCCGTCGGCGAGGGCTGGAAGGTCGCCCAGACGACCCTGATGAACGAGCGTGTCTCCATCGGCGGCTCGCGCATCCCCCGCGAGGGCGGCATGATCGGCCCGGTCGCGAGGACCTGGCGCGAGCGCCCCGAGCTGCGCACCCCCGACACCCACCAGCGCCTGCTGACCCTATGGGTGGAGGCCGAGGTCGCCCGGCTCACCGGCGAGCGGCTGCGCCAGCAGCTCGTCGCCGGACAGCCGGGCCCCGAGGGGTCGGGCATGAAGCTCGCCTTCGCCCGGCTCAACCAGGAGATCAGCGGCCTGGAAGTCGAACTGCTCGCTGACGAAGGCCTGTTGTACGGCGACTGGACCATGAGCCGCCCGGAGCTGGTCGACTTCACCGGCCGGGACGCCGGTTACCGCTATCTGCGCTCCAAAGGCAACTCCATCGAGGGCGGCGCCAGCGAGGTCCTGCTGAACATCGTGGCCGAGCGTGTCCTCGGCCTGCCCTCCGAACCCCGCAACGACAAGGACGTCGCCTGGAAGGACCTGAGCCGATGACCGCGCCCGCCCAGCAGCCCCCCGCCACCCCCGACCTGCTCTACTCAAGGGACGAGGAGGACCTGCGGGCCGCCGTGCGCGCCCTCCTCGCCGACCGGGCCGACGCGCCGACGGTGATCGCGGCGACCGAGGCCGACACGCCGTACGACCAGCGGCTGTGGTCCTCGCTCGCCACCGGCATCGGCGCGGCCGGACTCCTCGTGCCGGAGAAGCTCGGCGGCCAGGGCGCGTCCCACCGCGAGGCCGCCGTGGTCCTGGAGGAGCTCGGCCGGGCCGTGGCCCCCGCCCCGTATCTGACCAGCTCCGTCGTGGCCACCGAGACTTTGCTCGCGCTGGGCGCCGAGGACGGTCCGGCCGCCGCGCTCCTGGGCGAGCTGGCCTCCGGCGCCCGTACGGCCGTGCTCGCCGTGCCCTTCGCGACCTCGCCCGCCGGGGTGGACGCGCCGCTCGCCTCACTGGACGGGACGGTACGCGGCGTCGCCGACGCGGCGGTGGCCGATGTGCTGCTGGTGCCGACCGCCGAGGGCCTGTACGCCGTCGGGGCGGCCGACCCGGGCGTCGCCGTACAGCCGCTCGTCCCGCTCGACCTGACCCGGCCGCTGGCCGCCGTCACTCTGTCCGGGGCCGTCGGGACCCTGCTGGCGAACGCGGACGCGAGCGCCACCGCCGTACGGCGCGGACTGCTCGCCGGGGCCGGACTGCTCGCCTCCGAACAGCTCGGCCTCGCGGAGTGGTGTCTGACCGAGACGGTCCGGTACACCCGGGAGCGCCACCAGTTCAACCGGCCCGTGGGCTCGTTCCAGTCGCTCAAGCACCGGATGGCGCAGCTCTGGCTGGAGGTCGTCTCGGCCCGCGCCGCCGCCCGCAACGCCGCCGACGCCCTCGCCACCGGCAGCCCCGACGCCCCGCTCGCGGTCGCGGTGGCCCAGGCGTACTGCTCCGGCGTCGCGGTCCACGCCGCCGAGGAGTGCGTACAACTGCACGGCGGGATCGGCATGACCTGGGAACATCCCGCGCACCTCTACCTGAAGCGCGCCAAGGCCGACTCGATCGCGTACGGCACGGCGGGCCGTCACCGTCGGACCGTCGCGGAGCTGGCGGAACTTCCGGCTCCGTAGGGGCGCCCTCGGACGCATCGGCCCTGGTGCACCCGTCTCGTCTGTCGAGGCGGGCTGTACCAGGGCCTTTTACGTGCTGTTTAATTGCACACTGTTCGCAATAACAGCCGATCTTGAACAGGGATGTGGGGACTATGACGGCCCGATCGATACGGGTGGCGGTCGCCGCCACGATGGCGACCGCACTGTCCCTGACCGCAGCCGCCTGCTCGAACCCGGACAGCGCCAAGAGCGGTTCCGGATCGGGGTCCACCTCGGCCGTCGTCGGCATCGCCTACGAGCCCGACAGCCTGAGCCCGCTGCTCGGCTACGGCAAGGACGGCAACTCCAAGATCTTCGACGGACTGCTCGCCCTGGACGCGGACATGAAGCTCCGTCCCGCCCTCGCCGCCGAGCTCCCCGAGGTCAGCGCCGACGGCCTGACGTACACGTACAAGCTGCGCCGGGGCGTGAAGTTCAGCGACGGGAAGCCGTTCGGGGCCAAGGACGTCGTCTTCACCTACCGCACCATCCTCGACGAGAAGACCAACAACGCCTCCCGCACCGAGCTGGACGCCGTCAAGGACGTCACGGCGAAGGACGAGGACACGGTCGTCTTCACGCTGAAGTACCCCTACGCGCCGTTCGCCCAGCGCACCGTCCTGCCCATCGCCCCCCAGCACATCGCGGGCGAGCAGGACGTCAACACCGGGGCCTTCACCACCCGCCCCATCGGCACCGGGCCCTACGTCCTCACCAAGTGGTCCAAGGGCGAGAAGCTCAGCTTCACCGCCAACCCCCACTACTGGGGCGGCGAACCCGAGGTGAAGAAGTTCACCATGGCGATCATCAAGGACGACGACGTGCGCGCCACCCGGCTGCGCTCCGGCGACCTCGACGGCGCGATCCTGCCGCCCAACCTCGCCAAGGGCTTCGCGGACGACAAGAGCAAGAAGACGGTCGCCGCCACCACCTACGACTACCGCACGGTGACCCTCCCGACCCACAACAAGGTCGCCGGCGACACCGCCGTGCGCCGCGCCCTCGACGTCGCCGTCGACCGCGAGACCATGGTCGACGCCATCCTCAACGGCGACGGCAAGCCCGCCTACGGGCCCGTCCCCACCGACAGCGAGTGGTTCACCAAGGGCACCGAGCGCCCCCACGACCTCACCGCCGCGAAGAAGATCCTTGACGAGGCCGGATGGAAGCCCGGCAAGGACGGCGTCCGGGTCAAGGACGGCGTCCGCGCCGCCTTCCCGCTCTGGTACCTCACCGGCGACAAGCTCCGCCAGGAGCACGCCCTCGCCTACGCCTCCGACGCCAAGAAGGCCGGCATCGCCATCACCGCCGAGGCCGGCACCTGGGAGGTCATCGAGCCCCGGATGAAGCACGACGCCGTGCTCGCGGGCGGCGGCTCGCCCGCCGACCCCGACTTCGACCAGTACACCCTGCTGAAGTCCTCCCTCGCGGGCGACGGCTTCAACAACATGGCCTGGTACGACAACAAGGCCGTCGACGCCGCGATCGAGGCCGGCCGCAGGAGCGGCGACAAGGCCGAGCGCAAGAAGGCCTACGACACCGTCCAGCGCGAGCTGGTGAAGAACCCGGGCTACACCTTCCTCACCCATATCGACCACCTCTACGTCGTCGACGACCGCTTCGGCCCCCTCACCACCCAGGTCGAGCCGCACGACCACGGGCTGGCCTCCGGCCCCTGGTGGAACGTGGAGAAGTGGTCCACCGAGGGCTCCGGAGGCTCGAAGAAGTGAGCCGACGCCTCCCCTGGGTGCCGATGGCGCGGATGGCGGGACGGCGGGCCCTGTTCGCCGTCCCCGTCCTCGGCGTCGTCACCTTCGGCGTCTTCGCCGTCGCCGCCGCGTCCCCCTTCGACCCGGTCAAGGCCTACGCGGGCACCGCCGGACTCACCGCGTCGCAGGAGAACCTCGACCAGCTGCGGGCCAACCTCGGCGTCGACCAGCCGCTCGTCGCCCGCTGGTGGGACTGGCTGACCTCGGCGCTCCAGGGCGACTTCGGGGACTCCAGCGTGATGCGCCAGCCGGTCGCTGACGTCATCGCCGAGCGCATGGGCTGGTCCGTCCTGCTCGCCGCCACCGCCTTCCTCGTCGCGATCCTGCTCGGCACCGGCCTCGGCGTCCTCGCCGCCCGTAGACCCGGCGGCTGGCTCGACCGGTGCGTCAGCTCCGCCGCGTACACCCTGGAGGCCGCCCCCGCGTTCTGGCTCGGGCTGCTCGCCATCTGGTTCTTCGCCCTCAAGCTGGACGTCCTCCCGGCCGGCGGACTCACCGACGCCGCCAGCGACGTCGTCACCTTCGGCCAGGTCGCCTCCCACCTGGTGCTGCCCGCCGCCGTCCTCGGCGTCTCCCAGCTGCCGTGGTTCTTCCTGTACGTACGCCAAGGGGTCGCCGACGCCCTGGCCGAGGACCCGGTGCGCGGCGCCCGCGCCCGGGGGCTGAGCGAGCGCACCGTGCTCCTCGGCCACGCCCTGCGCTCCGGGATGCTGCCGATGCTCACCCTGATCGGCTCCCGCGTCCCCGAACTCATCACCGGCGCGCTGCTCGTGGAGACGGTGTTCAGCTGGCCCGGCATCGCCGCCGCCACGGTGGAGGCCGCCACCTCGGTGGACTTCTCCCTGCTCGCCGCGCTCACGGTGCTCGCCACCGCCGCCGTACTGCTCGGCAACCTGCTCTCCGACCTCCTCTACGGACTCGCCGACCCCCGGGTGGCCTTCGATGGCTGAGACCGCGCTCGCCCTTCCCGGCCGCACCACCCGCCGCGTCCGGATCGTCACCTCGGCCACGATCGTCGTCGCCGTCCTGCTCGCCGTCCTCGTCGTCCCGCCGCTGGCCCAGCTCGACCAGCAGGCCGTCGACCTGGCCAACAAGCTCGACCCGCCGTCCTGGGCCCACCCGTTCGGCACCGACGACGTCGGCCGCGACCTCCTGCTCCGCTGCGTCTACGGACTGCGCGTATCGCTGCTCGTCGGCCTGGTCGCCGCCCTCACCGCCACGGTCATCGGCACCGCGATCGGCGCGCTCGCCGGGGCGTTCGGCGGCTGGACGGACCGGATCGTGATGCGGGTCGTCGACGCCCTGTCCTCCGTGCCGCACCTGCTGCTCGGCATCTTCATCGTCGCGATGTTCCGGCCCGGCGTCTGGCCGGTGATCATCTCGGTTGCCCTGACGCACTGGCTGTCCACCGCCCGGATCGTCCGCTCGGAGGTGCTCTCGCTGCGCTCGCGCCCCTTCATCGACGCGGCCGTCTCCGGCGGCGCCTCCCGCACCCGGGTCATCGTGCGGCACCTGCTGCCGGGCGTGCTCCCGCAGGCCGGCCTGGCGGCGGTCCTGATGGTGCCGCACGCGATGTGGCACGAGTCGGCGCTGTCCTTCCTCGGGCTGGGGCTCCCGGCCCATCAGGCGAGCCTCGGCAATCTCGTCCAGTCCGCGCGCGGTTCGCTGCTCGCGGGGGACTGGTGGCCCACCCTCTTCCCCGGCCTCTTCCTGATCATCCCGACCCTCGCGCTCGCCGGCCTCGCCGGAGCCTGGCGCGACCGGATCAACCCGCGCCGGAAATCGGAGCTGATGCTGTGACCCGCGCCCCTGAATCCGCCGAGCCCCCCGTCCTCGCGGTCGAGAACCTCTCCGTCCGCTTCCGGATGCGCGGCGGCCGGGACATCGCGGCCGTCACCGACGCCCGCTTCTCCGTCGCGCCGGGGGAGTGCCTGGCCCTGGTCGGCGAGAGCGGCTGCGGCAAGTCCGTCCTGGCCTCCGCCCTGCTGGGCCTGCTGCCCGCCAACGCGGCGACCACCGGCAGCGCGGTGCTCGGCGGGGACACGGACCTGCTGACCGCCGACGAGCGCACCCTCGCCCGCACCGTACGGGGACGGCGCATCGGCCTCGTACCGCAGAGTCCCGCCGCCCACCTCACCCCCGTGCGCACGGTCCGGGCCCAGCTGGAGGAGAGCCTGCGCGAGCTGACCGGGGTGCGGGGGAGCGAGCTGCCGAAGGCCGCCGTGGCGGCGGCCGACCGCGCCTCGTTCCCCGAAGGCCACCTCGACCGCTACCCGCACGAGCTCTCCGGCGGCCTCGCCCAGCGCGCCGCGACCGCCCTCGCCCTGGTCGGCGACGCCCCGCTGCTGCTCGCCGACGAACCGACCACCGGACTCGACCGGGACCTCGTCGAACGGACCGTCGACGAACTGCGCCGCCACACCGACGAGGGCAGGGCGCTGCTGATCATCACCCACGACCTGGCCGCCGCGATGCGGATCGCGGACCGGGTCGCCGTGATGTACGCGGGCCGGATCGTCGAGATCGCGGACGCGGCCCCCTTCTTCGGCGCACCGGGCCCCCGCCACCCGTACGCCAAGGGCCTGCTGAACGCCCTGCCCGAGCGGGACTTCGCCCCGATCCCCGGGATGCCGCCGGAGCTGGGGGCGCTGCCCGACGGCTGCGCCTTCGCCACCCGTTGCGCGTACGCGGACGCCCGCTGCACCGGCGAACGCCCGGCCTTCGCGTCGGACCTGGCCTGCCACCACGCACTGCCCGGCCGGACGCACCCTCTCAAGGAGGCCGCCGATGCTTGAGCTGACCCGGATCACCGCCGGATACGACCGCCGTGACCCCGTCGTCCGCGATGTCTCCCTGCACGTCGCGGCGGGCGAGGCGGTCGGACTGCTGGGCCCCAGCGGCTGCGGCAAGTCCACCCTGGCCAAGGTCGCCGCCCTCCTGCACCGCCCGGACGCCGGAACGATGACCCTCGACGGCACGGTCGTACGCGGCTGGCGGCACCGGGCCCCGCGCGAGCAGCGCACGGCCGTCGGCGTCGTCTTCCAGCAGCCCAGGCTCTCCGCCGACCCCCGGCTCAGCCTGCGCGAACTGATCGCGCAGCCGCTGCGGTCCACCGGGCGCCGCCGGGACGTCCCCGAGCGGGTGGCGGAACTGGCCCCGCTGGTCGGTCTCTCCGAGGAGCTGCTGGAGCGCCGCCCGCACGCGGTGAGCGACGGCCAGCTCCAGCGGGCCTGCCTGGCACGGGCCCTGGTGCTGGAGCCCCGGCTGCTGATCTGCGACGAGATGACCGCGATGCTCGACGCCTCCACGACGGCCGCCCTGGTCGCCGTGGTCGAGCGCTACCGCTCCGAGTCCGGGGCGGCCCTGCTGGCGGTCGGCCACGACCGGGTGCTGCTGGAGCGCTGGTGCGACCGTACGGTCCGCTGGGGCGAGCGGACCGCCGAGAAGGCCCCGGCCGGGTGACGGTTCCCGGGCGGCCCCTTCTCGGTGCTCGGCCGGTTCACGCCTTGCCGAAGGCGATCAGGGTGCCCTCGGCGGAGGGGACGAAGAGGCGGGCCCCGGAGGTGGCGATGCCGGGAACGACGAAGCCGCGTACGTCGTCCTCGGCGAGGATGATCGACTGGGGGTGGGGTTCGGGGTAACGGCGGTAGGTCCAGGTCACCTTGCCGGTCTTCTGGTCGAGCACGACGAGGCGTCCGTCGGCGTCCTCGACGTACACGTAGCCGCCGGCCACCAGGCGCACGGTGGCGGCCTCGACCGAGCTCGTGTAGGTCCAGGCCGCCTTGTACGTGCGGGTGTCCAGCGCGCGGACCTTGCCGAGGTGCGCGACGTACACGCGGTCCGGGCCGAAGACCGGAGTCGCGTCGGCAGGCAGTTTCCGCACGGCCTTGCCGGTCTTCTGGTCGTAGGCGGTGACGGTCACGTCGTCGCTGTCGTAGCTGCGCGTCCAGGCCGCGCCCGCGCCCAGCGCGACCGGATTGCCGTAGGCGCCCCAGACGCCCGGCACATGGAAGCTGTGCAGCTCGGCACCGGTCTTCAGATCGAGGTGGTGCCAGCCGAGGCTGTCGAAACCGATCCACACGCCCGAGGCGTCGACGACGGTCGGGGCCCACGAGTACTCGGAGAGCGGGGCCTCCCACACCCGGGCTCCGGTGTCGGCCCGCAGCGCCAGGGCCGTGCCGCGGCCGTCCTGCAGATAGACCAGACCGTCGTACCAGACGGGCGGGTACTGCATGGAAGCGGAGGCGAGCTGCAGGGACCACTTCTGGCGGCCGGTGGCCGGGTCCCACGCGGCGATCGTGCCGCGCGCCGTCTGTGTGTAGAGCAGGCCGCCCCCGTACGCCACCCCGGCCTGGGGCTCGTTCTGTTCCAGCCGGACGGCCGGCCAGAGATCCTTGCCGGTGGCGGCCTGGAGCCCGACGAGCATCATGCGCGGGCCGCCCTCGGTGCCGTCGTCGGCGTTGACGACCGCGAACACTTTGTCGCCGACCGCTACCGGCGCCGACACGACGGTGCCGAAGTCGCGGGTCCACAGCTTCTTGTACGGCGGGGCGGCGGTGGCTCCCGTGACGAGGCCGTCCGCCCGGCCGTTGGCGCGGTAGCCGAGCGTCGCGTCCTTCAGCTCGGCCGCGGTGGCAGCCTGTCCCAGGGCCTGCCGCGCCGCCGGAGCGGCTGTCTGCCTTTCGTCCGGAGCCGCCGCCTGTGGCGAACCGGTGAAGGTCAGCAGGGTGGCCGAGGCGACGCAGAAGATGCCAAATCTTCTACGTGACAGGCACGTTGCGAGCTTCAACGAGTTCCTCCTGGTGAGAGGTCACCCGGGGCGGATGACAACGCCCGTCTACCCGCACCGAAACTTCACATGCGTGCGAGGAGTGTGCCGACGTCGCTCCGTACGCGCCGCCGGTTCGCGGTCGGCGTCGCGCGGTCGTGCTCGTCAGAGCTGGTGGCGGACTCCGGCCTCCTGCTGGGCCTCGGTGAGCTGCTCGCGCAGGTTGCCCTCGATGGACTCACGGGCCTTTCCACGGCGGAAGAGGGGGAGCACGGTGCGCTGCTTGCCGTCCTCCACGAGCAGGGCGAGTCCGCCGTAGAGGGCGAAGACGCCGATGCCGAGACCGGTCCAGCCCGCCGCGGTCTGGAGGATGCTTCCCAGACCCGCCTCGTAGAGGCCGGTGAGGGCGAAACGCACCGCGGTAAGGGTGAGGAGAACGGCGAACAGGGGCTTGGACTGCACGGCCGCCCCGGCGAGTGCGAGCACGAAGGGGACGAGCGCGAGGAGGAAGACGGCCTGTGCCACCACCGGCTTGCCGGGCGGGGAGTCCAGGGACGTCACGCTCGTTCCGGCCCAGGCGGCGCCGAGCAACAGCAGCGCCGTGCCGGCCCCGGCGTCGCGAGCCAGGAAGGCGAAGACTCCGCCGACGAGTTGGAGCGGCACGACGAAGATGAGGACGAGGAGGAGAAGGATGCTGCTCTGCGCGGCCGGTACCCAGCCGAGTTGGAGGGAGGACAGAACCGTGCTGCCCATGCCGAGGGCGAAGAAGCCCAGCGGCAGCGGGCTGGCGATCGGGCGCAGCACGATCCGTGTCACGGCGTCGGTCGTCAGCGGCTCTGAAGGGCGGTTCGGGCTGGATTCCTGGGTCACCGCGCAAGCGTACGAGTTCCGGACCGGTCCGCGGACACCGGTGGCGGTCGCGGTCGATCGGGGAGGGAGCAGCCGCCGCGGGGATGTCGCAGTCGGTGGCGAGCCGCCGGGTCGCGGCGCTGGAGGAGCGCTTCGGCGAGCGGTTGTTCGAGCGCACATCCCGGCGGGCGGTGCTCACCCCCTTCGGGCGCGACATGCTGCCCGCCGCCAGACAGCTCGTCCAGGCCGCCGGCGTCCTGCTGGACGAGGCCGAAGCCGTCAAGCACAAGCCCGGCCCGGCCCGCCGCGTCTGGATCCAGCCGGAGGACGACGTGCCCCACATCCGCGACCCGCTGACACGGCTGCGGGACGCGGTGGGACTGCGGCCCGCGCAGGTTCTCGCCGCACCCGACCTGACGGCCGCCGCTGCCGAAGTCCTCTGCTCCGGGGACCTGTTGCTGTGCTCCCGAGCCCAGGCGGCGGAACTCGCCCTGGCCTGGCATCCCATCGGCGAGCTGACGCTGCGGCGGGGCTACGCTCTCACGGTCGTGGCGGACGGCAATCCCCTGCCCATGGAAGTGCGCCTGGGCGAGGCCATAGCCCGCTGCCTGGGCGTGGATGACCCGGCCGCTACCGGGGGAGGGAAGCCGGCATGAACACCGAGACGCTGTTGCGGGCCGTGCGCGCCCGGCTGCACGATGGCGGCCTGCGCGCGTGCCTGCTGGTGCGGGACCTGGACACGGGGGAGGAGCTGGGCATCGAGCCGGACACGCAGCTGCCGTCGGCCTCCCTGGTCAAGGTCCCGCTCGCGCTCGCCACGCTCGAACGCATCCGGCGCGGTGAGCTGGACGGCGCGACCCCGCTGGACGTGGTGCCCGGTCGCGTCAGCACGCCGGGCCCTACCGGCCTCAGCCGATTCCGGCACCCCGCCCGGGTCGCGATCGACGACCTGCTCTACCTCAGTACCTGCCTGAGCGACGGGACGGCAGCCGACGCGCTGTTCGCCCTCACCCCGCCCGCCCAGGTCGCCGACATCCTCCGGGAAGCCGGCCTGTGCGGTATCACGGTCCGGCACCGCACGGAGGAGCTGTTCGACACGCCCGTCGAGCGTTTCGACGCCGACCAGGTGCACCTTGCCCACGCGCTGGCCATCGACGCGGGCACCAGCGGCCGCGGCCACCGGGTGCCGCAGCTCGACACGACCCGCGCCAACACCGGCAGCGCACGCGCCTTCGTCGACCTCCTCCACGCCGTGTGGACCCCGTCGAAGATCCACCCGGAGGTGGCCGAGCGGCTGCGCGAACTCCTGGCGCACAACGTGCTGCGCCATCGGCTGACCCCGGACTTCAGCTCCGACGCGAGCAGCTGGTCCTCCAAGACGGGCACCCTGCTGAACCTGCGACACGAGATCGGTGTCGTGGAGCACGTCGACGGACAGACTTTCGCCATCGCCGTACTGACGGAGTCGTCGGTCCCGACGGGCGTGCAGCCGGGCGTCGACGCCCTGATGGCCGAGGCCGCCCGGCGGCTGCGCGACCATCTTCGGCAGTTCTAGGCGTCCCCTGCCGGCAACCCCAGGATTCTCCCGCGGGTCGTGGCCGACCGGCCACGCGCCCCCGAGGTGGCCGAGGCGTGAAACATCGCCGAACAACTGTCAGGTACCTGACGGAAATCGCCGCCGCGACTCCATACTCGACGCGACCGTCCACCCCGCCCGTACGCCGCTCAGGGAGTCCCCATGGCCCACCCCACCCGTCGCCGCGCGCTCACGGTCGCCCTCGCCACCGCCGCCGTGGCCGTCGCCGCCCCCACCGCGACAGCGGTCGCCGCACCCGCCCGCCCGCGCGGTCCGCGCCCGTTACGCCAGGCCCACGCGCACAACGACTACCTGCACCCCCGGCCGTTGCACGACGCGCTCGCCCACGGGTTCACCAGCGTCGAGGCAGACGTCTTCCTCGTCGGCGGCGACCTGCTCGTGGCCCATGAGCCCGCCATGCTCGACCCCACCCGCACCCTCGCCTCGCTCTACCTGGACCCGCTCGCCGCCCTGGTCCGTGCGGGGCACGGCAGCGTCCACCCGCACCACCGCGCCCCGTTGCAGCTCCTCATCGACATCAAGGCCGACGGCGTCGCCGCCTACCGCGAACTGGACCGGCAACTGCGCCGCCACCACCGGATCCTCACCCGCTACAGCCACGGCCGCGTCCACCCCGGCGCGGTCACCCCGGTCATCTCCGGCGACCGCGCCGCCCGCGTCCCCATGGAGGCGCAGCGCACCCGGTACGCGTTCTACGACGGCCGCCTCGACGACCTCGGCACCGCGGCCCCCGCCTCGTTCGCCCCGCTCGTCAGTGCCAACTGGACCCAGAGCTTCGGCTGGCTGGGCGCCGGCCCCTTCCCCCGGGCCGAGCGCGACCGGCTCCGCACCCTCGTCGCCACCGCCCACCGGGAAGGCCGCCACATCCGCTTCTGGGCCACGCCCGACCTGCCCGGACCCGAACGCGAGGCCGTCTGGTCCGAACTGCTCGCCGCCGGGGTCGACCACCTCAACACCGACGACCTGGCCGGACTCGAACGATTCCTCCGCGCTCGGGGGAACGGCGCCCCGACCCCGTAACGCCTCCCGGCCCGGAAGTACCCGTTCGGCCGACACGCCAGTGCGCCGAACAGCCCCTCCGCTGCGCCACACTGGCGGCCGAATGCCGCAAATCCGGCGCGGCGGAGGAGGTTGGCCATGGCCGTTTCGATCTCGGTGGTCCTGCTCATGCTGATCCTGGCAGTGATCTTCCTGCGCAACGGCGGACTAAAGGTCTCCCATGCTCTGGTCTGTGTCCTGCTGGGGTTCTTCCTGGCCGGTACGAGCATGGCGCCGACCATCCACGACGGCGTCGGAGCCACCGCGGACCTGGTCAGCGGCCTCCACCCCTGACCCGGCCCCACTGCCGCACCCGGCCTCGACGCGGACCCCCGCACGGGCCCGGGTCGGCGGCCGGTCCACGCCCCGCCCGGACATCCCGCACAATGGGCAGATGTCTTTTCCGCCCTCCGGTCGGCACTCGGGCGCCGCCCACCACGAGTACTGCAACACCGGCCTGTGCTGCCGGTGCCAGATGCGGACCTGGACGACGAAGGCGGGCAACGAGCGGCTCTGCGGGCCGTGCGCGGCCTGCTGCCACGAGTGCGGCCGGGCACCCGCGCCCTATCTGGACGGGCTCGACGGCGGGCTGTGCGCCGAGTGCCGCGGACTGTGCGGCCGCTGCCACGCCCCCAAGCGCCCCGACGGGTCCTGCGCCTGCGACCGCTGGCGGGAGAACGCCCGGAGCAACCCGCCCGGCTACGTCCTCCAGGCCCTGCCGCCCCAGCTCCTCCAGGCGCTCGGCGGCCGGCTGCCCAGCACCGTGCACGACCTCATCCACCAGGAACTCGCCGTCCGCAGCTCCGGCCTCCTGCGCGAGCGCATCGAACGGCGCTGGAACCTGCGCTGGGCCCACGCGCTGGGTGAGAAGGACGAGGACGGCCGCCGCCGGTGGAGCGCCCAGGACATCGCCGAACAGCTCCTGCGGCCCGGACCGTGCACCGACCCGCAGTGCGAGGACGGCTACCTCCTCACCACCGACACCCCGTGCACCCGCTGCAGGCAGCCGCTGCACCGCTTCGTCACCTCGGTCGCCGACCACACGGCGACCCCGGAGCACGCACGTTCCACGGCGGCCGGAATCCGCCGGGCGATGCTGGAGAACCGCTCGCGCCCGAAGCGCCCGCCGCGCTGAGCGACACCGCCCGACAGGATGGCGGTGCGGTTCCTCAGCCGTCCACCAGACGGGAACGGATGAGGAACCGCACCCCCTCCGGAGCCTCCAGCGAGAACCCGCTGCCGCGGCCCTCCACCACGTCCACGATCAGCCGGGTGTGGGACCACACCTCGTACTGGCTCCGCGACATCCAGAAGGGCACGCTCCCGGGCATCCCCTCGACGGCGAGGTCCGCCAGCAGCACATCGGCGTTCCCGGTACGGAACTCACCGGCCGGATAGCACATCGGCGCGCTGCCGTCGCAGCAGCCGCCCGACTGATGGAACATCAACGGGCCGTGGTCCGCCCGCAGCCGTCGCAGCAGACCGGCCGCGGCCGGTGTCAGCTCGACGGCGGGAGATTTCGGGTCACACTCCATGGACCTGCCCCTTCTCGGCTACGGTGACGCCGCGACAACCGGACGCGAGTCAACTCGACCGGACGTTGCGACCGGGTTGCACGCCCTATGCTCGCGGCCATGGAGCAACGGGAAGTCGTGAAGCGCGTGATCGGCATCCTCACAGAGGCGCGCGAAATGCAGCGTCTGCTGGAGGCGGACCTCGAACGGGAAGATCTGGACACGGGAGCGGGCGCCGTCACCGCCCTGCTGAACGAGACGATGCCCCACATCGCCATCCCCGACGACTTCTCCGTGGAGGAGGTGGTCACCGTCGTCGGGCGCGAGGTCGGCGGTGCGGTCGAACAGCTCGTGAGCGCCTTCACCCTCGCGTTCACGATGCTGGCCCAGGTCCACGACTCCGGGCAGACCGACGTGTCGTCGGCGGACGTCCTCCAGGACCTCGCGCTGCGGGTCGAGGGCGGCGGACCGGACGACGACGAGAATCCACTGCTGTAGCGGCCTGCGTTCCGCCGCGCGGGTATGCATAGTGGAGGGAGAAGCGCGTATCTCCCTCGCGGCATGGAGGCAGCTGTGGGAAAGAGCACCGACATAGCCCGCGCCAAGGCGCGGAGGCTCAAAGGCATGATCAAGGAATCGGACGGCATCGCCCTCGAGGACGAGCGGCTGAAGGCCGAGGGCA
The DNA here is from genome assembly GCF_044768525.1 of Streptomyces sp. NPDC091287. Lineage (NCBI taxonomy): Bacteria > Bacillati > Actinomycetota > Actinomycetes > Kitasatosporales > Streptomycetaceae > Streptomyces > Streptomyces sp. NPDC091287. The sequence goes on from NZ_JBIVUV010000021.1 coordinate 113,960, forward strand.
GGAAGGAACAGGCCGAGGCCCGCCGCGAGGAGGCCCTGGCACGCGCAGCGCGGGCGGCCTCCGACCGCTGAGAGAGGCGCTGGTGCCCGTGCCGTCACGCACGGCACGGGCACCCGCGCGAGTCCGCTGACGTCCCTCGCGTCGCCCGAGGAAGCCCCGTCTCCCGAGGACGCTGACGTGCGGGGGCCGCACGGCAGGGCTTACTTGCGGGCCTGTGCGTTCTCCCGGACCGTCTCGACGACCTCCCGGTCGAGAGCCGCCCTGACCAGCGCCGCGGCGAACGCGGCCCGGTCCCGGCCTTGCACCAGCTCCGCCAGCGGGCCGGGAGAGGTGGGCAGACCGAGCCTCTCGGCTCCTTGCAGGCCCTTCGCACCGGCCCGGAACCCGGTCTCCGGCCAGAGGTCCTGCACCTCGCGTACGAAGATGTCGGCCCCGGCCGGTCCGATCCCCTGGACCCGCTGGAGCCCCGCACGCACCACCTCCGCGTCGCCGTCCGCCTCCGCGCGGAGGCGCCGCAGGTCGCCCTTCCAAACATCGAGGACGAGGTGTGCGCCCTCCCCGAGCTGGGTGGAGGTCCGCTCGTCGTAGCGGCGGTAGCCGCCCTCGCCCAACGCGTCCACACGCTGCTGCCAGGTCGCGTCGGCCATCCGGCGCGGGGTGCGCATGCCGTCCGCGAACAACGCCCGCGCGGCGGCCACGGCGACCGACGCCCGGATCCGGGCGCTCAGCAGATGACTCAGCACCAGGAGCTGGTAGAGCGGCTGCGGAGTGTCACGCAGCCGGATCCCCGCCTCCGCCGCATACGTCCGCCCGTACCCCTCCAGCAGCGCGTCGGTGATCCGGCGCGCCGATGCGGACACCTCGCGGCTCATCACCCGTAACCGAAGATCCGGGCGAGGAAGAATCCGGCGACCACCAGCGCGCCGACCACGATCAGGGCGGCCCAGACGCCGGGGTGCTCCCACAGCCCTCCGTCCGCGCGTTCCTCGTGGGCCTCCCCGATGGAACCCTCGGCCGGCGGTGTCTCTCCTGGGGGATTCAGTAGAACAGCCATGTCTCCAGGGTCTCTCCGTCCGAGCTCCCGCGCACGCCGTCCGGGTTCCGTGCCAGGGTGCGGGGCCGTACGGCGGAGCCCGGACGGGGGAAGCGCTGCGGCGAGGGAATTCGGGGCACCGTCAAGGAATGCCCCGAGTCTCCGCCCCCGTCGTCAAGCTCGTTCAGCGCACCACCGAACCCGCCGGGGTGCAGACGCTGCGCTCGACGGCGGCTGCCGTCATCGCCTACTCCGTGGCGGTCTGGGCGCTGCCCGAACCCGCGCCGCTGACCGCACCCCTCACCGCACTCCTGGTCGTCCAGGTGACCCTCTACGCGACCCTCACCACCGGCGTCCGCAGGGTGAACTCGGTGGTCGTCGGTGTCCTCATCGCCATCGCCTTCAGCTCTCTGGTGGGGCTGAGCTGGTGGAGCCTCGGCCTCACGATCTTCACCTCGCTGCTGATCGGGCGGCTGGTCCGGGTCAACGAGTTCGTGCCCGAGGTGGCGATCAGCGCGATGCTGGTCCTCGGCGTCTCCCAGGTCGCCGACACCGCCTGGGACCGGGTGTGGGAGACCCTGATCGGCGCCGTCGTGGGACTCCTGTTCAATCTGCTCCTCGCCCCGCCCGTCTGGGTCGACTCGGCCGGCTCCTCCATCGAGTCGCTGGCCACCCGGATGGGCACCATGCTGCGCAGCATGGGCGAGGAGCTCGTGGGGAACAACCCCGTGCCCCGGGCCGCCGCCCGGCTCCACGAGGCCCGCAGGCTCGACCATGACATCGTGGAGGTCGACGCCTCCCTGCGCCAGGCGGAGGAAAGTCTCACCCTCAACCCCAGGGTGAGACAAGGGCTGCTCCACCGGGTCGTCCTGCGCACCGGACTCGACACGCTGGAGATCTGCGCCGTCGTCCTGCGCGTCCTGTCCCGCACCCTCACCGACCTGGCGAAGGCCCGCACCGAGGAGTCGCTGTTCCCGGCCGATGTGACGGAACTGCTCCAGGAACTCTTCGGCCACCTGGCCGAAGCGATCGAGAGCTTCGCCGTACTGGTCACGACCCAGCTCGCCGCCGACGCGGAGGCGGCGGAGGACAGGCTGGCCGACGCGCTCGTCCGCAGCCGCGCCACCCGCGACCGGGTGGCCGACCTCCTGCTGGAGGACGTCCAGGAGCACCCGCGCCAGTGGCAGTTGCACGGCGCCCTGCTCTCCGAGATCGACCGGGTGCTGGCCGAACTCGACATCGAGGAGCGCACCGAACGCCTCGGCGAGGAACTGGACCGCCGTTCGGCGGAGGCGCACGCGCGTCACCCGAGGCTGCGCGCACTCCTGCGGCGGCTGGGCCGACAGCCCTCCTGAACCGCCCGCGCCGGAGCGACACCCCGAGTACGGCGCGAGAGCCCGGGCCGCGCGGGATGCGGCGGGGGCCGGTCGCTGGTTCGCTGGGGTCAGAGGTCCCCAGCGTCCAAGGAGTGGTGATGAGCGGTTCGGACGAACCCGCCGACCTGGCTCGGCAGATGCGTGAGAAGGCCCAGCAGCTCGCGGAGGCCGCGGAGCGTGCGAGCGACCCGCACGAGCGCGAGCGCCTGGAGAAGAAGTCCCGGACGATCCGGGACCGGAGCGAGCAGCAGAGCGCCATGGAGGCCGGGGACGTCTACCCCGAGAAGTAGCCCGGCCGACGCCCGCCCGCCCGCTTCCGGAGGGACCTGCCGAACCTCCGGGGCGGGCGGCCGCGTGCCCCCGCGCGGCGACCGTGTGCCCCCGGACGCGGTCAGCGGGCCCACTCCAGGAGCCGGTCGGCGCTCCAGGTCGTCACCACCCGGTCGGCCCGCACCCCGCACTCCTCGGCGCGGGCGCACCCCGACCGCTGCCAGGCGAGCTGCCCCGGGGCGTGCGCGTCGGTGTCGATCGCGAACAGCGCCCCCGCCGCGACGGCCGCGCGCAGCAGCCGCAGGGGCGGATCCCGCCGCTCCGGACGGCAGTTGATCTCCACCGCTGTCCCCGCCTCGGCGCAGGCCGCGAAGACCCGGTCCGCGTCGAACCGCGACTCCGGTCGGCCGCGCCCGGTCAGCAGGCGTCCCGTGCAGTGGCCGAGCACATTCGCCCGCGGGTGGCGTACCGCCGCCTCCAGGCGACGGGTCATCGGTTCCGGGTCCATCCGCAGCTTGGAGTGGACCGAGACCACGACCACGTCGAGCCGCTCCAGCAGCGCGGGCTCCTGGTCGAGCGAGCCGTCCGGGAGGATGTCGCACTCGATGCCCGTCAGCAGCCGGAACGGGGCCCACTCCTCATTGAGCCGCGCCACCACCGCGAGCTGCTCCCGCAGCCGCTCCGGCGACAGGCCGCGGGCCACCGTCAGCCGGGGCGAGTGGTCGGTGAGAACGGCCCACGCGTGCCCCAGCTCCGCGGCGGTCCGGCCCATCTCCTCGATCGGGCTGCCCCCGTCCGACCAGTCCGAGTGCAGATGGCAGTCGCCCGTCAACCGGGCGAAGAGATCCTCGCCCCCCTCGACGGGCGGCTCAGCGGCGGCTTCCGCCTCCAGCCGGTCCAGATACCGCGGCGTCTGCCCGGCCAGGGCCTCGCGGATCACCTCGGCGGTGCGTGGCCCGACCCCGGCGACCCGCTCCAGGGAGTTCGCGGCCACCCGCTCCGCCGCCTCCCCGGCGGCCATCGCATCCACGGCGGCGGCGGCCGTACGAAAGGCCTTCACCCGATAGGTGGCGGCCTGGGAGCGTTCCAGCAGGAAGGCGATCCGCCGTAGGGCGGTGACCGGGTCCATCGGCACCTCCACCAGGAGCGTCCGCGGCCGGCACAGGTCCGCGTCGGGCAGTCCGCCCGCCCCACCAGGATGGGCGCATCCGCCCCCGGGCGCCTCCGCGCGGAGGCCGCCGCTTCAGGACGCGGCCTCCTCGGAGTCCGGCACGGACGCCCAGCGGCCGGCGCCCGTGTCGTAGTCGAGCACGGGCCGCCCCCGCACCCCGCTCGTACGGAACGGCCGCCCGCCGTCGTCGACGCGCACCGTGCCGGACCGGCCGCCGGCGCTCCAGGTCAGCTCCGCGAACCAGTCGCAGTCGCAGCCGACCGTGCGACCCGTGATCAGGAGGACCTCGGGATCGGTGACGGAGACGCTGTACGGGAAGGCGACCGCCTCGATGGGCTCGCCCGAGTCGTTGCCCGCGACCGAGCGGGCGACGGGGCGGGGCGCGTCGAGGTCCACGTCGAACATCCTCGGGGTGAGGGCCCCGCCGCAGCCGGAGCTCATCCGGTAGACGCGGCCCTCCGCCGGCGAACGACGCTCGACCACTCGGATTCGCAGGGCTTCCAGCACCACGGCCCGCTCGTCCCTGCCCTGCAACGTGATCCGGACACCGGCCTCGCCCGCGTGCACCCCGCCGAGCGCTCCGGCCCAGGACTCCGCGTCCGCCTCCACCGGGGGCGGCGGGACGGCGGCGGGCGCCCGGTCGACGAGGTAGGAGTGGTCGCAGCCGTTCTTCCAGACGTGGTCGTCCACGGTCCAGGTGAACGGCACACGTCCGGCCTTCGGTCCTGGCGCTTCCCCGGATGCCCGGGGGAGAGCCTCCCCGCGCTGTTCGACGCCGGGCGGCACGGTTGTCGGCCGGGTGCCGCCGGACGGCGTTCCGCGTGGGGTCCCGCGCGGCGTGCCCTGCGGCTTACCGGGCGTGAGGGAGCCGGAAGGCGAGGGCTCCGGGCTGTCCGCCGGGGGACCGCCCGGCCGCTGGGCCGCCGACGGGCGCCGGTCCGGGCCCGGGAGCGAGGTCCCTCCCAAGGACGCGACCAGGACGAGAGTGAGCACCGCGGCGCCGAGGACACCGAGCCCCTGCCCGTACCGGCGTGCTCGACGCGACCGGGACACCGGCCCCCGGGGAGTCCCGCTCCCGATCGTGGCCACCTCTCCTGCGACGGAAGCCGGCCCCGGGCGAGGACCGGTGTGGCCGGACGGCTCGTGGGCCCCGGTCGGCGGCGGCCCGGACACGGCCCCGCCGGACGGCCCGGCTCCGGCGGTGTGCGGCACCGACGCCCACCGCCCGGGCGACACCGTCTCCCCGGCCGATCCGTCCACCGGCACGACTTCCGTCGGCTCAGTCTCCGCCCCGGTCTCCGCCGCGGTCTCCGTCTCCGCCTCGGTCTCCGCCTCGGCCTTCCCCTCCGCCGCCGCCTGCCGGCCGAGGCGTTCGCGGTCCGCCACGATCCACAGACGGTGCAGTGCCTCCCGCTCCCCGGCCGGTGCGCCGCACAGGCGGGCCAGCCGCTCCACGGGGGCGAACTCCGCGGGCACCGTCCGCCCCGTGCAGTACCGGTGCAGCGTCGAGCCGCTGACCCCGATCCGGCGGGCCAGCGACGCGTACGTCCGGCCCGACCGCTCCCGCAGCGCGCTCAGTCGCTCCGCCAGCACCGCCCGTGCGGCCCCCTCGGCGTCACTCGACACGCTCGACCTCCCCCGCAAGCCGTTCCAGGGCGTTCCAGCCCCCCGAGAACACCCACGTCACCAGGGGTGGGACGGTTCCAGCCCGGCGGGAACCCGTGTCGCGCTTGTCCGCTTCCGGTGCGTCGGCCCAGGCTGGTGCTCGTTCCCGTATCGCCGCCGCAGGGCCCCTCGCCGGGCTCCGCACACCTCGGCGCGACGCCGTACGACCACCTGACCGCACCATCCGAAACGGGGAAACCTCACCATGCGCACCCTTCGCACCGCAGTCCTGACCGCCGCGGCCGCGGGCCTGGCCGTCACCGCCCTGGCCCAAGTGCCCGCCGCCGCGGCGCCGGCCCCCGCTCCCGTCCAGCCGAAGTTCCTGAGCGCGGGCCGGCTGCCCGCCTCCACCACACCCTGGACGGCCGGTCCCGTACGCCAGGGAGTGCCCGCGGAAGGGTCGGTGTGCACCGCCGGCATCGCCCCGGCGTCCGGCACCCGCCACCGGGACTTCCGCACCGAACTGGACACCGGCGCCCGCCAGACCATCACGGTCGCCACCACCACCGCTCGGGCCAAGGCGCTCGCCGCCGAACTGCGCGGCGCCCTGGAGACCTGCCTCGACCGGCTGAAGCAGCAGGACCCCGGCCTGGAGGGGGAGGCGTTCTACCAGGGCCGTGTCGACATCGAGGAGGGCGCGCACGTCTACAGCATCGACACGTCGTACCCGGAGGTCGGCTCCACCGACATCGGGCTCTACTCCGTGGGCCGCGACGGCAGGGCCGTGACCGTCGTCGAGTGGGGACAGCTGGGCGAACTCGACGGCGCACCGCTGGAGGGCTTCAAGAAGACGACGCGCACCGCCGTCGCCAAGCTGTACTGAGCCACGTCCGGCGACCGACCGTCGGGGGGCGGCCGGTCGCCGGAGGTGCGGGGTACCCCGCACCGGGAGCATGCTGGCTGTGTGACCCGGCACGAAACGCCCCGGCATCCCCCGCCCGCCGGAAACGGGGCCGCGGCCGGGGGACACGAGGGTGGCCGAGTGCCCGACGAACTGTCCCTCGTACTCGCGCAGACCCTCGTCAGCGCCGTCGAATCGAGCGACGGCTACGCGGGCGGTGTCTACCTCCGCAGCCGGACGCCCGGACTCCTGCGGCTCGCGGTGCTCGCCGGACTGCCGGGGCCGCTGTTCCGGCCCTGGTGGCGGATGCAGGTGAACCGGCCCTTCCCGGTGTCCGAGGCCTACCGCTCGGGGCGGCCCGTGCTGCTCTCCGACGCGGAGGAGGCGATGCGCCGGTTCCCGCAGCTGATGGCCGGACTGCCGTTCCCGTTCGGTTCGCTGTGGGTGCCGATCACCGGACCCCGGGGGAGCCTGGGCGTCCTGGCGATCCTGCGGGCCTCCACGCCGGGGCAGCCCGTCGCCCCCGCCGACGGCGACCGGCTGCACCGCCTGGGCCACCGACTCGGTGACGCGCTCACCGATCTGGACCAACGGGGCGTCGACTGCGTATGGGAGTCCGAGCCGGTCCCCGTGCAACTGCCCGCCGCCACCACGCCCCCGGTCCGGGTCGGCCGCTTCGACTGGGACCTGCACTCGGGGCAGGTCACCGCCGACGACGAACTCTGCGCGATCCTCGGCTTCGAGCCCGCCGCCTTCCCGGGCACCGTCGACGCGCTCGCCGAACGGCTGGTCCCGGAGGACGTGTACGGGCTGTGGGCGCTGGCCCGCCGGACGGTGGAATCGACCGAACCGGTCGTCCGCCGGATGCGGCTGCGCGGCCCCGACGGCCGGTCCCACCTGCTGGAACTGTCCGGACGCTGGACGCACCCGGGCGGTGACGCGTCGGCCAGCCGTCTGAGCGGCTTCCTGGTCGACCTCGGCGCGGGGCCCGTCGTGCCGGAGGCCGCCGACCGGCTGCCGCGCGGCATCCTCTCCCTCGACCGGCTGGGCCGGATCACCTACGCGAACGGCCTCGCCGAGGAGCTGCTCGGCCACTCCAGGGAGCAGCTCGTGGGCCACGTCGTGTGGCAGGCCCTGCCGTGGTTCGGGCACGAGGCCTACGAGGACCACTACCGGGCCGCCCTGATGGCCGACGAGCCCGTCCACTTCCGCGCCCGCCGCCCGCCCTCGCGCTGGCTGTCGGTGTCCCTGTACCCGGACCACGACGGGGTGAGCGTCGTCCTCCAGGGGACCGACCGGCCGGACTACGCCCCGGGCTCGGTCACCGCGCCCGGCCTGGGTATCGGCTCGACCGCCGACCGCTCCTCGGCGCTGTACCGACCGGTGGCCCTCGCCATCGCGCTGACCGAGGCGGTCACGGCACGCCAGGTCTCCGAGGTGGTCACGGAGGAGCTACTGCCCGCGTTCGGAGGCCGTCAGCTCGCCATCTATCTGCTGGACGAGGGCCATCTCCATCTGGCCTGGGAGACAGGGTTCCCGAAGGGCTTCCTCGACCGCTTCGAAGGGGTCGAGCTCGACGTCAGCATTCCCGGGGTGGAGACCCTGACCTCAGGCCGCCCGATGTTCTTCGAGTCCATGCAGCTCCTGGCCGATGCCTATCCGGGCATCCCGATCGACGCGGATGTCGGGGCCCGCGCGTTCCTGCCGCTGATCGCCTCGGGGCGGCCCGTCGGCTCCTGCATCCTCGGGTTCGACCGCCCTCGCGGCTTCAGCCCGGAGGAACGTACGGTCCTGACGGCACTGGCCGGACTCATCGCCCAGGCCCTGAAGCGGGCTCAGCGCTACGACAGCGAGGCGGCTCTCGCCCGCGGACTCCAGAACGCCCTGCTGCCGCACCGGCTGCCCGAGGTGGACGGGGTGGACACCCTGGGGCGCTACCTCTCCGGCACCCAGGGCATGGACGTGGGCGGCGACTGGTACGACGTCATCGAGACCGGCCACGAACTCGCCCTGATCATCGGCGACGTCCAGGGTCACGGGGTCTCCGCCGCCGCGACCATGGGGCAACTGCGCAGCGCGGTAAGGGCGTTCGCGCTGAACAAGTACGATCCGCAGGAGGTGATGAGCGGGACGAACCGGCTGCTCATCGATCTTGACCCGGGACAGTTCGCGAGCTGCTGCTACATCGCGCTGGACCCGGTGACCGGAGTGGCCCGCGCTGTACGGGCGGGGCATCCGCAGCCCGTGCTGCGGCGGCCGGACGGCCGGACGGAAGTGCTGGACCTGGCCGGCGGCATCGTGCTCGGGATCGACGGGCAGGCGTCCTACCCGGTCACGGAGATGCGCCTCGAACCGGGCGCGATGCTCGCCCTGTTCACGGACGGGCTGATCGAGCGCCCCGGAACGGACATCGACGAGGGGATCGAGCGGCTGCGCGCCACCGTCGAACGCATCGGCGCGGTCCCCCTGGCCGAGACGGCCGACCAGGTCATCGGAGAGGCCAGGGCGGCCACCGACCGCCCCGACGACATCGCGATCCTGCTCGCCGCCCGGTGGGCCGGGACCCCGACGGTCCGGCGACCACGGGAGGACCGGTCGCCCGGGCCCGACCTGTGGCGCACGTTCAGGAGGCCGGACCCGGGGCGCACGGCGGGCGCACCGGATCCGGCCTCCTGAGAGACGTCCTGCCGATCAGGCGCCGCTGAGGCGTCCGATCAGGCGTTGATCAGGCGTTGATCAGGCGTTGATCAGACGTCGGCCGGCGGCTCTGCCGGTGCGAAGGCGCCGGAGGCCTCCAGCATGCCCTCGCGCTCCACGACCTTGATCCGTTCACGGCCCTGCGCCGCGCCCAGTGCCTGCTCGTGGGCGTCCAGCTTGTGCCAGCCCTCCCAGGTCGTGTAGCGGACGCCGCGGTCCTCCAGGAAGGCCTCGACGGCCTCCGGAGCGGGCGTGGCCGGCTCCGGCAGCCGGCCGGCCGCCCGGTCCTCCAGGACGCAGGCGACCGTCTCGTTCGCGTCGCCCTTGGTGTGTCCGATCAGACCGATCGGACCGCGCTTGATCCAGCCCGTGACGTAGACCGAGGCCATGTGCTCGTCGCCGGCGATGACGCGTCCCGCCTCGTGCGGCACGGTGCCGGAGGCCACGTCGAAGGGGAGCTTGGGCAGCTCCTCCGAGTAGTAGCCGACGGCACGGTAGACGCTCTGCATGTCCCAGTCCGTGAACCGACCGGTGCCCCGGACGTTGCCGGTGCCGTCCAGCTCGGTGCGCTCGGTGCGCAGCGCCACGACCTTGCCGTCCTCGCCGAGGATCTCGACCGGGGACTCGAAGAAGTGCAGGAACAGCTTGTGCGGGCGGTCGCCGGCATCGCGGATCGCCCAGTTCTCCAGGGTCTGCGCGACCATGTTGGCCTGCTTGTTCTCCCGGCGGGTCGCGATGGAGCCCTCGTCGTACTCGATGTCCTCGGGGTTGACGATGACCTCGATGTTCGGGGAGTGGTCCAGCTCCCGCAGCTCCATCGGGCTGAACTTGGCCTGCGCGGGTCCACGCCGCCCGAACACGTGCACCTCCAGCGCCTTGTTCTCCTTGAGGCCCTGGTACACGTTGTCCGGGATCTCGGTGGGCAGCAGCTCGTCCGCCGTCTTGGCCAGGACCCGGGCCACGTCCAGGGCCACGTTCCCGACGCCGAGCACGGCGACCTTCTCCGCGGTGAGCGGCCAGGTGCGCGGGACCTCGGGGTGCCCGTCGTACCAGGAGACGAACTCGGCCGCGCCGTAGGAGCCGTTCAGCTGGATGCCGGGGACGTCGAGCGCCCGGTCGGCCTCGGCACCGGTGGAGAAGATCACCGCGTCGTAGAACGACCGCAGGTCGTCCAGGCCGATGTCGTGCGGGTAGCTGACGTTTCCGAAGAGCCGGATCTGGGGCTTGTCCAGCACCTGGTGCAGGGCCTTGACGATGCCCTTGATCCGCGGGTGGTCGGGGGCCACGCCGTAACGGATGAGGCCGAAGGGCGCGGGCATGCGCTCGAAGAGGTCGATGGAGACCCCCGGGTCCTGGCAGACCTCGGATTTGAGCAGCGCGTCCGCAGCGTAGATACCGGCGGGGCCGGCTCCGACAATGGCGACGCGGACGGGGCGTGTCATGGCGTGGTGATCCTTCGGGGCGGGCGAACGCGGGCAGGTACAGCGTACGTCGGAGGTAAGGGTCGGCTTACTAGTCTCCACCGCACACCGTAAGCGATCGCCCCGCGGGCCCTTCGGCCGGCCCTGCCTAGAGTGTCCGATTAGCCCGTTTTCCCGTGCCGGTATGGGCGATTTGTTTCTTTTAGGCATCCTGCTCGATAAGGGGCTTATTGAGGCTGTTGGGGCATTTGCTTGACCTCATTCTCGCCATCGTCGTGAAGGAGTGGTGAGCGTCACGTCCGAGAGGGCGGACGTAGAAGTGGAAGCATCGGTTCCCTTCTGTGCGAAGAAAGTTGACGACGTGACGGGGTGACCCGATCCGGCAATTCCGCTTTTCGATCTTGCGTGGAAAAGGGAATCCGGAATGCGGGGCTTGTTCTGTTCGACGTTTCTCGCCTACGGTCACCGTCAATCCGGATGGAACGCCGAATCCTGCCGCCGTCCGGGAATCCGAAACCCACTCACGCACGGCAGGAGCGGGGGACCCAGGTAAGTCGCCGATCCGTAACCGGAACGGCTTGGGGTGAAGTCGCACGAGCGTGCGGCCAGACATCTCCTGTCTGAACCCGACAGCTCACCTCGCAGGCGCCGGAGAGGAAATCCCCCATGCCCGCACAGGGTAAGCACCGTCGTTCCCAGTCCACCTCGCTGCGCCGCGGCCTTGCAGCCGTGACCACGGGTGGAGCCGTCCTCGCCCTCCCGGTGATCGGCGCCACCACTGCCTTCGCGGCCCCCGCGCCCGCCGCCGCGCCGCAGCAGGCCGTGGCGCCCGCCTCGGTGGCCCAGGCGAATTCCGCCGTGCAGGCCGCGCCCGCCCAGCATTCCGTGGCGGCCGGTGAAACGCTTTCCAAGATCGCCCGCGAATATTCCGTCAGCGGCGGCTGGGAGAAGCTGTACGAAGGCAACCGGAAGATCGTCGGAGACAATCCCGATCTTATTCACCCCGGTATCAAGCTGACCCTCGGAACCAAGACCGAGGCCCCTTCGGGCGGCAAGGCGGACAAGGCCGCCGAGGCTTCCCCGTCCGCCGCGCGCGGTGCCGAGGCGGACCGTGCCGACCGCTCGGAGCGGGTCAACGCCGCTCCCGTGGCAAAGACCGCTCCGGCCGCCGAGAAGGCCGTCACGTACACGAACGACCTCGACGGCTGGATCAAGGAGTCGCTGGCGGTCATGGCCGAGCAGGGCATCCCCGGTACCTACGAGGGCATCCACCGCAACATCATCCGCGAGTCCTCGGGCAACCCGGCCGCGATCAACAACTGGGACTCCAACGCGGTCAAGGGCACCCCGTCCAAGGGGCTGCTCCAGGTCATCGACCCGACCTTCCAGGCCTACCACGTGCCCGGCACCTCGACCGACAGCTATGACCCGGTCGCCAACATCACGGCCGCGTGCAACTACGCCGCGGACCGGTACGGCTCGATCGACAACGTCTTCGGCGCCTACTGATCCTCCGCGCCCGAGCCCGAGGGGCCCCGGACCTCATGGTCCGGGGCCCCTCGGGCGTGCCGGGAAGTTACCCCCAAGTTTCTAGTGACTTACCACGCGATCGACAGTAGAACCTGTTGCACTCTGTCGAGAGTGAGGGATGTCACATGAGCGACACTACCATGCAGGATGGCGGGACCAAGGGTGTCTCGCGTCGAAGATTCATCGCTGGAACAGGTTCTCTTCTGGGCGCTGCGGCGATCGCCGGGCACACCGCACCGGCGTGGGCGGGCGTCCGGGCGGCAGCAGCGCCGATCGGCTCCGGGGCCCGTGTGCCGGTGCTGGTCGTCGGCACCGGATACGGCGGCTCCGTGGCCGCCCTCCGGCTCGCCCAGGCCGGCGTCGACGTCCATATGGTCGAGATGGGCATGGCCTGGGACACGCCGGGCGCGGACGGCAAGATCTTCGCCAACACCACCAGGCCCGACGACCGCTCCTTCTGGCTGCGGACCCGGACCAAGCAGCCGCTGAGCAACTTCCTCGGCTTCCCCATCGACAGACACGTCAACCGCTACACCGGCATCCTGGACGCCGAGGAGTTCGCCGGCATCACGGTCTACCAGGGCCGCGGTGTAGGCGGCGGGTCCCTGGTCAACGGCGGTATGGCCGTCACCCCGCGCCGGGAGAACTTCGGCGCGATCCTCCCCACGGTGAGCGCCGAGGAGATGTACAGCACCTACTACCCGCGCGCCAACAGCGGACTGGGCGTCACCACCATCGACCCCGCCTGGTTCGACAGCGTCGACTGCTATCAGTACGCCCGTGTCGGCCGGAAACACGCCCAGCGCTCCGGCTTCCCGTTCCTCTTCGTTCCCGCCGTCTACGACTGGGACTACATGAAGCAGGAGGCGGCCGGGACCGTCCCCAGGTCGGCCCTGGACGCCGAGATCCTCTACGGCAACAACTACGGCAAGAAGTCGCTCCAGAAGACCTACATCGACCGGATCAGGGCCACCGGCCGGGTCACCATCTCCCCGCTCCACAAGGTCACCACGGTCACCCCGGCCCCGGGCGGCGGCTACACGGTGCTCATCGACCAGCTGGACACCGTCGGCCGGACGACCGCCACCAAGACCATCACGGCGGACAAGGTCTTCTTCGCCGCGGGCAGCGTGGGCACCAGCAAGCTGCTCGTCGGCCTCAAGGCCACCGGCGCGCTGCCCCTCCTCAACAACGAGGTCGGCAAGGGCTGGGGCGACAACGGCAACGTCATGTGCGGCCGGGCCAACCACCTCTGGGACCCGACGGGGAAGGTGCAGTCGTCCATCCCCACCGGCGGCATCGACAACTGGGACGCCGGCGGAGCGTTCGCCGAAGTGGCGCCGCTGCCCACCGGGATCGAGACGTGGGCCTCGTTCTACCTCTCCATCACCAAGAACCCGAACCGGGCGCAGTTCACCTGGAACGCGGCGGCGGGGAAGGCCGAACTGAACTGGCAGACGGCGTGGAAGCAGCCGTCCATCGACGCCGCGAAGACCATCTTCGACAAGATCAACCAGAAGGAGGGGACGATCTACCGCACGGACCTCTTCGGCGTTCACAAGATCTGGGGCGACCACCTCACCTACCACCCGCTGGGCGGCGCGGTCCTGGACAAGGCCACCGACAACTACGGCCGGCTGCACGGCTACACGGGCCTGTACGTCATCGACGGCGCGCTGATCCCCGGCAACACCAGCGTGAACCCGTTCGTCACCATCACCGCGCTCGCCGAGCGCAACATCGAACGGATCATCGCGACCGACCTGTAGGCGCCCCGGAGGACGCGGGAACCGACGAAGAGCCCGGGGCCGGGAGTGCCAACCCGGCGGCCCCGGACTCCGTCAGGAGGCGCCCGCCCTCACCCGTGACCGGGCAGAACGCACACCGCGTCGATCCCCAGCACATGGTTGAGCCGCCCGAACGCCAGCCACGAGCCGATGCTCATCGTCAGTTCCACGATCTCCGCCTGGCTGTAGTGCGCGGTCATCCGCTTCCAGAAGGCGTCGTCCAGGCCGTGGTGGTCGAGCGTGTACCGCTCGGCGTACTCCGCCGCCAACCGGGTGCGCTCGTCGAAGGCGTCGGTCGTACGCCACTCGGTCACCGCCCCGGCGAACTCCTCCTCGACCTTCGCCCCGTCCCGCTCGGTCCGCCAGTCCAGGCAGAACAGGCACCCGTTGATCTGCGCCACCCGCAGCCTGGCCGCCTCGAACTCCCGCAGCCCCAGTGTCGTGTGCTCGTACACGGACATCGAGAAGGTGGCGGCGGCCATGCCGATGCCGGGGACCATCTCCCCCCACACATAACCGATGGGCTCCTGGCCCTCCGGAACATCGATGATCATGCCGGTCTCCTTCCCAGCCTGCCGACCGCAGGCCGCAGCGGAACGTCCAGTGCGTCGTACAGGCCCGGCTCCGCGTCCACCAGCCAGTCGATGGCGGAGACGAGCCGCCCGACCGCGGTGGCGTTCCCGCCCGCCGACCGGTTCTCGTCCTCGTCGGAGGCCTCGACCGTCACCTCGATACGGGGGCGGCCCTCGATCACCACCCGGTGCGCGCCCACCCCGTCGGGCGGGGACGGCCAGTCCGGGGCGCACGAGGGATGGATCCGGGTGATGTGCTCGATGACGATGCGCGGCACGCCGTCCACGACGCCCTGCACCTCGAAGCGCACCGCCCCCTGCGTGCCCGCCGCGAACTCGCCCATCGTGCGGGTGCGTACCGCTCTCTCCAGCGCCCGACGGTCCAGGGTCTCGCGGATCTCGTCCAGCTCGACGTCCAGCGCCCGCGCCATGAGCCGTATCTGACCGCCCCACACCATCGTCGGAACGCTCTCCGCCAGCATCAGCGGCTGGTAGTCCATCGGGTGCCCCATGCCGATCAGATGGCGCACCGACTCCTCCTGCTCGTACGTGGAGTAGTCGAAGATCTCCTGGCAGCGGATGACGTCCACCTCGGTACCGAGGCCGCTGACCAGCAGGGGCAGGACGTCATTGCCCCAGCCGGGGTCGACTCCGGAGACGAAGAGCGAACCGCCCCCCTCGGCGATGGCGGCCAGGACCGGGTCCCGCAGCTCCGGCGGGGCGTTGCGCTGATCGTAGAGCGGATAGAGGGAGGGCGTGACGACCACCGCGCCGGCCCGGATCGCCCGGCCGATGTCGGCGAGGGCGTCGTCGGGACGGATGTCGCCGGACGCCGCGTAGACCACCGCCCGGGGGCGGGCGGCAAGGACGGCGGCGATGTCGTCGGTGGCCGCGACCCCGAGCGTGCGCCCGACCCCGCCGAGCTCGCCCGCGTCGCGGCCGACCTTGGCGGGATCGTGCACGAGGACGGCGGTGAGTGTCAGTGCCGGATGGGCCTCGACGGCGCGGACCGCCGCGCGGCCGACGTTGCCGGTACCCCAGACAACCGTGGGAATCATGCGCGGAGGGTAGCCCCGGGGCCCTGCACTTCCCAGAGCCGTGCGGGACCCAATCCGTCGGGTGGAAAGGCGGTTTCCCGAGAACGGGTGTTCCCGGGCCGGAGACGATCCACCGGCCCGGGAACGCGACAGCGGTTACCGCTTGGCCCGTGCGCCGTTCGGGGCGCCGGAGACCGTGAACTGCGAACCGGGCTCGATGAGTACGTGGCCGTCACGCGAGTCGGTGATCGTCACGTTTGTGAGCGTCGCGTTGCCGCGCGCGCCGCCCATCGCGAGGATGCCGGATCCGTTGTTGGACTTGTCGATCCGGACGTTCTCGATCTTGACGTCCTGCATCAGGCCGCCGCCCGTCTTGAACTGGATGCCGTCATAGGTGGAGTCGATGATGTCCGTGTCGCGGATCGTGACTCCGGGGATCGGCAGATTCTGCGGGAAGAGGGTGATCGCGCCGAACTCCTGGTCCTCGTTCCAGAAGGCTCCGCCGGTGCGGTACAGGCCGTTGTTGGCGATCAGCGTCTGCCCGGAGAAGGGCAGCGGGTCGTGGTCGGTCGCCAGCATGATGGCCGGGTAGTTCATCGTGTCGGAGATCAGGTTGTTCTCGATCTTGTTGCCGTAACCCCCGTAGATCGCGATGCCGTTGGCACGCCACGGGAGCTGGATGGTGTTGTTGCGGAAGCTGTTGTCGTGGCCGATGTCGACGGACTGGTCCTTGACGTACTTGCTGGACCAGACCGCCAGCGCGTCGTCGCCGGTGTTGCGGAACGACGAGTTGTAGACCGTGGAGTTGCGGGTGCCGTTGGCGAAGTTGATGCCGTCCGCGTACGTGTTGCGGATCCGCATCCCGGTGAACTCGACGCCGTCACCCGGGTTCCACAGCTCCGGGATGTTGGTGAAGTCGCGACCGGCCCAGACGCCCACGTTGGCGTGCTCGATCCAGACGTTGCTGATCTTCGTGTCCTTGCCGAACCGGCCGTTCAGCGCGACGCCGCCCTCGTGGTTGCCGTCGCCGCCGCGGATGGTGCCGGAGCCGAAGATGGCGATGTCGGAGATTTGCGTGTTCTCGTCGATGTCGAAACCGAAGTTGCCCTCGTGCGGGTGGTTGATGCCGCCCGCCTCGTGCGGCGGGGTGAGGGTGTAGAGCTGGGAGTGCCACATGCCCGCGCCCCGGATCGTCACATCACGGATACCGACCTGGTTGAACTGACCCCGGTCGAGCGGGTCGTCGGTGAGGATCTTCTGCTCCTGACGCCACTGGCCGGCCGGGATCCACACGCAGTCGATCTGACCGGTCTGGTTCGCCGTCACCGCGCGCTGGATCGCGGCCGTGTCGTCGATCCCGTCGTTCGCCACCGCGCCGTACGTCGTGATGGACACACAGCCCGAGGGCTGGGAGGAGGGCGCCGCCACCTGCTCCAGGTCGATCAGGTCGATGATGTAGAAGGAGGCGTTGTCGCTCGCGTCGCGCTGGAGCCGGAACTTCGTGCCCGCCGGATAGGTCTGCGTGAGCAGGGCGTGCGACTCGTCGAACAGCCGCCGTGCGTCGCCGCCGGGGGTGTTGGTGAGTCCTTCGGGGCTGTCGGTGTTCCCGTACAGCCAGCTGTGCTTCGAGGAGAGGTCGATCTTGCGGACGAACTGACCGTTGGCGTACAGGCTGATGGTCGCCTCGCGGCCGCCACCGCCCGGCGCGTCCGGGATGGAGTTGCGTACGACGACCGAGTTCGACGGGGCGGTCGAGGTGAACTCCACGAACTGACCGGTGGAGTTGAGCCGCACCGACTCGCGTCCGGAGGACTCGGTGGCGAAGTTGGTGTGCCCGAAGGTGCGCTCGGCGTCCGACTTCAGCAGCGTGCCCTGGTAGGTGGCGTTCTCGGCCTCAAGCTCGGTGTACGGAACGGCCGCGCCGCGACCGACCACGATGGAGCGGGCGAAGGTGTTGTTGGTCTCGCTGGTCTCCGTGACCTGGTTCGTGGCGTCCGCGGTGGCGGTCAGCGTCGCGCCGCCGCTCGCCGCCGTCCAACTCCCGCCGACCGTGACGTTCGCGGTCGCGCCCGCCGCGATGGCCGGTGTGGTGCCGTTGAGCGTCGTGGAACCGACGGTCAGACGGGTGACCGTGCCCGCGCTCACCGCGCTGGTGCCGCGGTTGTGCACCGCCACGGTGAAGGTGACCGCCGCGCCGACGGCCGGGTTGGCCGGGCTGGAGGAGATGGAGCGGACCTCCAGGTCGGGGCCGGGGCTCTGCCCGACGACCAGCGGGGAGGCGGTGGTACGGCTGTTGTTGGCGTTGTCCGACTCGACGACCGTGTCGGTCGGGTCCACCAGCGCCGAGACGGTGTACGAGCCCTGCGGCCGCTTGCCGACCTCGACCGAGACCGGGGCCGAGGCTCCCGCGGCGAGCGGGCCGACCGGCGCGCTGCCCACGACCACGCCGCCCAGGCTCACATTGACGGTCGTCGCGGGGGAGGCGGCCGAACCGGCGTTGCGGACGGTCCCCTTGACGGTGATGTCGTCCGTCTCGGACGGGGACGAGGGGCTCCAGGACAGAGCGCTCACGGTCAGGTCCGGGTTGGGCGCGGCCGTTCCCAGGACCTGGATCTCGGCGATCTGCGCGCCGGGCGCCCCGGTGTTGGCGAAGAACTTGAGCTGGAGGTCGGCGGCCCGGCCGTCCACCGGGATCGTCACCGTGTTCTGGTTGCCCGACGGGTTGAACGCGTAGCCGGCGCGGGCCCGGAGCGAGGTGAACGCGGTGCCGTCCTGGGTCCGGCCGAGCACCTGGATGTCCTGGGTCCGACTGCCCCAGATCGGGTCGGGGTTGAGCTTGACCACCACGGACTCCAGGTCCGCGTCGGCGCCGAGCTTCACCGTGAGGTCGGCCGGCAGTCCGTTCGACTCCCAGTAGCTGTTGACCTTGCCGTCGTTGGCGTTGGCGGCCGGGAACCCGCCGTGCGATCCGCTGGCGACGACGGGCTTGCCCCGGGCCAGATCGGTGGCCTCAGCCGCGCTCGCGGCGACGGGCAGGAGCCCGACCGAGACCATTCCGGCTATCAGCAGCCCGGTGATCGACTGTCCGGTGAGTCGCTTCCATCTCATGATGTCCTCTGCTTCCACAATATTTGAGCCCACAAGTCAATCTTTTGCGGTGAGAGGTTCATAGATTTCTGCCCTGTTTCTGATTTGTCAACGGTCTTCGCATGGCCATGTCATTCGGGTGTCATGGCTGACGCCTCGTCAGGTCGATGATCGGGCGGGCTCGTTCAGGCCCCGGCGGCACCCCGGGCCAGCAACAGAGCCAGATCCACCGCGGCCACGGCCACCGCTCCGGCCAGGGCGGCCTTGCGCCACCGACGGCCGAGAGCCGGGCCCGCGAGCGACGCCGCACCGGCCAGGACGAGTGCCGCCGCACCCCCGGCGTCCACCGGTCCCGGCGGGCCGAACGCCAGCACCGCCGTGGCGCCGAGGAGCGGCACCGGCAGCAGCAGCCGGGTGCCCCGGTCGCCCAGCCGGTGCGGGAGGCCCCGGATCCCGGCCGCCCGGTCCGCCGCGATGTCCGGGAGGGTGTCGGCCAGATGCGCCGCGAACCCGAGCAGAGCCCCGGCAGCCACCGTCCACCACCGGGGCCACGGCCCGCCGGGCAGGGAGAGGGTGACGGCGGCGGGCAGGGCGCCGAATCCGGCCACGTACGGCAGCCAGGACAGGGCGGTCGCCTTGAGCCGCAGGTTGTAGAGCCAGGCGGCGGTGACGGCGGTGAGGTGCACCGTACCGGCGAGCGCGCCGCAGGCCAGCGAGAGCGGTACGCACAGGGCGAGCGCGACCGCCGCCGCCGCCCACACCGCACGCGCCCCGACCGTGCCGTCGGCCGCGGGCTTCCCCCGGCGGCCGGCATCGGCGTCACGCCGCGCGTCGTACGCGTCGTTGCACCAGCCCACCGAGAGCTGGCCGGTCAGCACCGCGGCCGTGACCAGCGCGGAACGGGGGCCGCCGAGGCCGGAGCCGAGGGCGAGGGCGCAGGCGAGCGCGGTCACCGCGAGCGCCGGTCCCGGGTGGCATGCGAGCGCGAGCCCCACGACCCGGCCGCGTCGCCCCGCGCCGGCCGGCCCCGTCTCGGCGGGTCCCGCTCCCCCCGGCTCGACGTCGGCCGGATCCACTCCGGCCGGGCTCACCCTGTCCGTGGCGTCCATCGGGCGATCGTAGGGGCCTGGCGCCCCGTCAATGCGGCGACCTGGCGGGTCCTTTACGCCGTTACCTCGCTCCTTGTGGGCAGGATGGGGCCATGACGCCACCGAAACAGGAGGCAGAATGACCCGCATCGCCGCGGTTCACGGGGCTCTGCCGCCCCACCGCCACACCCAGCGCGAGGTCACCGACATGGTGGCCAGCACCTGCCTGCCGCCCGGAGCCGACCGCCGGGTCCTGGACCGGCTCCACGAGAACGCCCGGGTCCGCACCCGGCACACCGTGCTGCCCCTGGACGGCTACCGCGAGCTCGACGGCTTCGGCGCGTCCAACGACGTGTTCATCCGGTCCGCCGTGGACCTCGGCGCCCAGGCCGTACGCGGTGCGCTGCGGGCGGCGGGGCTGCGGCCCACCGATGTGGACCTGCTGATGTTCACCTCGGTCACCGGCATCGCCGCCCCCTCCGTCGACGCCCGGCTCGTGACCCGCCTGGGCATGCGGTCGGACGTCAAACGGCTGCCCGTCTTCGGCCTGGGCTGCGTCGCCGGAGCAGCCGGGACGGCACGGCTGCACGACTACCTCCTCGGCCGCCCCGACGACGTGGCCGTGCTCCTGTCGGTCGAGCTCTGCTCCCTCACCTTCCAGCGCCACGACGCGTCGCCCGCCAACCTGGTGGCGACCGCGCTGTTCGGCGACGGCGCGGCCGCCGTGGTCGCCCTCGGCGGCCGCCGGGCCGTCTCGGGCCCCGAGATCGTGGCCACCCGCAGCCGGATGTACCCGGACACCGAGCACGTCATGGGCTGGGACATCGGCAGCACCGGCTTCACGGTGGTCCTCGACCCGGCGGTGCCCGACGTCGTCCGCCGCTATCTCGCGGACGACGTACGGGAGTTCCTCGACGAGCACGGTCTCAAGCCGAAGGACGTCGCCCACTGGGTGTGCCACCCGGGCGGCCCCAAGGTCCTGGAGACCGTCAGCGAGGTCCTCGATCTGCCCGACGGCGCGCTCGACGTCACCTGGCGCTCGCTGGCCGACGTCGGCAACCTGTCCTCGTCCTCGGTTCTGCACGTCCTGCGGGACACCATCGAACAGCGCCGCCCCGAGCCGGGCACCCCCGGCCTGCTGCTGGCCATGGGCCCGGGATTCTGCTGCGAACTGGTGCTGCTGCGCTGGTAGGAAGGAGAGACCCCCATGACCTCGACCTGGTACACCCTCCTGGTGCTGGCCGTCGCGGCCGAGCGCCTCGCCGAACTCGTCGTGGCCCGCCGCAACACCCGCTGGAGCCTCGCCCGGGGCGGCGTCGAATCGGGCCGCGGGCACTATCCGGT
This sequence comes from Streptomyces sp. NPDC091287, assembly GCF_044768525.1. Taxonomy (NCBI): domain Bacteria; kingdom Bacillati; phylum Actinomycetota; class Actinomycetes; order Kitasatosporales; family Streptomycetaceae; genus Streptomyces; species Streptomyces sp. NPDC091287. The sequence goes on from NZ_JBIVUV010000021.1 coordinate 134,879, forward strand.
GATGGTCGCGCTGCACACCGCGCTCCTGGCCGGCTGCCTGGCGGAGGTTTGGTTCGCCGAACGTCCCTTCCCGGCCGTGCTCGGCTGGACGATGGCCGCCGTCGTCGTGGCCTCGCAGGTGCTGCGCTGGTGGTGCATCCGCACCCTCGGCCCCCGCTGGAACACCCGGGTCATCGTGGTCCCCGGTCTGCCCCGGGTCACCGGCGGCCCCTACCGGTGGCTGAGCCACCCCAACTACGTCGCCGTCGTGGCCGAAGGCCTCGCGCTGCCCCTGGTCCACGGGGCCTGGGTGACCGCCCTCGTCTTCACCGCCCTCAACGCCGTGCTCATGGTGGTGCGGATCCGGTGCGAGGACGGGGCGCTCGCCCGCCTCCCGGCCGCGGACGCACCCGCGTGATCGACGTCCTGGTGGTGGGCGGCGGCCCGGCCGGACTGGCCGCCGCGATCCGGGCCGCTTCGGCGGGCCTGGAGGCGGTGGTGGTCGAGCCGCGCACCACCCCCGTCGACAAGGCGTGCGGCGAGGGCATCATGCCCGGCGGCGTCGCGGCCCTGCGCGACCTCGGCGTACGGGTGACCGGCCACGAACTGCGCGGCATCCGCTACACCGACGGCCGGCGCAGCGCGGAGGCGGCCTTCCGGGGCGGTCCCGGCGCGGGCGTCCGCCGCACCGAACTCCACGCCGCCCTGCACGAGCGGGCCGCCGCCCTCGGCGTACACGTCGTCGCCGCGAAGGCGGGGGAGATCCGGCAGGACGAGGACAGCGTCACCGCCGCCGGACTCACCGCGCGCTGGCTCGTCGCCGCCGACGGGCTCCACTCGCCGCTGCGCCGCACCCTGGGCCTCGACCGGCCCGTCACCGGCCCCGGACGCTACGGCCTGCGCCGCCACTACCCGCTCGCCCCGTGGACGGACCACGTCGAGGTGCACTGGTCCCGGCACGGCGAGGCCTACGTGACCCCGGTCGGCGATCGCCTGGTGGGGGTGGCCGTCCTGAGCCGCGACCGCCGCCCCTACGACCAGCATCTGGCCGCCTTCCCCGCTCTCGCGGCCCGGCTCGCGGGCAGCGCGGGGGCCACCCCCGTACGCGGGGCCGGGCCGCTGCGCCAGCGGGCACAGGGCCCCCGGGCCGGGCGCGTCCTGCTGGTCGGCGACGCCGCGGGGTACGTGGACGCCCTGACCGGGGAGGGCATCGCCCTCGCGGTGGCCACCGCGACGGCCGCGGTCGACTGCCTGGCCGCCGGGCGGCCCGAGGACTACCCGCGGCGGTGGGCGCGGGTCACACGACGCTACCGGCTGCTCACCGCGGCCCTGCTGGGCGCCGCCGGCCTGCCGTCCTCGGGGCGGCTGATCGTCGCCGCCGCCCACCGGGCGCCCGTCCTCTTCCGTACCGCGGTCCACGCACTCCAGTGAATCCGGTCGCCCGCGCGGGCGACCGGACGTCCGAATGGCGGGGCTCCGGGTTCCGGCATAACGTCGGTCGGGTGAACGCCCGCGTTCACCCGACCGACGCAGAGACCGGCCGCCCGCACCGGGCGCACTGCCCTCGGCACGAGAGACGAACCCCACCATGACGGGCTCCCACGCGACACCCGCTGATACGGCCACCACCGATCGGCACCGCGGCGGACTGGCACTGCTGGTCATCGCCTCGTGCCAGCTGATGGTGGTGCTCGACGTCACCATCGTCAACATCGCCCTTCCGCACATGCAGAAGGACCTGGGGTTCTCCACCGAGAACCTCTCCTGGGTCGTCAACGCGTACACGCTGACGTTCGGCGGTCTGCTGCTGCTCGGCGGACGCCTCGGCGACATCCTCGGCCGCCGCCGGATCTTCATCTTCGGCGTGCTCCTCTTCGTCTTCGCCTCGCTGCTCGGCGGGCTGTCCCAGGAGGGCTGGCAGTTGCTGGCCGCCCGCTCGCTCCAGGGCGTCGGCGGCGCGATCGCCTCACCCACCGCTCTGTCGCTGATCACCACCACCTTTCGTGAGGGCCCCGAACGCAACCGCGCGTTCGGGGTGTTCGCGGCCGTCTCGGCGGGCGGCAGCGCGATCGGACTGCTCGCCGGCGGGCTGCTGGTGGAGTGGCTGGACTGGCGCTGGGTCCTGTTCGTCAACGTTCCGATCGGCCTGCTGATCGCCTTCGCGACCCCTCGCTACATCCCCGAGTCCGAACGCCGTCCCGGCCACTTCGACATCGCCGGCGCGCTCACCTCGACGGTCGGCATGGTGCTGCTCGTCTACGGCTTCATCCGCGCCTCCGAGGACGGCTGGACCGACGCGCTGACCCTCGGCTCGTTCGCGGTGGCCGTGGTGCTCCTCGCGGTGTTCATCACGGTCGAACGTGGCTCGAAACAGCCCATCACCCCGCTGTGGATGTTCCGCGACCGCAACCGCTCCGGCTCCTACGTGATGATGCTCAGCCTCGCCGCCGCGATGTTCGGGATGTTCTTCTTCCTGACCCTCTTCGTGCAGAACGTCCTCGACTTCAGCCCGCTGCGGGCCGGCCTCGCCTTCCTGCCGGTGAGCGCCGTCATCGCGGTCAGCGCCGGCCTGGCCTCCCAACTGCTGCCCAGGTGGGGACCGAAACCCTTCATGGTGACGGGCGCGCTCCTGGCCGCCGCCGGTCTCGGCTGGCTGACGCTGACCGACGTTCACAGCTCCTACCTCGGCTCGATCCTCGGCCCGATGCTCGTGTTCGGCTTCGGCATGGGCATGCAGTTCGTGTCGCTGACCCTGATGGCGGTCTCGGGCGTCGCCCCGAAGGAGGCGGGCGCCGCCTCCGGCATCCTCAACGCCACCCAGCAGGTCGGCGGGTCCCTGGGGCTGTCGATCCTGGTCACGACGTTCGGCACGGCCAGCCGCAACGAGGCCACCGACCAGGTGCCGAGATTCCTCCAGGAGGGCACGCCCGCCCAGCTGCTGGAGTTCCGCAGGACCAGCGAACTGCCACCGCCCTGGGGCGACCAGGTGCTGACCTCTGGCGTCTCCAGCGCCTTCGTCGTCGCGGCCTGCTTCGCCGTGGTCGCAGCCCTGGTCGCCCTGTTCGTCATCCAGGTCAGGCCCGCCGACCTGGCCCGGCTCCAGGGCGGCGCGGCACCCCTCGCCGGCGAGGGGACGGACGACGCAACGACGGACGCGACACGGCCCGGCAGCACGGACGCGACACGGCCCGGCAGCACGGACGCGACACGGCCCGGCACCGACGAACCACGGCCCGGCCCGGAGGCCGAGCGACCCGCGAAGGAGAGCTGACCCATGGACTGGACCCTCGAAGTGATCGTGCTGCCCGTGACCGACGTCGACCGGGCCCGGGACTTCTACCGCGACAAAATCGGCTTCCACGTCGACATCGACGACGAGGTGATGCCCGGCGCCCGCGTCGTCCAGCTGACGCCCCCCGGTTCCGGCTGTTCGATCGCCCTCACCGACGGACTGCCCAACCCGACCGGAACCCCGCGGCCGGGCACGTACCACGGGCTCCAGCTCTGCGTCACCGACATCGACGCCGCGCACGCCGAGCTCGTCGGCCGGGGCGTCGAGGTCTCCGAGCCGCAGCGTTACACCCCCGACGACGGGGCTACCTTCATGTACTTCACCGACCCCGACGGCAACGGCTGGGCGGTGCAGGAGTACCGCCGCCGGAAGACCGAACCTCTGCACAAGGTCCTCGCCGACCTGGCCGCGAGCAACGCGGGGGACACGGTGGGGTGAACCGGATGCGGAGGTGGATCGAGCCGCGTCCGGTCCACCAGAATGCTCCCCGTATCGAGTGCAGAGATCCATCAGCGCAAGGGAGCGGCATCCAATGGGCGCCAACGCAGACATGGTGGCCTTCGTCCGGGCGCGGCTCGCCGACGAGGAACACGTCGCACTGGCCGCCGGCGGGGACCGATGGCGGTGCCCGGCCGATGTGCCGGGCGAGGTCCACGACCGCACCGGCGGGGTGGCGTTCACGGTGCGGGGCCGGGGCTTCGACGAGCACATCGCGCTCCAGGACCCGGCGCGGACCCTGGAGCGCATCGAGACCAGCCGGGTCATGCTCGGCGAGTACGTCGAGGTGGCCGACCTGGACACCGACCGTCCGGCCGAGGACTTCCGCTCCGGTCGTGCCGTGGGCCTGGGCTTCGCCGTACGGCAACTGGCCGCCGAGTACGCGGGCCACCCCGACTACCAGGCCCGCTGGCTGCCCCGGTTCATCCAGTAGCACCCGGGGCTCCGAGCCGCCCGCGAATCCCGTAAGTGCCGGTGCGTCTGCTCCAGTTGATCGATAGCATCTCCCCATCGGCCTACCGGGGGAGCTGCGCGCGTGCCCGACGTATGGGAGAACACCCGATCACGGTGGGAGAGCGTCCGGCACGCGGTGGACGGCGGCGGCCCGGGGGCCGGGGCCGCCGCGGCCACACTGCACGGACGGCTCGGCCTCTCGGTCAACCCCATCGCCGTCACCGGCGAGGCGGGGGCGGGCAAGAGCGTCCTGTACGACGCGCTGACGCAGTCCATCCGCACGGGCGACAGCGACAGCTCCCGCAGCCCCGGCATCGAGAAGCACGCCACGGTCCTGCGCTCAGGCAACCGCCGTACCCGGGCCGCCGTCACCGTCATCCCCGGGCAGCTGTCCACCCAGCGCGATCGAGCCCTCCAGGACACGATGCGGGGCGACGCCTCCCCGCACGGCATCGTCCACGTCGTCTGCTGGGGGCACAACAGGATCTGGCAGCGCGCCTCCCAGCGCGACGTCCACGCGGCGCTCGCCGCCGACGGCGACGTCGACCAGGAAGCCGTACGGAACTGGCACCGCCGCAAGGAGGCGGCCGACTTCCGCCTCCTGGTCGACGAGATCATCGACGGGCAGCTGACCAAACGGCTGCGGTGGCTGATCGTCGCGGTCTCCAAGTGCGATCTGTACTGGGACCGGCTCGACGAGGCGCGCGACCACTACATCCCGGGGCGGGCCCGCCGGGAGTCCCCGTTCGCCGCGCTCATGCGGGACCTGGAGAACGAGACGTCGCTGCGCCTGTCCGTCCTCCCGATGGCGTCCCGGCTCATCCGCCACCAGTACCTCCCGGGGCTGCCCGTGGGCACCTCGCAACTGGACGACGCGCAGATCGGCGCGTTGCGCACCCATTTCGGCCAGGAACTCCAGTCGTTCATCACGCAGCGGAACGGGGACTGACATGGCCGTGATCGACGGCGGAGCGGCGTTCCTGCGGACGCTGACGGCCGCGGAAAGGCGGCTGGCCGGGGTCCAGGCCCTGAGCGCGCGGAGGCGACGGGTCCGCCGGCCGCGGATCGCGTCGGCCTCCCTCGCGGTGCTGATCCCGGGGTTCCTGGCCATCGCCGCCGCCACGGGCGGCGGTCCCGGGGGCCTGCTCGTCGCGGTCGGCCTGGCCGTGGCCGCGCTCTCGCTCGCGGCGTGCGTCACCCTCCTGCTGAGGATCGAACGGCCGCTGAACCGCCGGTTCGTGGAGGAGGAACGCGCCATGATCGAGGAGGTGAACCGGATGCGGGAGCTGTTCACCCATGTCGCGGAGCGGGACCGGTGGGAGGAACGGCTGAAGCGGTCGGTCCGCGAACGTCTCTCCCGCTTTCCCGTGGAAGGGGGGTCGTACCGGTGATCCGACGGCTGACCGTCTTCTTCGGCCTGGTGGCCTTCCCCGCCGCCCTGTTCACTTCGGCCGGATACGTACTGGCCACCCGGAAGCCGGGGCCGTATCAGCGGGCGTTCGAGGACCAGTGGGACGCCATCGCGGCCGGGTTCGCCGTCACCGTGTGCGGGGCGCTGGCCGTGGCCTACGGCGTGCGGCTGTGTTTCAGCGTGCTCGGCGGCTTCCAGCCCGACAACGTGCGGCGGGGCGCGCTGGCTCTGCTCGCCGGAGTGCTCGTCTGCGGTGTGGGTCTGCTGCTGCTCTGGCGGCTGCTGGCGCCCTGAAGGGTGCGCGGCGCGCCGGGAACCCGTAACTTACTTCCAAGTAAGTCTCGTTGCCGAAGGAGACGCATGACCCGCCAGAGGCGTTCCGCCATCCTGCTCGCCGCACTCATGGGCGGAGCGGGGGTACTTCACTTCGCCGTCCCGAAGGCCTTCGACAGCACCGTTCCGCGGATGCTGCCCGGAAAGCCCCGCACCTGGACGTACGCCAGCGGGGTGGTCGAAATCGCCCTGGCCGCGGGCCTCGCCCACCCCCAAACCCGGATGGCCGCCGCTCGGGCGACGACGGGCTTCTTCATCGGTGTGTTTCCGGCCAATGTGCAGATGGCCGTCGACTGGCGTCACCGGCCCCGTCCGCAGCGGGTCGCGGCCTGTGCCCGGCTGCCCCTCCAGGTGCCGCTGGTCCTGTGGGCGCGCGGTGTCGCCCGGGGCGCCGACGGCCCCTGAACGGACCGTAGTCGGTGTGGTACGAGCCGGTGACCGTGAACGTGATCCACAGCAAAATGGCGTTGCTCTCTGGTGAGGAGTGATCCCGGCGTGTAGCGTCGCCGGAAGATGTCGTGGTTCGCAGTACCTGCCCGCGCCTGGCGCGGGCGTTTTGCTGTGCAGTGCCTGAGAACCAGGGCGATCACCTCCGGGTCCGCGCGGTGCGGATCCGTTTACTGCTGAGAGGTACGGGCATGGCCAGCGGAACCGTCAAGTGGTTCAACTCGGAAAAGGGCTTCGGCTTCATCGCGCAGGACGGCGGGGGTCCCGACGTCTTCGCGCACTACTCCAACATCAACTCCACCGGCTTCCGTGAGCTCCAGGAAGGCCAGGCGGTGACCTTCGACATCACCCAGGGCCAGAAGGGCCCGCAGGCGGAGAACATCACCACCGCCTGATCCGGGTTGACCGACCCTGGAGCCCCGGAGCGCACTGCGCTCCGGGGCTCCAGGGCGTTCCGGGCGAATTCCTGCCGGGCGACCCCCCGGTTGGGACGGCGCGTGCCGGGTACGAGGTGGATCTCGCACCGATCGTTCCGGAACTTCCGGAAGGTCTGTGGGGGAATGGAGGGCGACCCATGCTCAAGGCCATCGCAGATGTACTCCGCTCCATCGGAGGAGCCATCGCCACCGTGGTCACGCTGCCCTTCCGGGCCCTGGCCAGGCTGTTCGGCGGCGCGTCGAGCAGTGCGCGCGGCCACCACTGAGCGCACATGCCCGTGCCCCGGTCCGGAAAGGGGCCGGGGCACGGGCATGCCGTGCGCGATGAGCCGTCCGGTTTCCCGGGGCGCCGCGCAACGCCGGCGTGCGCCCCGAGGCCGACCGGCCGGCTAGCCCGTCGACTCGTCCGGGGTCGGATGCCTGTCGGGGTGCGCGCCCGCGTTGCGCGGCGCGTTCCGGCCGGCGCCGGCCTCGTCCGGGTCGGGTTGTCCGCCCTCGCGGGCCACCCGGTCCGGCACCGGTATGTCGAGAGCGTCCTCGCCCTCCTGTGTCTGCTGGTCCTGCATGTCCGCCGGAACGGGGGGCGGGCTGCCGGAAGCCCCGGTGTAGGCGGTGCCTTCCGGCCTGCGGTCGGTCATGAGAGCTTCCTTCCGTACTGCCCCGGTGGGACCGGGGGACGAGTGATGCGCCCTGTGGGTACCCGCTGCCGGGCGAAGCAGTCCTGGGGTCCGGTGAGGGCCGGGACACATGACCCCGGCCGGGAGGTGGGCCGGGAGAGGGGCGGAGAAGATGCGGAGGCCCTGCCGCCCGGCCATATTGGAGCTCCGGCCACCGGCCGGGGGCGCGTCGCGCGGCACCGGAGCGGCGGACGCGGTGCCCTGGTGTGTGGTTTGCCCGTGGGCGGGTACTCGGGGCTGTGCCCACCCGGGCGAGCAGGACACCACTCGACGATTCCGGCGGAAGGATGCCCCGCATGCTGATGGCCCACCCCATGGTACTGCGCAACCTGATCGAGCAGTACGAGGCACTGCGCATGCTGCACGCGGAGAGCGGCGGCGAGGAGGCCCGGCAGCGCATGGACGACGTGGCGTACACGCTGTGCGTGTCGACCGGCACGGGTGACGTCGACAGCGCGCTGGTTGCCGCCCGCCACCAGCTGCCCGGCGCCCGGCCCGAGGACGACTCCGTCCTCTCCGCCTGACCGCCGTCGACCGTGGAAGGGGAGGGTGCCGTGGCCCGCACGGTGGGTGTCGAGGAAGAGCTCCTGCTGGTCGACCCGGCGAGCGGAGAGGCACGCGCCCTGTCCTCGGCGGTGCTGGCGATCGCCGAGAAGGAAGCGGTCGGGGAGTCGGCTTTCGAGCCGGAACTGCACCGCCAGCAGGTGGAGTTCTCCACGCACCCCTGCGCTGACATGGGTGAACTCGCCGCCTCGGTCCACCGGTGGCGTACCGAGGCGGTACGCCACGCCACCGAGGCCGGGGCGGCGGTCGTGGCCCTGGCGACCTCGCCGCTCCCGGTCAGCCCGAAGATCGGCACCGGGGAGCGGTACCGGTGGATGGCCGAGCACTTCGGCCTGACCGCCCAGGAACAGCTGACCTGCGGCTGCCACGTCCATGTCTCGGTGGCCTCGGACGAGGAAGGCGTCGCCGTGCTCGACCGGATGCGCTGCTGGCTGCCGGTCCTGCTCGCCCTGAGCGCCAATTCCCCGTTCTGGCAGGGGCGCAACAGCGAGTACAGCAGCTACCGGAGCCAGGTGTGGGGGCGCTGGCCGTCGGCCGGTCCGGTGGAGGTCCACGGCTCCGCCGAGGAGTACCACGCCCGGGTGCGGTCGCTGATCGGCACCGGGGTGCTCCGGGACGAGGGGATGGTCTACTTCGACGCGCGCCTCTCGCGCCGCTACCCCACCGTGGAGGTCAGGATCGCGGACGTCTGCCTGGACCCGGCCGACACCGTGCTGCTGGCCACGCTGGTACGAGGGCTGGTGGACACGGCCGCACGCCAGTGGCGGGCCGGCGAGCCGCCCCCGGGCGTCAGCACGTCCCTGCTGCGTGTGGCCTCCTGGCAGGCGGGCCGTTCGGGTCTGGAGGACCGGCTGCTCCACCCCCGCACTCTACGCCCGGAGCCCGCCCCCGACGTCCTGCGAGCCCTGCTGGACCATGTGCGGGACGCCCTGGAGGACGCCGGGGACCTGGAGGCCGCGGAGCGGGCCCTGGCCGCCGTGGTCCGGCGCGGAAACGGGGCACGGATCCAGCGCGAGATCCTGGCGCGGACCGGGAGCCTGCGCGACACCGTCGCCGAATGCGTCCGGATCACGGCCGGATGAGCCGCCCCCGCCGGCCCCGCGCCGGCCGATACGACGAACGGGACCCGCCGTGAGCACACGACCGTACGAACGGCGACGGACGAACGACACCACAGGAACGGAGCAGCCCATGTCCACCACCGCTCTCGACGACCGCCGGATCCTGGCCATCGTCACCAACTACGGAGTCGAGCAGGACGAACTCGTCGTCCCCGTGAAACACCTGCGCGGACACGGGGCACAGGTCAGCGTGGCGGCGGTCTCCGCCGACGGGATCCGCACCCTCGTCGGTGACCGCGATCCCGGCGAGACCGTGCGTCCCGACCTCACGCTCGACGACGTCGACCCCGCCGCGTACGACCTGCTGCTGGTCCCGGGCGGCACGCTGAACGCCGACTCGTTGCGACTGGAGGACGCCACCACCCGGATCGTCAGCTCGTTCGCCGCTTCCGGCCGGCCGGTGGCCGCCATCTGCCACGGGCCGTGGGCCCTGGTCGAGGGCGGCTACGTCCGGGGCAAGACGCTGACCTCGTACGCGTCGCTGAAGACCGACATCACCAACGCGGGCGGCACCTGGGTCGACAAGCCGGTGGTCCGCGACGACGCCTCCGGCTGGCCGCTGATCACCTCCAGGAACCCCGGCGACCTGGACGACTTCCTCGGCGAGATCGACGCCGTGCTCGACGAGTCCTGAGCCGCTCTCCTCGCCGGGTCCCGCTACCCGTGGCCCGCTACCCGGTCAGGGCGGCGACGGCGGCGGACGCCGCCTTCGCGATCAGCGTGTTGTCGTAGTCGGCGTCCGCGTCCGCCCGGTTGGAGAGCACCGCCAGCACCAGCGGCGCCGCGTCGGGCGGCCACACCACGGCGATGTCGTTGCGCGTCCCGTACGTACTGCCCGCCCCGGTCTTGTCGCCGACGGTCCACCCCTTCGGGACCCCTGCCCGGATCAGTTCGCCGCCGGTGGTGTTGGTGGTGAGCCACTGGGTGAGCCGGGCCCGCTCGGGCCTGCCGAGGGCGTCGCCCAGGACGAACGCCCGCAGATCCTCGGCCAGGGCCCGGGGCGTGCTGGTGTCGCGGGTGGCGCCGGGGGACCACTCGTTCAGCTCGGTCTCCCGCCGCTCCATCCGGGTCACACCGTCCCCCAGCTCGGCGAGCACCGCCTGGAGCTTCCGGGGCCCGCCCACCGCGTCGAACAGCAGATTGCCCGCGGTGTTGTCACTGAAGCGCACGGCCGCGGCGCACAGATCGCCCAGGCTCATTCCGGTGGCCACGTGCTTCTCGGTGACGGGGGAGTGGTCGACCAGATCCTCACGGCGGTACGTCACGACCCGCTCCAGCCCGCCCAGCCCGTGCTCGCGGAGCACGGCCCCCGCCGCGAGCGCCTTGAACGTGGAGGCGTAGGCGAACCGTTCCCCGTCACGGTGGGCGACCGTGCGCCCGGTCCCGGTGTCGACGGCGTACACGCCGAGCCGCGCCGCGTACTCCTTCTCCAGCGCCGCGAAGGCGCGCCCGGCGTCCCGCGCCGCGGCCGAGGGCGTGCCGGCCGCCGTTCCGGCGGGCGAGGGCGAGGGCGGGTCGGATTCCGTGCCACAGGCCGCTAGCGGCAGGGACACGAGGGCGCCGCCCAGCAGGCGGAGTACGGAACGCCGGGCGTGGGGGGTCGGCAGTCGGCTCATCCCGTCATGCTAGGGCGTGTTTCGAAAGTCCCGCCTGCTCGGCGACGCCTGGCACGCACGCTCGCCGCGTTGTCGGGATCACCCCGATACATCCAGTATCGGGGCGACCCTCCGCCTTGCGATCGCACGCACCAGACGCCGCCGAGCCCGCCCTCCGGGCGGACGGCGCTACTTTCGAAACACGCCCTAGGGCGCACATGCCGTCCGGCGGGTCAGTCCAGTGTCTGCGTCAGTTCACTGCGCGTCGCCGTGTGGACGACCCGGCCCCGCGCCCCGTTGACCAGGGGGAGGTACGGCTGTACGTGGCCGCACTCGACGTCGGCGACGATCGGCACGTCCAGCGGTCCGAGCGCGTCCAGCACCGCCTGTCGCTGGGTGAGCGAGCTGCTGTCCGGGGCCGAAGTCCGGGCGACGAGAACGGCGTTGGCCGCGTCGAAGAATCCGGCCAGCCGCATCCCGTGCAGATTGCGGCAGATGGTGAACGCGTCGTGGCCGCCGGCCTCCACATACACGAGGAGGCCCTCCGGGGCATGGGCCCGGGCGAAGGAGGAGGTGTCGAGGTACGGCGTTCCGGTGAGGTTGCTCAGCATCTCGATGCAGCCCCCGATCAGGCGTCCCCGGACGTCCACGTCGCCGCCGCCGTCCAGCCTCGTCCACCGGCCCGGGGTGTCGAGCGTGAACGTGCGGACGTCCGGGTGCTTCGCGTAGTCGTCGTAGCCCGTGGCCCGGTGCCGCTCCGGCGGAATCTGGCTGAACCGGTGACCCGGCGGCGCGGCGACGACGTCGAGCCAGGACACCAGCCCCTCCGGCACCCGGTAGGGGGTGTCCATGAGGTTGTTCCCGTGCACGGTCGCCGCCCCCGTGAGGAGGGTCAGCGGCGTCATGACGGTCGACATGTCCGAGTAGCCCACCACCCAGGTGGGTTCGGCCGTGCGCAGCCGGTCCCAGTCGAGCAGGGGCAGCAGGTCGATGGAGGTCTCCCCGCCCCACGGGGGCACGACGGCCCTGATGCCGGGGTCTGTCAGCATCGCCGTCAACTCGGCCGCCCGGTCGGCCGCGGGCGCGCTGACGTGCCCGCCGCCGTCCATGCACCGGCCGGTCACGACCTCGTACCCCCGTGCCTCCACATCGCGCACCGCGACGGCGAGCCGCTCGCGCAGTTCCTCGGGCACTCCGCTGGACGGGGAGGTGATCCCGACCCGGTCGCCGGGTCGCAGGGGGCGTGGATAGAGAACCGACATGCGTCGGATTCTGGCACGGCTCCCGACCGTGTGACCGATGCCGTATCGAATCGGCACCCATGGAAGGTTAGGCTGACCTAAGTCAATTCGGTTCTCTCGTCCCGGCGGGCGAGGCGCTCAGGCCGACCACGCGTACGAAGGGGCAGAGTCCATGACGATCCACCGAGCCGTCGTCGCCCGGGTGCGGCAGCTCACCGAGACCATGACCCGCGTCACGCTCCACGGGGACGGACTGGCGGGCTTCAGTACCACCGGAGTCGGTGACGAGTACGTGCGGATCTTCCTTCCGCACGGCCCGGACCGCACCGACGTCTCCCTGCCCCGGACGACCGAGCAGGGCGGGTGGGAGACCCCCGAGGGGCAGCCAGTCGCGCCGATGCGCACGTACACGATCCGCGCCGTGCGCCCCGAGGCGGGTGAGGTCGACATCGACTTCGTGCTGCACGAGGGCGGCGTGGCGTCCGGCTGGGCCGCCGGGGCGCGGCCCGGGGACGTCGTGGGCGTCAACGACCCCACCGGCCTCTACAGCCCCCCGGCCGATCTCTCCTGGCAGGTGCTGGTCGCCGACCAGACCGGTCTGCCCGCCGCCGCCCGCCTGCTGGAGAACACGCCGGACCATGTCAGGACCCGGGTGGTGCTGGAGGCGCCCGCGCCCTCGGCCGTACTGCCCCTGCGGGAGCCCTCCGACTCCAAGGTGACCTGGACGTACGGCGGGAACGGCCACGGCCCGAGCCGCCTGGCCGACCTGGTGGCCGCCGCCGTTCCGCCCGGCACGGACCTCGCGGGCGGGTACGTCTGGGTCGCGGGGGAGACCAACGCCCTGCGCTCGGTGCGCCGTTACCTCCGTCGTGACCTCGGGCTCCCGGCGGACCGCTTCAAGGTCGTCGGCTACTGGATACCGAACTCCGACACCTGGTCCGAGCGGTACGAGGCGCTGCCCGACGCCGTGCGCTCCGAGTTGGAGGCCCTCTGGGACAACCCGGCCGGCGACTCCGAGGACCTCACCATCCGCTACGAGGCCCGCCTGAGCGACCTCGGGCTCTGATCGGGTCCCGGGTCCGGCGGTGGGGGCCGAGGCCTCCGGGGCGCTGGTTTCAAGCGATCAAAACCGGTGTTGAGCAAGAGAGTTGTGAGATTCGTTGGGTCAACCGCGGAACGGATGGGTAGGGTCGCTAGCGATCAAGTAAAGATAGCCTTGCCTAAAGATGGAGGTTGCGGTGACCAATCCGTTCGAGGACGAGGACGGCGCCTACCTGGTGCTCGTCAACGACGAAGGACAGCACTCCTTGTGGCCCGCGTTCGCCGAGGTGCCCGCCGGATGGACCGTGGCCCATCCGGAGGACAGCCGCCAGGCCTGCCTGGACTATGTCGAGAGGAACTGGACCGATCTGCGGCCGAAGAGCCTGATGGAGAGCATGGCGGCCGAGCCCACGTGAGAAACTACCCCCCAAGCTGACGAACCTGGTCGCCCGCCGGGGGTTCCTCAGCGGAGCCGGCGTGGCCGGCGCGGGGGTGGCACTCGGCACCGGACTCGCCCTCCCCGGTGGATCCGGCCGTGCCGTGGCCGCCACGGTCGTCGTCCTTGCGATCGCACGCACCAGACGCCGCCCGGCCGCCCTTCGGGCGACGACGGCAGTTTGACGACAGGCCCTAGGTCGTGTCCGCAAAGTCTCGTCTGGCCCACGACGCCTGGCACGCACTCTCGCGGCGTTGCCGAAATGCCCGAGTAGCTCCGCTACTAGGACACTCCGGCGCCTTGCGAGAGCACGCACCAGACGCCGCGGGCCCCGCCCAGAGGGCGGACGACGATACTTTGCGGACACGCCCTAGGCTGCGACCCTGTATCGGCACCGACCCAGGAGCGCACCGCATGCCCGACCCCGTCTCCGAACTCCCCTTCCCCGACGCACTTCGCCCAGGAGCCTCTCCCGCGCCGCATCCGCTGCTCGCCCCGGTGACCGGCTACATCGGCACCTGGCGGGGCACGGGCAGCGGCGGATACCCAACCCTGGACGCGGAGTTCACCTACGCGCAGGAGGTCACGTTCAGCCACGACGGGCGGCCCTTCCTCGCGTACGAGGCCCGGGCCTGGCTGCTCGACGCGGACGGGCAGCCCCTGCGGCCGTCCGCCCGCGAGACCGGATGGTGGCGCCTGCAGCCGGACGGGCGGGTGGAGGCGCTGATCACCCAGCCCACCGGCATCGCGGAGATCTCGGTCGGCCATGCCCGCGACGGCGCCGTCGACCTCGCCACCGAGCGGGTGTCCCTCGCCCCGACGGCCAAGAAGGTCGACGCCACCCGCCGCCGCTACACCCTGACGGATCAGGACACGCTCGCCTTCGTCCACGACCTCGCGGCGGTCGGGCGGCCGCTCCAGCACCACCTGTCGGCGCGGCTCCGCCGGGAAGCCCCTGGCCAGGGCATTTAGGGCCTCTCGTTTGGATCAGGTCCAAACGACGACCCTGGTTGCCGGAGCGTGACCAAGGACGCGCATGGAGGATGGCCCACAGGGCAGGTGGACGGGAAGCCAGGAGAACAGGAGCACTTCCCCGATGTCCCTTCCCTCGTACCCGGATTCCTCGTACCCGGGGCAGCCCGCCGCCGACCACGACCCCTACGGCGGCCAGGCGCCCGCCAGGACGAACGGCTTCGCGGTCGCCGCACTCGTGCTCGGCCTGATCGCCTGCCTGTTCTTCTGGACCGTGGTGGGCGGGCTGCTGCTCGGCCTGCTCGCCGTCGTCTTCGGGATCATCGCCGCGCTCCGTACCCGCCAGGGCCGCGCGCCGCGCCGGGTGATGGCGATAGTCGGCGCCGCGTTCGGGGCACTCGGGCTCATCGGTTCCGTGATCGTCCTCGTGGTGGCCGTCTCCGTGTTCGACTCCCAGGAGTTCAAGAACCTCGAGGACTGCATGAACCGGGCCAACGGCCAGGCGGCCGAGGACCGGTGCGCGGAGGACTTCGTCGACGAGCTGACCAACTGACGGTTCCGCACACCTGTCCGTACCCTCCCGGCGGCGCGCCGCCGGTTGCACCCGCACCAGGTGTTTGCCACGGTGTCCCTGGGTAGGCGGCCCGGTGATCACCGGGCCTCACCGCCCGGTGGACCGCCCGCAACGGAGTACAGAGCAGAGAGAAGGAGGGTTCGATGTCCTCGAAGCGACGTCGTAAGAAGAAGGCCCGCCGCAAGAACGGCGCGAACCACGGCAAGCGTCCCCAGAGCTGAGACCACGCCGTGGCCCCACCGGGCGGAGGAGCCCGGTGGGGCCACGGCGGTTTCCGTGGGCCGGGGGAGGGCCGTGCGGAACTCGGGTCCCGAGGGTGATGCCCGATGCGTGCCGGGTTCACACCCCGAGCGGGGCCGTGGGCTCCGTTCCCGCCCTGGCGCAGACCGACGCGGCCGTCCCGGCCGCGTACTCCAGCATCGCCTTCGTCTGCCCGGCGGACAGCGCCGGATCCCAGCCCGCCTCCGCCCCCAGCCAGGTCAGCATCCCCGCCATGAACGCGTCACCCGCGCCGATGGTGTTCACCACCCGCACCGGCAGGGCCGGGACCGAGACCGCGGGGGCGTCATGGACGTACGCGGTGGCGCCCTCCGGCCCCCGGGTCATCACCACCAGCCGCCCCTCCCCGGCGAGCGCCCGGCAACTGGCCTCCGGGGCCGCGTCCGGCCACAGGCGCGCCAGATCCTCGTCGCTCGCCTTCACCACCCGAGCCAGAGAGCACAACTCGCGCAGCCGGCCGAGGCTCCGCACGGGGTCCAGGGTGCGGTCCTCGCGCACATTGGGGTCCACCACGAGGAGCCCCGCACCGGCGGCCGCCCGCGCGGTGGCGGCCACGACACCGGCCGCCGGCGCCACGACCGCCGCGAGCCCGCCCACGTACACCGCGCCAAAACGTCCCGCCTCCGCCGTCCGGTCGGGCAGCTCGAAGGTCGCCGTGTCAGCGAGGTGGAAGCGGTACGTGTTCCCGTGATCACCTGGGTCCGCCACCGCGAGCGCCGTCGGCAGCGGCGACCGGCCACTCAGCGAGAGATCGACGCCCGCACCGACCAGCCATGCCTCGACGCTCTCCGCGAAGGCGTCGTCGCCGAGCCCGCCGACGAAGGACGGCCGCCCGCCGAGGCGGGCCAGGCCCACCGCGACGTTCGCGGGCCCGCCGCCCGGCTGGGCCGCCCGGACCCCGGCGTCACCGTCGGCCGGCACCAAATCCACCAGCGCCTCACCGAGCACGAGGACGGAACCGGGACCCGCGGCAGGCGAAGGCACAAAACCCGTCACGGCTCCACCACGATCTTGCGGCCGATCCCCGCTCGGAAGCGCTCGATGGCCTGCGGATACTGCTCCAGCGGTAGCCGGTCACTGATGAACACCGACGCGTCCAGCACCCCGCTCGCGAAGAGCGCCGCGGCCCGCTCGTAACTGTGCAGGACCGCCATCGAACCGGTGATGGTGATCTCCTGGTTGTAGATCCGGTACGGCTCGATCACCGCGGTGGTGGCGTAGTCGGAGACCCCGAACTGGAGGAACGTCCCGCCCTTGGCGACCCTCCCCAGACCGTCCTGGATGGCGTCGGCGTTGCCGGTGGCGTCGATGACGACGTCCCAGCCGCCCGGACGGTCCAGCTCATCCGCACGGGCCGCCGCGCCCGTACAGCCCAGGGTCGTCGCGGTCGCCAGCCGCTGGGCGTTGACGTCCAGCATGTCCACCGACGCGGCACCGGTGCGCTTGGCCAGCTCCAGCATCATCAGCCCCATGGTCCCGGAGCCGTAGATCAGCACCTGCGCCCCGAGATTGCCGTTGAGGACGTCGTAGCCCCGCACCGCGCAGGACAGCGGCTCGATCAGCGCCGCGTCCCGGACGTCGATGTGCTCCGGCAGACGTACGCAGTTGGCCACGGGCGCCACCGCGAACTCGGCCGCCCCTCCGGGCACGGTGACGCCGATCGCCGCCCAGTTGTCGCAGAGGTTGCCCCGGCCCGAACGGCAGTAGCGGCACTCGTGGCAGTGCAGCGAGGGGTCCACGGCCACCTTGTCGCCGACGGACAGCTCCGTGACGTCCGCACCGAGGCCGACGACCTCCCCGGCGAACTCGTGCCCGGGCACGATCGGCAGCGTCGGAGCGAACTCGCCCTGGAGAATGTGGAGATCGGTGCCGCACAGCCCGCACGACGCCACCTTGACGACTACGTCGCGGGGGCCGGGTGTGGGGTCCGGGACGGTGGTCACGGAGACCTTGCCGGGGGCTTCGACGATGGCTGCCCTCATTTGACTGCTCCCAGAGAGAGGCCCTGGACGAGTTTGTCCTGGGCGGCGTAGCCGGCGACGAGCACCGGCAGGGACACGACCACGGACGCCGCGCACAGCTGGGCGAGGAAGAGGCCCTGGCTGGTGACGAAGGTGGTCAGATGGACGGGTGCGGTCCCGGCGACGACGCCGGTCAGCACCCGTGCGAACAACAGCTCGTTCCAGCTGAAGATGAAGCAGATCAGGGCGGTCGCGGCGATGCCGGGACCGGCGACCGGGGCGACGACGCGGCGCAGCACCGTCGGCAGCCGGGCCCCGTCGACCTGAGCCGCCTCGATGATGGAGACGGGGACGTCCGCGAGGAAGGACTGCATCATCCACACCGCGATCGGCAGGTTCATCGAGGTGTAGAGGAGGACCAGCAGCCAGATGTTGTCCAGCAGCCCGGTGTTCTTCGCGAACAGATACACCGGCAGCAGCCCGGCGACCACCGGCAGCATCTTGGTGGACAGGAAGAAGAACATCACGTCCGTCCACTTGCGGACCCGCCGGATGGACAGCGCGTACGCGGCCGGAAGCGCGAGGAGCAGCACCAGCACGGTCGAGAAGAACGAAGCCGCGAGCGAGTTGACCAGCGGGGGCCACGGTGTCGGGCCGCCCCCGCCGCCGAAGAAGGTGCGGTAGCCGTCCAGCGTCAGCGCGGCGGCGATCGACGGCGGGTTGGTCGCGGCGTCGGCCTCCGCGTGGAAGGACGTCAGCACCATCCACAGGGCGGGCAGACAGAAGCCGATCCCCACGACCCATGCGGCCGCGCCCAGGGCGGCGGAGCGCCGACGGGCCTTGCGCGTAGCGGCGTTGACGGATGCGGATGCGGACGCGGATGCGGATGTCAAGGTCGAGGCGCTCATGCGCGGCTCGCCTCCTCACGGAAGAGGGAGGAGACCGTCCGGAGCGCGAAGGTGGCGATGACGATCGTGCCGATCACCACGACCACGCCAGCCGCCGACGCCAGACCGTACTCATGGGCCCGGTAGAAGGTCTCGTAGACGGTGTACGGGAGGTTGGCGGTGCCCAGACCGCCGGAGGTGATGGTGAACACCGCGTCGAAGTTCTGCACGATGTACACCGACCCGAGCAGGATGCCGAGTTCGAGGTAGCGGCGCAGATGCGGCAGGGTCAGATAGCGGAACATCTGCCAGGGGCCGGCCCCGTCCAGCCGCGCGGCCTCCATGATCTCGGCCGGCCGGCTCTGCAGCCCGGCCAGCAGGATCAGCATCATGAACGGTGTCCACTGCCACACGAGCGACGCCTCGATGGCGATCAGCGGCATCTCCGACGTCCACTCGGGCTGCGCGATCGACTCGATGCCGAACAGCTCGCCGAACCAGGTGAGCGCCCCGTTGAACAGCCCGTACTCGGGGTTGTAGAGCGCGTGCTTCCACAGCAGCGCGGCCGAGACCGGCACCAGCAGGAACGGGGTGATCAGCAGGGTGCGCACGAACCCCCGGCCGAAGAAGGCGCGGTCCAGCAGCAGGGCGAAGAGGAGCCCCAGCACGACGCTGACGATCACGACGGACGCGGTGAGGACGACGGTCGTCACGACCGATTCGCGCAACGCCTCGTCGGTGAAGACGGAGGCATAGTTGGAGAGCCCGGTGAAGTGGCGCTTCTCCGGCTTGAGGGAGTTCCAGTCGAAGAGCGAGATCACCAGCGTTGCCACGAAGGGCAGTTGGGTGACGGCGATCAGGAAGACCAGCGCCGGCAGCAGGGGAGCGCGGGTCGCCCAGGCCCGCCGCCTGCTGCCGCCCGGCTTCTTGGCTGGAGCCTGCGGGGACGGCGTGGTCTCTCTGGTTGCGGTGACGGTCATCGGTACTCCTCCGCGACCTTCTCGGCCAGCTTCTGGGAGGCGGCGAGTGCGGCGTCCACCGACTGGCGGCCCGCGATGGCGGCACTGATCTCCTGTGCCACCCGGGTGCCCAGGTCGGTGAACTCCGGTACGCCGACGAACTGGATGCCCGCCGTCGGGCGGGGCTGGGTGCCCGGATTCTTCGGATCGGCCTCGGAGATGGCCCGCTCGGTGACGTCCGCGAACGCGCCCGCCTCCGCACGGTAGTCGGGGTTGGCGTAGGTGGAGGCCCGTTTGCCTGCGGGCACGTTGGACCAGCCGCTGGTGGCCCCGACGAGCTCCTCGTACTCCTTGCTGGAGGCCCAGGACACGAACTTCCAGGCGTCGTCCGCCTTCTTGGACGCCTTCTGCAGACCCCAGGCCCAGGTGTAGAGCCAGCCCGAGCTCTTGGTCTGCTCCACCGGGGCGGGAACGTACCCGATCTTCCCCTTCACCGGGGAGCCCTTCGCCTCCAGGGACCCGGCGCCCGCCGTGGCGTCGTACCACATGGCGGTCTTGCCCTGGGTCATGTTGTTCAGGCACTCGGCGTACCCGGACTGCGGGGCGCCGAGCTCCCCGTGCTCGCGCACCAGATCGACGTAGAACTTGGTCGCCTTCTTGAACTCCGGTGCGGTCAGACGTGGTTCCCAGTCCTCGGTGAACCAGGTGCCGCCCATCGTGTTGACGACCGTGGTGAGCGGGGCGATGACCTCGCCCCAGCCCGGGAGCCCGCGCAGACAGATGCCCTTCATCCCGCGCTCGGCCCCGTCCGTCCGCTCGGCGAGCTTCGCCACCTGTTCCCAGGTCGGCTTCTCGGGCATGGTGAGGCCCTGCTCCTCGAAGACGTCCTTGCGGTACATCAGGAAGGACGACTCACCGTAGAAGGGCTGGGCGTAGAGCTTGCCGTCCTCGGCGGTCAGCGACTCCCGCAGAGGCTGGAGGATGTCCTCCTGATCGAAGGCGGTGTCGGCTTTCGCGTAGTCGTCGAGGGGGTGCAGCCAGCCGTTCTTCGCGAAGAACGGCAGCTCGAAGTTGCTGATGGTGGCGACGTCGTACTGACCGGCCTGGTTGGAGAAGTCCTGGCTGATCTTGTCGCGTACGTCGTTCTCGGGCAGCACCGTGAAGTGGACCTTGATGCCGGTCTCCTTCGTGAAGTGCTTCGCGGTCAGCTTCTGCAGTTCGACCATCTGCGGGTTGTTCACCATCAGTACGTTCAGCGCGTCGCCGCCCCCGAAGGAGGTCCCGCCCGCTCCGGCGCAGCCGGTGGCGAGCAGGGCCAGTGCGGCGGTCATGGCGCAGGCCCGACCGCGTACAGATGGTCGGCTGCGGCGTCCTGGATGGGGCATGGGGGCTCCTGATCAGTCGTAGCGGCTCGGTGATCGGGTCGTTGAGGGCATGGCGAACCAGGCCCCGGCGGTGCGAGGGAGCGGTGATGCGGGGTGCGGGTGCGCTTGCGGGTACGGGAGCCATGCGGTCGGCGGTACGGCGGGCGGGTGGGCCGGTGGGGGTGGGCCGGGTCGGACAGGGGCGGTCGGCCGGGCTGACGGGGCCGGTCAGACGCGGATGACCTGGGGTCCCAGGAGGGAGTAGCGCTGAGCCTCGGCCGAGGAGAGCCCCGCGTCGGTGACGATCGCTTCAAAGTCGCCGACCCCGGCGAACCGGCAGAAGCTCACCGCCCCGAACTTGCTGTGGATCCCGGCGAAGACCCTGCGCCGCGAGCTGCGCAGCGCCTGCGCCTTCACCTCGGCGACGGCGGGATCCGGGGTGGTGAGGCCGTACTCGCGGGAGATGCCGTTGGCTCCGAGATACGCGAGGTCGATGACGAAGTCCGCGAGCATCCGGGAGGCCCAGTGGTCGACGGTCGCCATCGTCGAGCCGCGTACCCGGCCACCCAGCAGCAGCACAGAGGTCTTCTCGGCCCCGGCGAGGGAGGTGGCGACGGCCAGGGAAGCGGTGACCACGGTCAGCGGCCGGTCCTGGGGGAGTGCCTCGGCGATGAGCTGCGGGGTGAAGCCCTCGTCGACGAAGACCGTCTCGGCGTCGCCGAGCAGATCGGCGGCGGCGGTCGCGATCCGCGACTTCTGCGGAACGTTGCGCGTGGTGCGGACGGCGAGCGTGGTCTCGAAGCCGGCCGACTCCACCGGGTAGGCGCCGCCGTGGGTCCGGCGGACGAGTCCGTGCTCCTCCAGCACATGCAGATCGCGGCGGACGGTCTCCTTGGCCACCTTGAACAGGTCCGAGAGGGCGTTCACCCCGACCGCCCCCTCCCGCCGTGCCGTGTCCAGAATTCCCCGACGGCGTTCCTCGGTGTCCACGGCGCACTTCCCTGGTCGCTACTGGGCCCGTTACGGGCGGAGCCCGTCTGTCCGTTCGGGCTCATGTGTCGTTTGTACAAGCAGCCCTGGGGCGACTACCAGCCGCTTCACCAGATCCCCTCAGCCCGATCGTGCCCGTTTCCCGAGTGTGACGGTGCTGGTCAGGCCCAGGGCGGTCGCCGGTCCGGTCGTCGGGGCTGCCCGCTTTACCGTGACTCCCGTCCGAATGGCGCCCGAAGTGCGGAGCCCCGGCGTCCGCGGTGCCCGGGAAGGGGCACGCGCAGGCCGGGGCAAGGGGCGCGGAAACGCCGGGTCAAAGGGGCGCGGAAACGCCGGAGCGAGGGATCGGGAAGGACGGAGCGAGGGATCGGGAAGGACGGGGCGAGGCGCGTGGGCGGAGCCGGACGGGCTCAGGTCGGCACTCAGGTCACGTCAGGAGAGAACGGCGCTGTCCTCGCCCTCGCTGCGGTGGGGGAGGGACAACGCACCCCTGCCCGGCGTCTCCGGATAGAACCGCTTGGCCCAGCGCCGGAACGGGCCGATCGGTCCGTCGCCGGAAGCCAGCCGGGGTGGCTGCTGATACTGCTTGTGGTGCCAGATCGGGAAATCGGCGGCGGTGAACTCGCAACTGGACCGGAAGACGGGGCGATCCAGGAGCCGCGCCGCGGTACGGCTGACGATCCGGGCGAGCCCGGGCGGCAGCCGGCCCGGCTCGTCGAAGGCGATGCGGTTCAGCTGGCGGAACTGCATCCGGTTGGGCCCGATGGCCGTCGGCATCACCATCGTGCACATCCGCAGCCCGAAGCGGGGCGTGTGGACGTCGGCGTGCAGGCAGCCGAGCCCATAGCCGTCCACCTTCACGTCGACGGTGAAGTCGCCCATGAGCGGCGCCGACTCGTGGGCCCGCATGGCGACATGGAACGTCGCGTCGTCGTACGCCACGGGGCCGTCGATCTCGGCCTTCGCCCAGCCGTGCAGGGTGGCGAAGTGCCCGAGGTCGACCGAGTTCTCGATGACCTCCTGGACGTTGCCGGCCAACTCCCAGGCAGCCGTACGCGCGGGCCTGTGCCCGATCTCGTGCCACTGCGGGATGGACCAGTCCGGATCCCGGCCGTCGTGGTGCCGCCAGACGAAGACACCCCCGTTCACCTCCTGGACGGGCAGCTGCGTCAGCGGGGACCGCGGCGGCGGCGTGCCGTACCCCGTGCGCACACAGGTGCCGTCGGGGCCGAACGAGAAGAAGTGGAAGGGGCACGTGAGGTCCTCCCCCTCGACCTTCGCCAGACCGAGATGGGCCCCCAGGTGCGGGCAGTACGGACGGACGGCGCGGAGCGCCCCCGTGCCGGTGCGGTACAGGACGACGTCGCGCCCCGCGAGCGGTCGGGTGAGCACGGTGCCGGGCCGCAGCTCGTGCGAGAAGGCCAGGGCGGACCAGCCGCTCGGATAGGGCAGGGCGGGCGCTCCCGCCGCATCGGCCGGTGTCGGACCCTCACTGATGGTGCGCCCGTACTCACGTGCCACTCCCACGACTCCCCCTCCATGATCGGTCGCACGAAGGCTGCCCAGAGCCGCCCCGGGATCCTCCCGACACGCCGCACATCACCCGAACGGGACGATGAGTGCGACGTGTTGACGGACCGGGTCCGCGCCCGTCAGAGCTCGTCGCCGAAAGCCTCGGCCAGCTGACGCCATGCGGCACGCGGCAGGCCGGCGCCGCCCTCCTCGGCGGTGAGCACCTGCAACGCGACATGGTCGGCGCCGGCGTCGAGGTACTCCCGGGTCCGGCGCCTCACCTGCCCGGCGTCGCCCAGCGCGAAGAGGGCGTCGAGCAGACGGACGCTGCCGCCGCCGTCGAAGTCGCCTTCCGTGAACCCCAGACGCAGCAGATTGTCGGTGTAGTTGGGCAACCGCAGATACATTTCCAGCATCGTCCGCGCGGTGGTGCGGGCCCGGTCGAGGTCGGTGTCCAGCACCACGGTCAACTCCGGGGCGAGCAGCGCGTCGGGGCCGAGCGCCTCACGGGCCTCCGCGGTGTGCTCGGTGGTGACGAGGTAGGGGTGCGCCCCCAGCGACCGGCCGGCCGCGAGCTTCAGCATCTTCGGACCGAGCGCCGCCAGGACCCGATGACCGGAGCCCACGGACGGTTCGGCGGCGTCCAGCGCGTCGAGGTAGGAAACCATCGCGCTGTACGGCTTCGCGTACTGCGGCACCATCGGACCGTGGCTGACGCCCAGACCGAGGACGAAGCGACCGCGCGCCCCCGGATCGATCGCCGCGATCGCGGCCGCCGCCTCCTCGGCCGTGTGGTTCCAGATGGACAGGATGCCCGTGGCCACCGTGATCGACCGGGTGGCGGCCACGACGGCCGCCGCGTCCTCGGGCGTCGGGCTGCCCCCGATCCAGACGGTGCCGTACCCCAGTGCTTCGAGCTCGGCCAGCGCCTCCGCGATCGCCTTCCCGCCCGCGTCGTCCACCCGTGAAGCGTGCAGGGCGCCGCTCCAGATCCCCACACGCCCGAATGCCCTGCCCGTTCCGGAAATCTCAGAAGTCATGGTGTGATCAACCATGGCCGGGCCCAACTATTCCTGACCTGACGTCGAATTCACTCGTCCGGACGTGCGGAGTAGGGGATGAGGGCATCTCCGGTGCGTGTCACGAGCGTCTTCAGTCCTCCGGAATGTCCTTCATGAACACGACTCCGTCGATACGGGCCAGGTGCGCCGGGTCGAGCGGGGCGTACCCGAAGTACGGGGACGTCCGCCGGGCGCAGCCCGTGGCGCCGAGGACGGCGGCCAGTTCGGAGGCGCCCACCAGGCAGGACTCCTCCGGGAGCGCGTACAGGGTTCCTTCGAGGGTGTCCGGCGGCGGAACGTCGACCCCCTGGTGCCTCATCGTGCCGAAGGCGGTGGCCAGGAAGCCGTACTCCTCGCCCAGGCGGGCACCGACGACGGCGCCCGCGCTCCACCACTCCAGCCGTCGGCCCCCCATCCGCATCGAGCTCATGTCCCGCTGGAGATGGCTGTTGTGGGCGTGCACCAGAACCGGCCCCCGCTCGGCGAGCGCGAGGAGATTGCCGGCCATCATCTGATCCCGCAGGCCCGTCAGCCGTGACAGCCGGCTCGGTGACGTGTCCGCCATCCAGAAGTGGTACCGCAGCAGCCCCGAGGCGGCCCGTGCGTACAGCAGCGCCCGGTCGAACGCGTCCCGCGAGGTCACCGCGATCAGGTGCGGCGTCCACGCGTCGAGCAGCGCGCCCAGGTCATCGGCGAGCAGGCGCAGCTTCCCGGCCTCGGCCGACCGTCCGAAGGACGCGGACGGATCCAGCATCGCCGCCGGGTCGGTCCACCGGTCGTCCGAACCGAGGAGGCGGTCGAGCGTTCCGGCCGTGCAGGGGAGCAGGCCCGGGCCCACGTGGGCGGCCAGAACGCGGTGGAGCGACGTGAGGGCCTCGCGCGGGCTCGCCGCGTACGCCATCTCCAGCGGACCGTCGAAGCCGGCGAAGCGGACCCGGTCGGACGCGGGCCGGCCGTCGTTGAACGCCCGCATCCAGCCCACCAGTTCACGATTGGCCGTCGACTCGCCCAGTCCGTGGCCGAACCCCCGCTCCATCGCCTCGTCGAGCGTGCCCGCGCCCGTCGTCACGTAGTCGTCCACCAGCAGTCCCGCCAAGCAGTCGCTCTCGATGGTGATGGTGCGGTAGCCCTCCCGTTCGACGAGCTGCCGGAAGAGCGCGTTGCGCAGAAGGAGAGGGGCGTCCACCCCGTGGGTGGGCTCGCCCAGAGTCAGCACGCGGGGCGGGGAGGCGAACAGCCTCATGACGGAAGCCGCGTCGACGGCGTGGGCGATGTCCTTGATGTCGTTGGCCATGGCTTCAACCGTATCGTTGAACCCTCGGTTGAAGCTTTTACGCGATACCTTGGGGCGTATGAGGCAGAACCCTCAAACACGAGGACGACTCCGGCCCGTCGATCTGGCCCGTCGGCACGGATTGTCGACGCAGGCCGTCAGGAACTACGAGGCGGCGGGGATCCTCCCGGCCGCCGGGCGCACCCCCCACGGCTACCGCACCTACGCGCCGCTGCACGCGCACGCCCTCGCGGCGTTCCTCGCGCTGGTTCCCGGACACGGGCACGGGACCGCTGCGTCGATCATGCGGGCGGTGAACCGCGACGATCAGGAGGAGGCGTTCCGCATCGTCGACGAGAGCCATGCCCAGCTCCTGGAGGACCGGCGCACTCTGCAAGCGGTCGAGCGGGCCCTCGGCGATCTGGGGCCCGGCGTCACCCCCGCACCCGACGACGCGGCGAGCCCCGGCGGGATGTTCGTGGGACCGCTGGCCAGGCAGCTGGGAATCAGGCCCGCCACGCTGCGGAAGTGGGAGCGCGCCGGACTCGTGACCCCGCGCCGCGACCCGAGGACCGGCTACCGGGTGTACGCCGAGGCCGACGTACGGGACGCCGGACTGGCCCACCAGCTCAGGCGGGGCGGCTACCGTCTTGAGCAGATCGCACCGTTGATCGCCCAGGTCCGGGCGGCCGGCGGTCTGGAGCCGCTGGCGGCCGCCCTGCGCGACTGGCACGCCCGGCTGGCCGCGCGGGGGAGGGCGATGCTGGCCGGGGCCGCCGAGCTGGACGCCTACCTCCGCCACGCACACGATGCCCCCTGACGGAACGACAGCGGGTCGTCGGCACGGCCCGTACGGCGGGCGGAGGCGAGGTCTCCGCCGCCCCGCCCGATCCCCGTCAGGCGGGCAGCCGCCCCAGCAGCGCCGCGAAGTCCGTGCCCGCGGGAAGCGTGCCGAAGGCGAGCCCCTGGTCCCCGGCGAGGCGGGACGCGCAGAACGCGTCGGCCACCGCCGCCGGTGCGTGGCGCACCAGCAGTGAGCCCTGGAGCACGAGAGCGGCCCGTTCGACGACCCGGCGGGCCCGGAGCTGCGCGTCCTGCGTGCGCGCCAGCTCGGCCCGCAGCTCCCGCCAGGCCGCGTCGAGGCGCGCGTCCGCGCCGGCCGCCGCCTCGATCTCGGCGTGCAAGGCCTCCAGCGACGCGGGCTCCCGCGTCAACGCCCGCAGCATGTCGAGGGCGTTGACATTGCCGGAGCCCTCCCAGATGCCGTTGAGCGGGGCCTCGCGGTACAGCCGCGGCATGCCGGACGCCTCGTCGTACCCGTTGCCGCCGAGGCACTCCAGCGCCTCGGCCACCGCCACGGGCTGCCGCTTGCACACCCAGTACTTGCCGATGGCCGTGGCCAGGCGCAGGAAGGCACGTTCCCCGTCGTCGCCCCGGTGGGCGCGGTCGGCGGCCCCCGCCAGGCGCAGGGCCAGGGTCGTGGCGGCCTCGGACTCCAGGGACAGGTCCGCCAGGACATTGCGCATCAGGGGCTGGTCGATCAGCCGGGCGCCGAACACCGAGCGGTGGCGCGCGTGGTGGGCCGCCTGCGCGAGCGCGGCACGGGTGCCGGCGGCGGAACCGAGCACACAGTCGAGCCGGGTCATCGTCACCATGTCGATGATGGTGCGCACGCCCTTGCCCTCGTCACCCACGAGCCAGGCCACGGTGTCGTCGAACTCGGGCTCGCTGGAAGCGTTGGAGCGGTTGCCGAGCTTGTCCTTGAGCCGCTGGATGCGGAACGTGTTCCGGCTTCCGTCCGGCAGCACGCGCGGCACCAGGAAGCACGACAGTCCGCCGGGCGACTGGGCGAGCACCAGGAAGAGATCGTTCATCGGCGCGCTGGTGAACCACTTGTGCCCGCGCAGCCGCCAGGTGCCGTCGGCCTGCTCGGCCGCGGCCGTGGTGTTGGCGCGCACATCGGTGCCGCCCTGCTTCTCCGTCATCCCCATGCCGGCGAGCAGGCCGCGCTTGGCGGCGGGGGCGCTCAGCCGGGGCTCGTACACACGGCTGGTCAGGAGCGGTTCGTACGTCTTGGCGAGGTCGGGGGAGCGGCGCAGCGCCGGGACGACGGCGTACGTCATCGAGACCGGGCACAGGTGGCCCTGCTCCAGCATCGTGGCCAGCATGAAGCCGCCGGCGCGGGCGACATGGGCCCCGGGGCGTACGTCGGCCCAGGCGGCGCCCGCCAGCCCCGCCCGCACCGAGGCGTCCATCAGACAGTGGTAGGCGGGGTGGAACTCGACCTCGTCGATCCGGTGGCCGAAGCGGTCGTGGGTACGCAGCTCCGGCTCGTGGCGGTTGGCCTGGTCGGCCCAGTGCTGCGCCTCCTCGCTGCCGACGTAGCGGCCGAAGCGGTGCAGCTCGTCCAGGTGCCATGCGGCGCCCTCGCGGCGTATCCCTTCGAGCAGCACCGCGTCGTCGGCGGCGTCGTGACCGGTGAGCGGAGGCGGCTGGTTCGTCACCTCGTGCGTCACGGCGGTCGGGTTGCTGCGCGGTGCGGTGGGCGTGGGCATCGGTTCTCCTCCGGGAGACGGGACGGCGGGTTGCGGCACACGGAGCACGGGGACGAAGGGGCGCGGCCCGGGTCAGGGGGGCGCGGAATGGTCACGGGCCGCACCCGCACAGCGCAGGGCCACGGCGGTGAGGCGAGTGACGAGCCGGTCCGTGTCGTACGCGGTCGAGGTGCTCAGCGGGTACACGAGGACCTCGCCGATGGCGCCGGTGAGCGCCGCGGCGGTGATCTCCGCGTCCTGGTCCGGCAGCAGGCCCGCGGTGACCCCCTCGCCGATCACCGCGGCGAACAGCGCCCGGTAGCGGCGCCTGAAGTCGAGACGCTCCGCGCCGACCGCGGGCTCGGCCGGCGCCGCGAGCAGCGCGTACGCCAGACCGTGGTTCTCCAGGGCGCGGCGGGCGAACACCTCCACCCCCCGGCGCAACCGCTCCGCGGGGTCGCCGTCGCCCTCCAGCACCTCACCCAGTACGTCCACCTCGCGCTGTGCGGCGCGCCGGAAGACCTCCACGGCCAGCGCGGACTTGGACGAGAAGTGCTGGTAGACCGAGCCGGCGGCGATCCCGGCCGCGTCGGCGACAGCGGTCACGGACGCCTGCGCCCAGCCGATCTCCGCCACGACCTCGGTGGCGCGGGCGACGAGATGATCCCGGGCGGCTTCGAGCCGACGGAGCTCGGCCGGTGTCTTGCGGTAGGCCATGAATGAAGTGAACCATCATTCAGAATTTCCCGCCACGCTCGGCCGCCGACCTCGCCGAGCACATCGAGGTGACGCGTACCGAGCGTCCCGACGCCAAGATCGGCGAGATACTCGCGGAGTCGGGGGACCCGCACGATCGCAGCGACGGCGACGGCGACGGCGACGGCGACGGCGACGGCCGAGGCGGGGAACGGGACCACCGGCACGGGCCGGGAGCGACGCGGACGCACCCGCCCGGCGCGGCAGGGGGCACCCGCTGGTCCCGCTCCTGATGCTGTGATCAGCGGCTGGACGGCGGGCGAGCGACCCTGCACGAACCGGTGCGGGTTCGCGCGGGTCAGTGCGGGGTGGGCCGGTAGGTGAGCTCCTGGGTACGGCCGTCGAGTGTCCGGCTCCCGATCAGTTCGAGGTCGAAGTCGGCCGCACCCCGCAGGACCGGTTCCGTACCGGTCCGACCGGTGATGACAGGGAAGAGCGTCACTTGGACGCGGTCGACCAGGCCGGCGGCCATCAGCGCCCGGTTCATCGACAGGCTGCCGTGCGAGCGCAACGGCACATCGGACTCTTCCTTGAGACGGGCGACGACGTCGACGGCATCGCCGTTCGCGACGGTCGCGTCCGGCCAGTCGAGGGGCTCCTCGAGCGTGGTCGACACCACCGTCGTCGGCAGGCTCCTCATCCGCGTGACCCACGCGTCACCCACGCCGGACTCCTTCGTGCTCGGGCCCAGCAGCCGCACGAATTCCCGATAGGTGTGGGCCCCGAAGACCATTCGCTGCTCCTCGCCGTACAGCGACAGCCGGTGTTCGAGCAGCTCGGGTCCCTGCTTGCCCCAGTAGCCGCCCCAGTCGCCGTCACCGTTGTAGGAGCCGAAACCGTCGAGGCTGGAAAACACGTCGAAGGTGTAGGTAGCGGTCATGATGCTCTCCTGGGCGAGTCCGGTCGATGGACATAGGTACAGACTGCGTCCGGTGGGAGAACTCATCGGGTGGAAGGCCCGCCGGGCCACCGCCCCTCTTTCCCTGTCTTCTTCCCCCTGTTCTCTTCCCTCTGTTCTCTTCCCCCTGTGCAAGGAGTTCGTACGTGGTCGCCGCCATGGAACGCCACCAGGTCGCCGTCTATGTGGGCGCCCTGGCCGTCGGGGGCCTGGTGGGCCGGGCCGCGCCCGGTGCGGGGCCGGGCCTGGAGCACGCGATCAATCCGGTGCTGGCCGCCCTGCTGTACGTGACGTTCCTGCAAGTGCCCGCCGCCGAGCTGGTCCGCTCGGTGCGGGCGGGCCGCTTCCTGGCCGCGACGCTGGTGGTGAACTTCGTCGTGGTGCCGCTGGTGGTCGCCGCGATGTTCACCTTCCTTCCGGACGACCGGGCGGTCCGCCTCGGCGTGCTGCTGGTCCTCCTGGCCCCGTGCATCGACTACGTGATCGTCTTCAGCGGGCTCGCCGGCGGCAGCAGCGAACGTCTGCTCGCCGCCACTCCGTTGCTGCTGCTGGCCCAGATGGTGCTGCTGCCGGTCTATCTGTTCCTGTTCATGGGCCCGGACCTGGCCGACGTGGTGGAGGCGGGACCGTTCATCGAGGCGTTCGCCGTGCTGATCGTCATCCCGCTCACGCTGGCCTGGCTCACCCAGGAGTGGGCCGCACGCCGCCCGGCCGGGCAGCGGACCGCCGACGCGATGGGCGCGACCATGGTGCCGCTGATGGCCGCCGTCCTGCTCACCGTGGTCGCCTCCCAGGTACCGAAGCTCGGCGACGCCGGCAGCCTCGGGGACGTGGGCCGTGTCGTGCCGTTCTACGTGCTCTTCCTCGTCGTGATGGCGTTCGCCGGGCTCGGTGTCGCCCGCCTGTTCGGCCTGGAAGCCCCGGCCGGTCGGGCGATCGTGTTCACGGGCGCGACCCGTAACTCCCTGGTCGTCCTGCCCCTCGCCCTGGCGCTGCCGGACACGCTGGCCGTCGCCGCCGTGGTCGTGGTCACCCAGACCCTGGTCGAGGTGATCGGCATGGTCGTCTATGTCAGAGCCGTGCCCCGGCTGCTGCCGCTGCGGGACTGACCCGCACCGGCGCGCGACGCCCCCGGCCCGGGGCTGTCCCCGATCAGCCGCCCGCCACGACCATGGAAGGTGACGAGGCGTCGCGCAGGAGGAGGCTCGGCCCGGTGGCCGAGGCGTCGGCGGGGACGGTCCAGATGTCCGAGGTGCCCTTGGCCCGGCCCGGAAGAGCGTACGCGAGGGTCGAGTCGTCCAGCCATGCCGCCTGGTCGTCGACGCTGCGGGTCTCGGCGACGGGAGTCTCACGCATGGTCCTGAGGTCCAGTACGTACAGTCGCCACGGGTTCTGGGTGCCCTCGCGGACCCTTTTCTTGAAGGCGATCCGGGTGCCGTCGGGCGAGAGCGACGGGCATTCGGCGTTCCGGCGGAGTGTGCGGGCCTTCCACGTCTTGATGTCGCCCTCGACGAGGTACGTCTTCCCCTTGGTGGCCACCGTCGCGTAGAAGCGGTTGTCGTCGTCCGCGAAGGTGATGCCCCAGTAGTTCACGTCCGGCGCGTGGTAGCGCCGACCTTCCAGGTAGAGCTGGAGGGTTTCCACGTTCTTGACCAGATAGCCGGTCCGGGTGTCGAGGATGCCGCTCCGCGTCGAGAAGGAGGACGAGGCGTACGAGTCGCCGCTGACGAACAGCGTCCAGGCGACCATCCGGCCCGAAGGAGAGACCCGCGCCCGATTGGGGATGCCGCCGACCACGACGGTCCTACGGGTGGCCAGCTTGCGGTCGAGGACGCTCACCTTCGTCTTCTGCGAGATGCCGGGGTGGCTCGCGATACAGACGGCCGACCGCCCGCTCGCGTGGAAGCGGTCGCACGACAGCCCGGTGTTCCTGCTGCGCGCCCCGTCGGCCGCTCCCGTACCGGAGGAGCTGTACGGCGCCGAGAACACGTTGCCCTTCCGCGCCGCGTGGTAGAGGCCGGGCGCGTAGTCGAGTGTGAGGCCCGGAGCGGCGACGGGCTCCCGCGACCGGTCGTCGCCGTCCGCTGCCGCGACCGTGTAACCGACGGCGACGGTCGCCAGTACGGCGGTGGCCGCCGTGAGCGCGATGATCCGGGCGCGCAGGGAGAGAGGAGGCAGGGTCATGAGGGCTCCGGGGCGGTGACGGGTACGGGGGCGGGCGTGGGCGCGGCCGGCAGGAGGACACAGGAGAGGACGAGTACGGCGCCGAGTGCTGCGACGGCCAGGACGAGGGCGTTGTCCATGCCCCACAGCGTCCAAACGGCTCCGAACCCGACGGACGCGAACAGGCGGCCCAGACTCTGGCCGGTCTGCAACAGCGCCATCCCGCCCGCGCGCCGGTCCGCCGGCACGACCGGGCCGCCGAGCGCCGTGGCCGCGAGAAGGATCCGGCGCAAGGCGGGGACATGGAAGAGCCGCAGGGTTTCCCGCAGGGTGGCCGCGGCCCTGCCCGGCGGGCGCGCCGGTCCGGCCTCGCGGCCGGGGACGAACGCGAAGAGGATCAGTACCCCCAGCAGGCCGAAGCAGAAGCTGACGACGAAGACGGCGTCGTAGGCGTCGACGGTCGCCCACAGCACGGCGAAGGCGACGAGCGGTCCGAGCATGGCGCCCGTGGTGTCCATGGCCCGGTGCACACCGAAGGCGCGGCCGAGGTCCCGCTCGTCGCAGCTCAGGGAGATCAAGGCGTCGCGCGGCGCTGTCCGCACGCCTTTGCCGACCCGGTCCGCGGCGAGTGCTGCGGAGAGGGTGGGGGTGGAACCGCCCGCGAGGAGCAGCCCGAGTTTGCAGACGGTGGACAGCGCGTAGCCGCTTCCGGCGACGAGCTTGTGCCGCTGCCAGCGGTCGGCGGCGTGCCCGCCGGCGAGCCTGACGAAGGCGGTGACACCGTTGTAGAGGCCGTCGAGGAAGCCGAACTGGAGTGGGCTGAGTCCGAGGCCCAGGACCAGGTAGAGGGGGAGTACGGCGGTGACCATCTCGGACGAGATGTCGGTGACGAGGCTGACCGCGCCGAGCGCGACGACGGTGCCGGTGAGACGCCTTCGGCCGGCGGGCCGTACGGCTGAGGGGGTCCGGTCGGGGGCGGTTCCGTCCGGTGGACGGTTCCTGCCGACGGCAAGGTACATACAGACGCTCCTGGTACGCGGTGCCCGGAGCTCCGGCTGCACAACCGGTGCTCCGGGCGGGTTCGCCCGCCCGGGCGTGGCCGGCCGCCGGAGCACGGCGACCGGACCACGACGGACGGTGTGGGGGTCGGTGACAGGCGCGCGGATCAGTGGCAGCTGTACGTCGGGCCGGTGTCCAGGACCGCTCCGTCGGTACCGACGAACTTCGAGGTGAAGGTCGTGTCGGTGAAGTCGAGCTGCATCACGCCGAACTTGTCCCAGATGCGCTTCTGGCTGTTCTTCTGCACGGTGTCACCCTGGCCGTACAGGTCCTTGCCACCCATACGGCCGAGGATCTCGACGATGCCGTTCGGGTCTGCCCGTCCGTCCGGGCTCTGGGGGGCGAAACGCTCGTAGTGGTGGTCGTGGCCGCTCCGCACCAGCTCGGTGCCGGCTGCCTGCAGCATGGACCAGATCGGCTTGCTCACGGGGTCGTTGCCGTGGCTTCCGGAGCTGAACAGCGGGTGGTGGAAGTACGCGGCGACGCACTTCTTGCTGTTCTTGGCGAGGTCGGCCTTGAGCCAGTCGAGCTGTTCGCGCTCGTCGAACCGGTTGGAGTTGAGGGCGACGAAGTGCCAGTTGCCGTAGTCGTAGCTGTACCACATCTTGCCCTGGGGAGTGGCTCGGTCACCGAAGTACTGCCGGTAGGCGACCTCGTCCTGGTTGTTCCAGTCGTCGTACGCCTCGTGGTTGCCGGGCACGGGGTGGGTCTTGTCCTTGAACTGGCCCCAGGACTTGTCGTAGTAGGCGCGGAAGTCCTCGATGTGGGCGTCGTCGTACTGGTTGTCGCCCATGGTGATGTAGAAGGCCGGGTCGATCGCCATGGCGCGTGCGGCGGTCTTGAAGTGCTGGCATCCCGGATCGCTCTTGTCGCACTGGTCGGCGATGTCGCCGGCGCCGACCACGGTGAACGCGCCCTTCGGGGGCGGGTCGGTGGGGGTGGTTCCCCCGACGCTGCCGTACACGTCGGCCTCCCACAGGGAGTAGCCGTACGAGGTGCCGCGTGCGGTGCCGTACACGCGCAGATAGCGGCCCTTGCCGGTCAGACCGGTCCAGGTGTCGGTCCCGCCGTCGCCCGCCGTCTCCGCGGCGAGTCGGGTCCAGTTCGTGCCGTCGGCCGAGATCTCCAGCCGGTACTGCTTCGCGTACGCGGCCTCCCAGGTGAGCTCGACGCGGGAGACGGACGCCCCTTCGCCGAGGTCGACGCGGAGCCACTGCGGGTCCGCCCCTTCGGCGCTGGCCCAGCGGGTCGTCGCGACGCCGTCGACGGCCTTGCCGGGCGCCAGGGCGGAGGTTTCGGACGACGAGGCGGTGGCGGGCTTGCCGCGCGATATCAGTGTCTCGGCGCCGGATGGGCCCGTCGGTTCCGGGCCGGGCCGGGGGTCGCTGTCGATACGGAAGTCCTCGCCGTAGACGGCCCAGGCCAGCGGGGTGTCGAGGTCGAGGTTGCCGTTCCTCAGGAACACGCGCTGGGCGGTATCGACCCGGCTGGTGTCCTCGTGCGCCGCCTCCTTCTTCATCTCCACGACACGGGCGTCGAGGAAGGCGTCGAGGTACCGGGTTTCGTCACCCCCCTCGGCGGGGGTGCGGGCGTCGGCCCTGGCCTCGGCACGGATGCTGTCGAAGCCCGACTGCCCGTGCATGACGATGGCGTCGTAGTAGGCGAACTGTCCGAGCACCCGCAGCCCGTCGCTCTTCGCCCGGGACACGGAGGGGCCGAAGTAGACGCGGTCACGCTCGTGTTCCTGCGCCGCCCGGAACTCGGGGGTCGCCGCGGCCTGCTCCCACGCGGTCGTGAAGCCGGGGTCCAGGCCCTCGTGGGAGTCGCTCCCGTCGACCGCGCGGAGCGCCGGGAGGTACTCGGCCAGCGGATTGTCCGGCACCTTGTCCGTGTAGTACTCGACGAGTTCGAGCATGTCGTGCGTACCGGAGCAGAAGCCGATGATGCCGGCCGTGTAGCCGCGCCCGTCGCCGATGTCCTCGATGTAGTCGAACTGCTCGCGCCACTGGAGCGAGGAGTTCTCGGCCGTCGAGACGATCTGCATGGCGATTTCCTTTTTCACCGGATCGTCGAGGCCGGAGGCCACGGCCGCCTGTCCGGTGTTGAGGGCGACCACGGCGGGGATCGCGGTCAGCGCCATGGCCAGGGCGATCCGCACGCCGGTGCGACGCCGGCGGTGCGCGGGGCGGGGTGGTCGTTCCGAACGGGAAACGCGCCGGGAAATGCGGTGGGGCATGCGCATGCGCACGGGTTCTCCGATCTCTTGCGACATGCCGGACGCCGAACGCACAAGGGCATCGTGGAGGGGCGTACGGACACAGCTCAGCTGGGAGGGCCAGCTCTATTAGGAAAGTTTCCTTTCCATTGAGTCGCGTCCATTGGAGCGCGCCACTCCCCTTCTTGCAAGGGTCATGACAACGGCAATCCGGTGCGGGGTGACCACCCGCCGTGCGCGAGCCTGTTGATGCCTATGGGGTCTTCTGTACGTGAGTGGTGTCGCTGTCCAGGAGGGCGCCGTCCACGCCGGCCGGCGTGAGGTCCGGCACGGGGTTGCCGTGCCGGTCGACCAGGACGGAGTGGGGCTCTCCCGGCGCGAAGGCGTGCTGCTCGCCCCATTGACGCAGCGTGAGGATGACCGGGAACAGGGCGCGGCCGGCGTCGGTGAGGGCGTACCCCTGGCGGCGGCCCGACGGTGCGGTGCGCTGGACGAGGACTCCGTGGGCGAGGAGCTTGCGGAGGCGGTCGGTGAGGATGTTGCGCGCGATGCCGGTCCGCCGCTGGAACTCGGTGAACGAGGCCGCGCCGTCCATCGCGTCGCGGATGACGAGAAGACTCCATCGGTCGCCGACGAGGTCGAGGGTGCGGGCGACGGGGCAGTCGGGATCCGACCATTGCGCGTCCGGGGTGCGCAGGGGTGCGCCTGACATGACACCTCCCAATGAGTTGCAGATTGAAACCATCATGCCGTACCGTCCGAACGGTTGCAAAATGCTACCGATTAAATGGGGTCGCGATGAACGCAGGGAATCGAGTGCTGCTGGCGGTGGTGTGCGGCGTCGCTGTGGCGAGCGTCTACGCCGCGCAGCCGGTTCTGGAGCCGATGGGACGCGACCTCGGCGTGCCGACGCAGCTCACCGGCTGGTTCGTGGCCACCGGTCAGCTCGGCTATCTGGCGGGCCTGTTGCTGCTGGTGCCACTCGGCGATGTGGCCGACAGGCGCCGCCTCATCGCCGTGCAACTGGCGGTCACCTCGGCGGGCATGATGCTCACGGCCTTGTCGTCGGCCGCGTGGCAGGCGCTCGCGGGGCTCGCGACGGCCGGGGTGTTCGCGGTCGTGGTGCAGATCGCGGTGGCCTACGCGGCGTCGGCCTCCCCTCCCGCCGAACGTGGACGGAACATCGGGGTGGTGACCTCGGGCGTCGTGGTCGGCATTCTGGGTGCGCGGGTCGCTACCGGCGCGTTCGCCGACATGTGGGGCTGGCGCAGCGTCTACGTCGTTCTCGCGGCGCTCTCCCTCGGGCTCGCAGCCCTGGTGCCGGCCACACTGCCCCCGGACCCGCGTGTGACGTCCCCCGCGAAGTACCGCGAGGCCGCCTGCTCGCTCGGCCGGCTGCTGGGTCAGCGCACCTTCCTGACGCGCGGCCTCATCGCGTTCTTCCTGTTCGCCTCGTTCGGAACCCTGTGGAGCGGGCTGTCCACGCCGCTGGCGGGCGGACCCTGGCAGCTGAGCGAGACGCACATCGGGCTGTTCGGCATCGCGGGCCTGGCCGGCGCGCTCGGCGCGGCGCGTGCCGGACGGTGGGCGGACGCCGGGCGCGCGACCCCGGTCAGCGGCCTCGCGCTCGCCCTCCTGGTCCTTTCTTGGGCGGCGATTGCCCAGCTCCCGTGGTCCCTGTGGCTCCTGATCATCGGAATCGTCGCCCTCGACTTCGCGGTCCAGGCCGTGCATGTGAGCAACCAACACGTGCTCACCGCTACGTATCCAGATCGCTTGAGCAGCGTCATCGGCGGCTACATGGTCTTCTATTCGCTCGGCTCCGCCCTCGGCGCGACGGCGACCACGGCGACCTTCACGACCTACGGCTGGACGGGCTCCAGCCTCCTGGGATCCGGATTCGCGGCCTGCGCGCTGGTTGTCTGGCTGGTCGTCAAGGCGGGCTCCCGGATCGACACCGCAGGCGCGAGCCCGGTTCGCGGTGGCCGGGCGCCGCACTCAGCTGTCGGAACACCGGCGGAGTGACGCCTCGTTGCGTCGGTGTTCCACAACGTGTTCTTCGCGCAGCGCGCAGCGCGCAGGAGGCAGTCGGTTGCTGGGGCTACACCGGCGGCTCTGCCCACCGTCCGTCCGTCCGCAGAAGCCTGCGGACCGTGTACGGGTCCGGCGCCGCGTTCGCCGCCGCATGATGGGCCGACTCCTCGTCGTCGAGGAGTGCTGCCCGCCGGGACCGCGGAAGGTGCGGGTGGCGCACCGCCGCAGCCCTCACCGCATACCCGGTCCCGGTCCACGACCTTATCCGCCCTGGCCGGCGGCAGGCCGGAGTGGACCGCGCCGTCCCGGAGCGCCACCGGTCTTCCTGGGCGGCGGTCGATGCCGCTGAGCCATACCAGCGCCCGCCGATGGGGCCGGGCCTGCCGATCGACCAGAGGGTGATCCTGCTCGCACAGTAGGGAGTAGCACGCGTTCCGGTCGATCCGGGGCGACGGCACAGCCCGACGCCGGCCCGATGTGGTGATTCTCGGTCAGCGACGGCCGGCGGTAAGGACGACGAGGAACTGACCACCGCCCGACTCGATGCCGGCGGTCACCGGCAGCCCGGGTACCAGTCGGGAAAATCGGTCCACCAGCCAATCCGCCGCTTCTTGGGCGTCCTGCCTGGTCGGACAGCGGCCCACCATCTCGCGGCCCCCCTTGCGCTCCAGACGGGAGGCCACAGCGATCAGCGGCGCGGGTTCGACCACGTACAGACGGTCCGGCCAGGCGATGGACACCTTGACCGCGCCCTTGCGGGAGTTGCACCCGCGGTGCGCGAGTCGCTCGGCGACCTTGGCCTTCCGGTCGGCGGTCCTGCTGTCGACACTGGGGCCCTGCTGGTCGTTCACCGACTTGTCGGGGTCGACCGGTTCGTCGCACACCCAGCACAGCCAGCCATCGCGCTCGGCCACATCATGGAGAAGGCTCATCCGAGCAAACTAGCCCCTCTGGCCGTCACCCCGTGCATCAGGGCCACGGCGGAGTTCCGGGAGGCGGCCACGGCCGGAGCCCGTCGCCCCGGTTGGCGACCCGGCCCGCTCCGTCGCCGCACGTGGATTGCGGCGAGTACATCGCGGACATCGAGACACAGTTGGCCAAGGCTGACGTTCGCAGGCCCTTCCGGCGGAGCGTGCGCGGGCTCCCGCTGGGACTACTCGGCGTCGCGCCGGCGGCGCGCGCGCTCGAACTCGGCGACATCCGGCATCCAAGGGCCACACCGTTCGAGCGCGGCGCAGCCGCCATGGACGAAGGCGGTCACCAGGCTCCGGTACCCGCGGATCCCGTCGACCAGGCTGTACTCGACCCGG
Source organism: Streptomyces sp. NPDC091287 (assembly GCF_044768525.1). Lineage (NCBI taxonomy): Bacteria > Bacillati > Actinomycetota > Actinomycetes > Kitasatosporales > Streptomycetaceae > Streptomyces > Streptomyces sp. NPDC091287. Next base: position 173,205 of record NZ_JBIVUV010000021.1, read on the forward strand.
TACTCCGGATCCGACCCGTCCACTCCCTCGCGCACCGTCGTGATCCGGGCGATGGAGTCCGCGTAGAAGTGGAGCTGGATCCCTTCGCCCATCTCCTCGTCCTCGATGGTGAAAACTTCGTTGTCGGCGGCAGAGCGGTCGCCGACGAACTCCCAGAACTCCGCGGTGGCGGAGCGGGGATTGTCCGGGAGCCACTTCTTCTCAAGGCCCTTGTCGTCGGTGAACGACAGGATCGCCCTTCTCGCACTCCCGCCGAAGGCGGCGCGGTCGCCGACAGCTTTCTCGTCATCCTCCATGGGCGTATTCTTGGAGCGGTCAGCGGCCTCCGAGCACATCAGGAAGCTCACGGTACGCACCGCGTCATCGACGAGTTCAGGGTGTGCACGACGCACGGCCGCGTCGACCGTCGCCTCCATCCGACCCCAGTCGCGCTTGTCCGTGGCGCGCTTCCCCCGCCGTGGATCGCGGCCGATCCACATCCCGGCGCACGCTTGTTCCGCGGTGGCGATCACCCGCATGACCTCGGGCAGCAGCGCGGGGTCGACGGCACCGGGTATCCGCTTCGGAACCGTCGAGCCGTGCACGTACTGGCCCGTGTACATCAGAATCGCGGAGTCGAGCGGACCGAGTACTGTTCCGCGCTCGGCGCGACGGCGGTCCGCATGGTACTTCTGCGCTCGTTTCCCGTTGGACGTCTCGGTCGCCCCGCGCATCGCCGCGCAGACCTGACCGCGTTCGAGCAGATTGATGTCAGCCCCGTGGGCGATGAGCCGACCCCGGTCCCACTGGATGCGTTGGAAGAGCGCGTCGACGTGCGCGGGTGCGGAGAGGAGGACCGGATCCAGGAGCGCGACGGCAGCATCCTCGTCGAGCCGGCCCCGGGTTCCGGCGGCGTCGCACAGCGGCAGGACCGCGGACCACAACAGCAGGTGTCTGGCCAGGTCGTCCTGGATCACCGCAAGATGGGCTTACCTGATCGAGAACGTGAACGTGCGAGGCTCATGGTTGGCGTCGGCCCCGGCACCGAGCATCAGTTTCAACTCACCGTCCACGCGGATCACGTTCGGGATCCAGCCGCTCCGGCGCGTGAAAACGATGTCTCTCATGGACGCATTCTCCCCCACAGGATGAGACCCCGGGTCTTGGTGGCAGCCCGGCCCGCGCCCGCAGGGATGTGATCGTCTGCCCGCAGCGGGCGCCGCCGCCCGGCCGGGCTCAGTCGATCTTCTTGATCACCCGGGCGGGCACTCCCGCGACCACGACGCCGGCGGGAACATCACGCGTGACCACCGCACCCGCGGCGACCACCGCACCGGCACCGACGGTCACCCCTTGCGTGATCACGGCAGCTGTCCCGATCCAGACGTCGTCCTCGATGACGATCGGGGCGAAGGAGAGGTACTCGCGGCGCTCGGCCAGGGGCAGTGGATGGCCTCCGGTGATGAGGCTGACCTTCGGGGCGATCATGACACCGTCCCCGATACGGATGCCTCCCTTGTCCATGAAGGTGCATCCCTGGTTGACGAAGACGTTCTCCCCGAACGTCGTGTTCAGCCCGCACTCGGTAAAGAACGGCGGGTAGATCACCACCGACTCCGACAGCGGGCCGCCGAACACAACCGAAAGTAGTTCCGTGCGGCCTGCGCTGTCGCTGAACGGAAGCACGTTCAGTCGGGACGTCGCATCAGTCACCTCCACGATCCGCTCCGCATGACGGGCGAACTCAGGCGTCTGGACATACATGACCTGCTCTGTGCGTGTAGACATGTGCTGATCCCACCACCGTGCACAACACACAATCAAACAACTCTGTACCCACGAGACACAACCAATGGTTGTGGAAGCAGGGTGGAAGCGTTGGGTGGCAGAGCGCTGCGGACGCTCGTGGCCGCCGAAACGGGTAGACCGCTGACCAGACGACCGAATCGCAGGCACGCCCTGGCACCGCAAGCCCCTGAGAGGCCTGACCTACCGATAGTCGGTGAGGCCGTCCGCCAGCTCCTCCTCGTCACCGTCGCGCTGTGCGTAGAGGGCCTGCTGGAGGGCGAAGGTGCCGCGGATCGCGGTGATCCGCCCGGCCGTCGAAGCGTCGTCCCAGCCGCCGAGCGCCAGCACCTGGTCCAGCAGCTCCTCCCCGTAACTGGCTCCGACGGCTGCCAGGTCCTGGGCGGGGTCACCCAAGGTGACCTCGTCCCAGTCGATGACACCGCTGAGGCGTGGCACACCGTCCGAGAGCTCCCACAGGACGTTCTCACCGCCGAGGTCGCCGTGGACCACGGCGGAAGTGAGCGGGGGAAGGCCGTCGAGCGCGGCGAGTTCGCGCGCGGCACGCTCCCGGCCGCCGTCGGACATCAGCGGGAACAGTTCGGCGCGCACTCCCGCCGCGAACTCCTGCCACTGACGTTCGGGGGCCGCCGGAAGCGCGGCGCGCGCCCTCTCGTCCCTGCTTGCGGCGATGAGCCCGGAGAGGAGTCCGGCGTACTGCTCGGCCACCGCCTCGGCGACTTCGGGGCGCTCGAGCGCGGCATTGTCCAAGGGTGCCCCGGGGATCCGGCTCAGCACAAGGTAGGGCGGTTCGTCCGTGCCCAGACCGCCGCCCTGGGCGAGCGGGCGCGGGGTGCGGAAGCCGAGGTCGAGCCCGGCGAGGGCGCGCAGGGCGGCTGCCCGCGCGGGCAGCCGCCCTGCGGCGGCTTCGGTGCGGGCGAAGCACACCACGTGCTCCGAGCCGACGACGACGTGGTGGAACTGCCCCTGGTGGGTGGTGAGTTCGCCCTGCTGGTCATCGGGCAGCAGACGGATCACGAGGGCGCGGTGCGTCTCCATGATTTCCATTGTGGGTAAACTCTCCGCTTCTCAGGCCTACGGAAGCTCTTTCGAGCCTGAGCGGTGGCTGCCCTGGCGCGACCATCCAGGGCTGATCACGCCCAAGAAGTGATTATGCCGCTGCATGGCGTCAGCCGATCATGTGAGTATGACCGACCAGCTGGCGATCAGTAACTTGACTTTGCAGCACAGGATCCCGGACGACTGGGGGCCCCTGGGTTGAGGTGCGCCCCCTGATCGATGGGGTAGGCCGCCTGTACGAAGCCGGCCGCGGAGCCGACGGCGTACTCAATTCCGGCGGTCATCGCCCGGCAGCACCGACTTCCGCCCCGGGGAGCTGCCGCCCAGCCCCGGGATCAGTACTGCTCCCACCGCCAGGTGCATCAGAGCGAGGGAGACCCGGGTGCCGCCGTCCATGCCGTCGCCGACGAGCGGAAGGAAGGACATGGCCAGTACGACGCCGGCAGCCCCGGTCCAGATGCCGCGGGCGCGCCGCACCCCGAAGCGCTCCAGGACAGCCAGCAGTCCCCAGCCGAGGAGCGAGGCGAGCAGTGCGATGACCGCTACGGGTACGGCGCCGATGTCGAGTGTCTGCTCGCCGTCCGCGATCCGCAGCCGGTGCCCCGCCAGTGGGTCCGAGACCAGCCACACCAGGACGGGGAGCAGGGCGGCCAGGGCCGTAACCCTCAGGCGCCTTTTCCGCGCGCTCACTTGGCGCCCTCCGAGAGCGCCCCGTGCAGAAAGACATCCACCAGCTCCTGCGGGGTCAGGTCGGGCTCCTCCTCCGTACGCGGCTGCGTGAAGAGGAGCCCGAAGAAGAGGGCCGCGATCTGCTCCGGCGGCCGGCGCAGAGCTGCCCTGTCGGGCTCCAGCAGCTCCGCGAGGGCCGCGCGGATGCGGGTCGTCGACTCGTCGCGGCCCGCGCCGCGCACCGTGCCGGGGTGCTTGCCGCCGCGATGCCCCAGCGAGCCGGCGATCGCACCCATCCTGGACAGGTGCGCCTGAAGCGCCTCGGCCGCCTCCGCGAGCCGGTCGGGCAGGGATTGGGAAACGTCGATGGCGTCGAGCTCGCGGACCGCGTGCTCGGGGGAGAGCGCCTCGGCCATACAGGCCTGCAGCAGTTCTTCCTTGTCGGCGAAGACCCGGAAGATCGTGCCTTCGCCGATGCCCGCCGCGCGGGCGACCTTCGCGGTCGTCACAGTGGCGCCGTACTCGGCGATCAGCGGAATCGCGGTCTGGATGATCATCGCGCGGCGCTCCTCCGGCGACATACCGGGGGCGCGGCGGCGGGTGGTCGGGTTCTCCTTGGGTGCTGTCATGACCACGAGAGTACGGAGTGAGGACTCACTCCGTCAATGAGTGAGTCCTCACTCCGCACACGTGTCCTGTATTTGGCTGGGCGACCACCCTCTGCCCGGCCGGCCGACTGCTGGCCCGTCAGCTCATCGAGGTGGCGGATTCAAAGTTGAACGGGCAGAGACTTCAGGCCGCGAATGAGCCGGGTTCGCCGCCAATCCAGCTGGTCTGCCGAGACGGCGAGACGGATGTCGGGGAAGCGGGTCAGAATCGCGTGGAGGGCGATGTGGGCTTCGGCTTTCGCGAGTGGTGCGCCGACGCAGCGGTGGATGCCGTGGCCGAAGCCGAGATGACCGGTTGCCTCCCGGTCCAGGTCGAGCCGGTCCGGTGCGGTGAAGCGCTTCGGATCGCGGTTGGCCGCTCCGAGGGCGACGATTACGGGGACACCTGCGGGGATCTCGGTCCCGCCGAGGGAAATGGCTTCCGTGGTGAACCGGAAGGTGGAGGTGCTGACCGGCGTGTCGAAGCGGAGCAACTCGTCCAGTGCCCGCGGGATGGTTTCCGGGTTCCTGCGCAGACGTTCCAGATCGGCCGGGTGCTGCAGCAGCGCCAGGACTGCGTTGCCGAGGAAGTTCGTGGTCGTCTCATGGCCGGCGACGAGCAGAAGCACGGCCAGGGAGACCAGCTCCTCCTCGTTCAGACGGTCCCCGCCGTCGCGAGCGGCGATGAGGCGATCGAGGAGCGAGTCGCCCGGGTGCAGACGCTTCGACGTGATGAGGCCGGTCATATATGCGGCGACGGCGTACGAGGCGGCGTCGGTGCGGCCGGGCTCCCCGGCGGCGAACAGGTCGGCGGACCAGCGCTGAACCTGTGGCCGGTCGGTCTCCGGTACGCCGAGCAGTTCGCAGATCACCATGACCGGAAGAGGGAGGGCGAGTGCGGCCACGAGGTCGACCGCCCCGTCGGCCGGCCAGCGGTCCAGCAGTTCGTCGGTCAGCCGGATGATGGAGGGGCGGAGGACGGCGACTGAGCCACTCGTGAAAGCGCCGGTGATCAGCTTGCGCAGCCTGGTGTGCTGGGGCGGGTCGCTGGCCAGCATGTTGTGTGCGACGGCGGGATGCAGGCGGCGTTTCGAGTCCTTTCCGGCGAAGAAAGCGGCGGTGTCCTTGGAAAGCCGCACGTCGCTGAGAGCGTGTCGGGCTTCCGCGTATCCGGTGACCAGGTAGCTGTCACGTCCGTTGGATCCGGATGCCACAGCCCGCACGGGGCACGCGGACCGCATGGCCGCGTACCCGCGATAGGGGTCGGAGGCAGACAGTCTGTCCTCGGAGGCGTCGTTCATGGTGTCAGGGTCCAACCGGGTCATGCCCCGTGCCCTCAAAGGGCACGACACCGCGCCGGTCAGATGTCCCGGCACTTGTCGTCAACAGATCGGTCATTTTCACATGATCGGCTGACGCGACGCTGCCGCATAGTCATTCGACTTTCTGATCAGGACTGCCACCGTCTCCGAACGCCACCTCGCCGAGATCTGGTCGCCCCCCCGCAACACGCAGATCCCGAGAGCGACGCCCGGGCGGTCCTTGCCCGCACACCAGATCTGCTGACCTTGGCTGGCCGCATGCCCGGCGGTTCGGCTGATGCTCGTCGGCCTCGCCGCCGTCCGAACCGAGGAGTGATCTGGATGACCATCTACGAGGAGCGATCAGCCGACGAGGGCTGCTCACCGCCACCATGCTCGGTGGCGCGTGGAGCAAGGTCACGGTCCCCGCCGCCGCTTCGGACATGCAGGAGTACCTCCTCGATCAGGTAAGCCACCGCGATCACTATCGGGCCAGCGTCGTAGACGGGACGCGGGGTGTCGAGCCAGTCGCGGGCCGCGGTCGGGAGTTTGCGCAGGTTGGCGGCTGAGCCGGCTTCCGGTGCAGGCGGCCGGTCGCGATCGACGAGGCGGGAGGCGGTGCCGACGGGCAGGTTGGTGCTGGCGGAGCAGCGCAGGTGGGGGCCGAGGGCCTCGATGGACGGGCGCCGCACCCGGTGATCGAGCGGCGTGCAGCTCTCGGCGCGGCCGCGAGGTCGAGATCAAGCGACACCGCCAGGGCAAGAGCCGCAAGAGTTCGCAAGATCCCTGAAGAAGCCGGCCGACGACCGGACTGATGCAGAGTGTAGGCATGGACGTAGTCGACCTTGCCCGTGCCCTTGTTCTGGAGCGCCACCCCGACGCCCGCGCCGCGTTCCTCGGCGGCAGTGTCCTGACGAGCCGGCGCACCGCCCGGTCCGACTTGGACGTCGTCGTGCTGCTCGATGGCCCGCCCGCCCCGTACCGCGAGAGCATGCGGTACGGGAACTGGCCGGTGGAGCTGTTCGTGCACACCGAGGACTCCTGGCACAGTTTCGTGACCCCGGAGATCGTGCGACGGAACTCCCCCCTGTTGTGGATGTGCGCCGAGGGGGCACTGCTGCTCGATGCCGACGGGACAGGAGAACGGATCGCGGATACGGCGAAACGCCTCGCGGCCGCAGGCCCGCCCCCGGTCACCGATACGGCCCTCGAAGATGCCCGGTACGCGCTGACGGACCTGCTCGACGACTTCGCCGCCTGTACGGACGCGGGGGAGCGGCTGTTCGTCGTGGCCGAACTCGTCCGGCGGAGCGGCGAACTGGCACTGCTGACCCACGGCACGTGGGCCGGCGGCGGCAAGTGGCTGGCGCGGCGCCTCGAACCCGTCGCGCCGGGCCTGGCCGCGCGCCTGGACGAGACGGCGCAAGCCGCGCTGCGCGGCGCACCGGAGGGCCTCACCTCGCTGGTCACGGAGGTCCTCGACGCGGCGGGGGGCCCGGTCTGGGAGGGATACCGCCGCAGCGGACCGCGTAGGACGGCCTGAACGCGTCGCGTCCGCCGAGCTCGTGCACGGTTGGCCGACCAGGACCGTTCTCGGCGTCAACCGCTCTTCTGTTGGGCCCGGGGGCCGGTTCGCCCACAGCTCCCGTGCCCGTACGGGGGCACGGGGACAATGAATGTATGGGTACACAGGGAGAGTTGGGCGACTTCTTTGAGCCTGTTTCTCAACCTCTCAGCTGATTTCGCTCCAGGGCCGGCGCGGGCCAGGTGGCTAACCTTTGGGTAACCACGCACTTCCAAGTCGGTTCTTGCGGCGCGTTCCATTCTGCGTGAACAGTGTTCTGCATGAAGACGCGATATGAACGAATCAGCATTCTCGGTCTGGGAGCTATGGGACGAGCGCTGGCGAGCGCGTTCCTCGATGCCGGTCGCGAGGTGACGGTCTGGAACCGCACTCCGGGGAAAGCGGGTGAACTGGTTGCGCGTGGTGCGCGAGAGGCGTCGAGCCTTGGAGAGGCGATCAAAGCCGGCGATCTGACGGTTGTGTGTCTTCTGGACGACGGCACTGTCCGCGCGACGCTCGCACCAGCCGTGCGGGAGCTTGACGGTGGCACACTGGTCAACCTGACCAGCGGCTCCGTACGGCAGGCGCGAGAGCTTGCCCAATGGCTCAAGGGGCATGGCGTGCACTTCCTGGCCGGCGGGATCATGGCCGTACCTGCAACGGTCGGGACGCAGGGAGCCTTCATCCTCTACAGCGGTGCGCGGGACGTGTTCGAACGTGTCGCCCCTGTGCTCGGCTCCATCGGCCGTTCTCATTGGGTGGGCGAGGACCCGGGGTTCGCGGCGCTGTATGACATGGCCGCGCTGAGCGGCATGTACGGCATGGGGGCCGGGGCCGATCACGCCGTGGCGTTGGTCCACGCGGAAGGCGGCGACGTTGAGACGTTCAAGCAGGAGGTGCTCCAGCCATGGATGGAGCAGATCTTGCCGATCACGGTCGCCGGTGCCGACGCGAACGAATCCGTCCCGGACGAGTACAACCCCGGGATGCAGGCGACCGGCCTGGAGAACATCCTCTCCGCCTCCGGGGAGGCGGGCGTGCCCGCGGATCTGGCTGGACACCTGCGCGCCTCGCTGTGGCGGATGCGGAGCGGCGCTGCCGCCAGTTGATCCCGCATCAGGAGCATCCACAAACAAGGGGGCAGCCCGGCTACCATGAGGCGGATGCGTAACCCGCCCTACATCTGTGCCCTCGACGCTGCGATGGATGTCGTCGAAGGCAAGTGGAAAGCGCTGATCCTCTGGGCGCTGGACGAACGGCTCCATCGATTCGGCGAGTTGCGCCGCAGCCTCCCCGGCATCAGTGAGAAGGTCCTCGCCCAGCAACTACGCGAGCTTGAAGCGGACGGGATCATCCGGCGGACCGTGTTCGAGGAGACACCGCTCCGAGTCGAATACGAACTGACCAAGGCAGGTGCCGAGCTCTACGCAGCACTCGGGGCCCTGGGAGAATGGGGTGAGCGGCGCATGCGCCAGCTCGACATTGTCCCCACCCACGGGAAAGAGCAAACCGAGGCATAAGAAGCTGGTTCTGAACTTTGTGCCGGGTCAGGCCAGGCCCCGACCGGGCAGAGAGACGGTTCCCGGGCGGCGGAGCGGATCCGCTCCGCCGCCCGGGAACCGGCGGCCGCAGCCGCCGCCAAGGCCTCCTACTCGCCCTCCCACAGCTGGTACGGAACATCATCGGTGGGCCCCGCAGGTGAGACCATGGACGGGAGGTCAGGGCCCGCGCCTAGCATGCCTGTCTATGATCGAATCGAGGCTCTCAGACAAAACCGTTCTGGTAACCGGTGGTGCGACCAACATCGGTGCAGCCATCTCGCTGGCCTTCGCCGAGCAAGGAGCGCGCGTCGTGGTGCACTACGCACCCGGCATGACATCCGCAGGATCTCGCGAAATCGGAGCCGCCGAACCTCAAGCGTTCATCGCGTCCCTGCCTGACGCGATCGGCGTCGCCGAGGACTTCCTCACCCCCGGGGCCGCTGCCAGGCTGATGGACACGGTGGTGGAGCAAGCGGGCCCCGTGGACGTTCTCGTCAACAATGCTGCGCTGGCCAACGAGGCCGACACCTTCGACACGATCGACGAAACCGGCATAGAGCAAACGCTGCGCGTTAACGCCATGGCCCCCGCCATACTGATCGCGGAACTGTCCAAACGCCTCCCGTCAAACGCGCCGGCGGACTCTGCCAGTGTCGTCAACATCTCCACTGACGCCGCCCGAGGCTTCCCCAACCAGGTTTCCTACGGGATGTCGAAGGCAGCCCTTGAATCCCTGACCCGAGGCGCCGCAACTGACCTGGCTCCCCGAATCCGCGTCAACGCCATCGCCCCCGGACCGATCCAGACCGGCTGGATGGACGACGAACTCATCAGAAAGGTCATTCCCCGCATCCCCATGCAACGAGTCGGAGATCCGTCCGACATCGCGGACGCCTGCGTCTTCCTCGCCTCACACCAGGCCCGGTGGATCACCGGTCAAGTTATCCAGGTAGCAGGCGGGCACTGGCTCTAACAACGGCTAACACAATGAGGTGGATCGGCCCTGGTGGCCGTGTCCGCGTCAGAAGTGCAGCGTTGTTCGGGCGTGGGGACTTCGCCGTGGATCGTGTCGGATGACCTGTGGGAGCGGATGGAACCGCTGCTGCCACGCAAGGAACGGCGGTTTCGGCACCCAGGACGGAAGCCGCTGCCGGATCGACAGGTGTTGTGCGGCATCCTCTTCGTGTTGCACACGGGCATCCAATGGGAGTTCCTGCCGCGAGAGTTGGGCTTCGGGTCGGGCATGACCTGCTGGCGGCGGCTTCGGGACTGGAACGAGGCCGGCGTCTGGCAGCAGCTACACGAGGTGCTGCTGGCCGAGCTCAACGCGGCGGCCCGACTCGACTGGTCGCGTGCGATCGTCGACTCCAGCCACGTGCGAGCCATAAAAGGGGGAGCCAGACGGGACCGAGTCCGGTCGATCGCGGCCGAACCGGATCGAAACACCACCTGATCACCGACGGACGCGGCACGCCGCTCGCCGTTATCCTCACGGGCGGCAACCGCAACGACGTCACCCAGCTCATGCCGCTGATCGACGCCATCCCACCCATTAGGGGCCGGGTCGGGCACCCTCGACGCAAGCCGGACTCACTCTTCGCCGACCGCGGGTACGACCACGACATCTACCGCGACCAGGTCCGAGAGCGCCGCATTGTGCCGGCTATCGCCCGCCGTGGCACCCTCCACGGCACCGGGCTGGGCGCCTACCGCTGGGTAGTCGAGCGCAGTTTCGCCTGGCTCCACGGCTTCAAACGCCTCCGCATCCGTTGGGAGCGACGAGCAGACACCCACGAAGCCTTCCTCAAACTCGCCTGCTGCCTCATCACCCACCGTCAAGTGCTGTCCCTTACCTAATCGACACCCGCCCATGCCGGAAGCGCGGTCCGGCAGACTGATCGCATGAACCGTGACGACCTGGAATCAGCCCTCGCGCGGGACGACAGCACCTCTGCCCGTGCCGCCCTGACCGAACTCCGGACAGGGGCGGACTTCCGGCTCTTCCCCAGCCAAACCGCGTCCGCGCGCCAACTCTGGGACACCTGGTCCCACCGGCATCAGGTCATGCTCGACACCAGAGTCACCCCCCGTACCGGACTGGCCGAAGCCGTCGACAGACTCCACACAGCGGGAGCAGCCCGGGTCCATCTGGCGACGATCACCAGCTCACAGCGTCGATTCATCGTCTTCCTCTCGGAAGACCTCAGCCGCTCAATCGCCTGCATGTAGTCGAACGTCTCATTGTGTTAGGAGCTGTAAGGGCTTGCCGGGAAACAAGTCGTAGCTTCCAGCTGTGGGGCTCGTTGGTCTGGTATGGGGAGACCGGAGGGGATCGAGGCCGTTCTGGCGGCGA
>NZ_JBIVUV010000022.1:0-178915 GCF_044768525.1 Streptomyces sp. NPDC091287
ACCACCGGCCCCCTCCCCACCCCCGAGGACTTCCAGAACATCCCCGGACTCGGCGTCCAGGGCATCGTCGAGGGCCACGCCGTCCTCGTCGGGCGCGAACAGCTCCTGGCCGAGTGGGAGATCCGTCTCCCCGACCACCTGGCCGAGGCGAAGAAGGCGGCGGAGGCCGCCGGGCGCACCGCGATCACCGTCGCCTGGGACGGCGAGGCCCGCGCGGTGCTGGAGGTCGCCGACGCGGTGAAGGACACGAGCGCCGAGGCCATCCGCCGGCTCCGCGCCCTCGGCCTGACCCCGATCCTCCTCACCGGCGACAACCGGGCCGTGGCGGAGACGGTCGCGGCCGAGGTCGGCATCGACGAGGTGTACGCGGAGGTCATGCCGCAGGACAAGGTCGACGTGGTCAAGCGCCTTCAGGCCGAGGGCCGTTCGGTCGCGATGGTCGGGGACGGGGTCAACGACGCCGCCGCCCTCGCCCAGGCCGACCTCGGCCTCGCGATGGGCACCGGCACCGACGCCGCCATCGAGGCCGGCGACCTCACCCTCGTCCGCGGCGACCTCAACGCCGCCGCCGACGCGATCCGCCTCTCCCGCCGCACCCTCTCCACCATCCGCACCAACCTCTTCTGGGCCTTCGCCTACAACGTCGGCGCCCTCCCGCTGGCCGCCGCCGGACTCCTCAACCCGATGATCGCCGGAGCGGCGATGGCCTTCTCCTCCGTCTTCGTGGTCGGCAACTCCCTGCGGCTGCGCACCTTCAAGGGGGCGTGAGCCCGAGGTACGGAGTCGGAGCGCGGCGGGACCCCTTCGGTCCCGCCGCGCTCACGCGCGTACGAAACGCAGCCGGGTCCCCGGCACCGCCTGCGCCGCCGCGGCGAGGGCCCCTTCGGGGACGACGCCGATGACCGGGTAGCCGCCGGTCGTCGGATGGTCGTTGAGGAAGACGACGGGCCGGCCGTCCGGCGGCACCTGGACCGCGCCCAGGACCATGCCCTCGCTGGGCAGTTCCCCCGTACGGGACCGCTCCAGCGCCGGGCCCTCCGTACGCAGGCCGATGCGGTTGCTGTGCGGCGAGACCCGGTAGGCGGCGGTGCGGAACGTACGGAGCGCGGCCCCGGTGAACCAGTCGTGGCGGGGCCCGGGATGGACCGGGAGCACCAGCTCGGCGGGGGTCCCCGGCCAGGGGACGGGGCCGGCGGGAGGCAACGGGCCGCCCGACGCCGGATCGCCCAGCGGGAGCACGTCGCCCTCGCCGAGCGGGGCGGGGCCGAGCCCCGAGAGCAGGTCCGCCGAACGGCTGCCCAGCACCGGCTCCGGCACCAGCCCGCCCGCGAACGCCAGGTAGCCGCGCAGGCCGCTGACGGCGGGGCCCGCGTCCAGCACCGCGCCCGCGGGCACCCGCACCGGCGCGCCCCACGCCACCGGCCGCCCGTCGACCGTCACCCGGCAGCCCGCCCCGCCGACGACGGCCACGACCGGCCGGTCCGGGCGGACCGCGCACCCGGTGAGCGTGGTCTCCAGGACGGCGGCGTCCGGCGGATTGCCCACCAGCCGGTTGGCCAGCCGGGCGGCGGGTGCGTCCAGAAACCCGGCGCGCCCGACCCCGAGGTGCGCCCAGCCGGGCCGGCCCGCGTCCTGCACGGTGGTCAGCGCCCCGGCCCGGACGACGTACAGCCGGAAGCCGACGGGCGGCGTCACGCGCCCGCCGGGGAGTCGCCCACCGGAGAAGCGCCCGCCCGGGGAGCGGGCGGCGCTTCCGCCCCCACCGGCACGAATCTGACCGGCGTCCCCGGTGTGAGCAGCGCCGCCGGTTCCCGGGCCGGGTCCCACAGGGCCCCCGGGTCCGGCATCCGCCCGACGAGCTGCCAGCCGCCGGGCGAGGGGCGCGGGTACACCCCGGTGTAGGGGCCGGCGAGGGCCACCGCCCCGGCCGGGACCCGGGTGCGCGGGGTCGTGCGCCGGGGCACGTGCAACGGCTCCGGCAGCCCGGTGAGATAGCCGAACCCGGGGGCGAACCCGCAGAACGCCACCCGGAAGGCGATACGGGAGTGCAGGGCGGCCACCTCCCCGGCCGGGACGCCCCAGAGCGCGGCGACCTCGCCCAGGTCGGGGCCGTCGTAGACGACGGGGATCTCCACCGGATCGCGCCCCTCGCGGCGCGGCGGCTCCACCCGCCACGAGGCGAGGTCCCGGGCGAAACGGTCCCGTGCCCCAGGCGTGCGCCCCCCGATCCCGGCCCCGGCCCCGGCCCCGTCGAGGATTCCGTCGATCAGGACGGTGCGGGCGGCCGGGACGATCTCGCGTACGGCGGGGAGTTCACCGCGCTCGCGGCGGCGGAGCAGCTCGGCGTGGAAGGCCTCGGCGTGCTCGCCGTCGGCCAGCTCGACGAGAAGCGCGTGCGGCCCGGCGGGAAGGACACGCACCGGTGCGAAGTCGGGGCGGGGGCCGGGCGGGGGCTGGGGGCGGGCGCTGGGGACGCTGCTCGCGTTGCCGGCGCTGTCGGCGCTGTCGGTGGCGTTGCGGGCATCGCGCGCGCCGGGGACGCTGTTCGCGCTGCCGGCGCGCTCGGCGCTGTCGGCGGCGTTGCGGGCATCGCGCGCGTCGGCGGCGCTCACGCGAACGCCCGTACCTCGACGCCCGCTTCCTCCAGCGCTGCCCGCACCCGGCGGGCGAGGGCCGCCGCGCCCGGGGTGTCCCCGTGGACGCAGAGCGAGCGCGCCGAGACGGGGATCCGGCTGCCGTCCGCCCCGGTCACCGCCCGCTCGACGGCCATGCCGACACTCCGGCGTACGACGTCGTCCGGGTCGTGCACCACCGCGCCCGGCTCACCGCGCGGGACGAGGGTGCCCTGCGGGGTGTACGCGCGGTCGGCGAAGGCCTCCTGAACGGCGGGCAGTCCGGCCTCGGCCGCACGGTCGAGCAGCCGCGATCCGGGCAGCCCGAGCACGGCCAGGTCTCCGCCCGCGAGCCGGATACCCGCGACGACGGCGGCGGCCTGGTCGTCGTCCCAGACCGCCCGGTTGTAGAGCGCGCCGTGCGGCTTGACGTACGAGACGGTCGACCCGGCGGCCTCCGCGAAGACCCGCAGCGCGCCTATCTGGTAGGCGATCTCGGCGGTCAGCTCGGCGGGCGGCACGTCCATCGACCGGCGCCCGAACCCGGCCAGGTCCCGGTAGGAGACCTGCGCCCCGATCCGTACCCCGCCGGCCGCCGCCGCGTCGCAGACCCGCCGCATCACGGAGGCGTCGCCCGCGTGGAAGCCGCAGGCCACGTTGGCGCTCGTTACACAGGCGAGGAGCGCGTCGTCGTCGGTCAGGGTCCAGTTGCCGAAGCCCTCGCCGAGATCCGCGTTGAGATCCATCATCACGGCGCACGGTAATGACAGTTCAGCAGGGCGACAAGGGGCGGTCCGGGGGCCGGACGGGCGGCCCCGCGTCGTCGTGGTGCCGCCCGTCCTAGAGTCGTCCCATGACGGACAGCCCCCACCCGCACGACGCCACTTCCCTCCGCGACCGGTGGCACGACACGCTGCTCGCCGCGCGCGCCGGGGCCGACGGCCCCGATCCGCTGCCGTACGCCGAGAACCTCCTCGCCCGCTGGGCCGAGCCGCAGCGCCGCTATCACACGACCGCCCACCTGGCCGCCGTCCTGGACGGCGTCGACACCCTCGCCGGGCACGCCGACGACGTGCACGCGGTACGCCTCGCCGCCTGGTTCCACGACGCGGTGTACCGGCCCGACCGGACGGAGAACGAGGAGCGCAGCGCCGCCCTCGCCGAGCGGGCGCTGTCCGAGGCGGGGGTGCCGGAGGCGGTGGTGGCGGAGGTCGCCCGGCTGGTCCGCCTCACCGTCACGCACGACCCGGCGGACGGCGACCGCAACGGCGAGGCCCTGTGCGACGCCGACCTCGCGGTCCTGGCGGGCGGCCCGCAGGAGTACGGGGCATACGCGGCCCGGGTCCGGGAGGAGTACGGCTTCGTCCCGGACGGGGCGTTCCGGGAGGGCCGGGCGGCGGTGCTGCGGCAACTCCTCGACCTGCCGAGGCTGTTCCGTACCCCGCACGGCGCGGCCGCGTGGGAGGCGCGGGCCCGGCACAACCTGGCGACGGAGCTGGAACTGCTGACATCGTCCGGCGCCGGCTGACCACGAGTCCGCCCCCGGCCGGTGAATGTTCCGGTTCGTTCACGGTGTCGTCCCGGTCGCGCCCTGGCCCGACCGGTGAAGCCCGGCGACCGCTAACGTCTCGCATCGCAGATGCACACACCACTCCACGGGGGTACAGCGACATGTCCAAGGGACTCGGCACGACGATCGGCAGATCTTCCCGGCGGCGCATCCTGCGACTGGCGGGCGGCGGGATCACGATGGCGGCGCTCGGAGCCGGGCTGATCGGCTGCGAGGACGAGCTCGCGACGGGCGGCGAAGGCAGCACGCCGCCGCCGCGCAGCGCTTCCCCCGAGGACGGGAAGGCGCCCGAGGACGGCAAGGCCCCCGAGCCGCTGTGGACGAAGTCGACGTCGGCGCAGACCTACGGGGACAACGACGAGCTCGTGGCCGTGGACGGCGTGGTGATCGCGAGCGGTGATCCGCTGGCCGCCTTCGACGGCGCGACCGGCGAGGAGCGGTGGTCGCTGCCTGGCGGCGCGGTGCCCGGGGCGCCGCTGCTGCTCGGCGACGGCACCCTGTACCTGGAGAGCGGGAAGTACGACGGCAGCGTCGCCGGCTACGTCCCGGGGTCCGGCAAGGAGGCCTGGCGCAGCCGCCTCGGCAAGGAGTACCGGCAGCCGAGGCCGGTCGCGGTGGACGCGGAGCAGGTGTACGTCATCGCCGAGATCCTCGAAGCCGACCACTCGTCCCACACCAATGTGATCGCCGCGCTGAACAGCGGCACGGGCAAGGTCGCCTGGAAGGAACAGCGCGACCTCGGCACCCAGCAGAACGGCGTCCACGCCGCCGTACAGGGCCGCTATCTCGTCTACACCGACTTCAAGAACAACCTCACGGTCCGCGACACCGCCACCGGCAAGCAGGTGTGGACGCAGAAGACGACGAAGACGAGCTACGGGCCGTTCGTCGTCCACCAGGATCTGGTGATCGTCCCGCAGGGGCAGCGGCTCCAGGCCTTCGCGCTGTCCGACGGGTCCGAGAAGTGGTCCGTGCGGGCCGAGGAGTTCACCACCTTCCGGGAGCCGACCCTCCTGGAGGACGTGCTCTACATCGCGGACAGCGGCCGGACGCTGTGGGCCGTCGAGCCGGGGACTGGCAAGAAGATCTGGCAGTCCACGGCCCTCAAGGACGCGGGCGGGCAGGTGCCCCGGCAGTTCGTCAAGGTGGGCGGCACGCTCTACGGAGCCACCGACCTCGACAAGCAGGGCGGCGTCCACGCCTTCGACGGGAAGACCGGCGCCCTGCGCTGGACGTTCAACGACAAGTCCGGCGACTACCACGCCTGGCTGGTGGCCACCGACGGCAAGCGCGTCTTCGCCCTCCACGGCAAGAAGCTGCACGCCCTTCCCGCGTGACGGAACCGTGAGGCTGCCCATCCTGCGCCGCGCAGCCGGGCGACGAGACGTCCGGAGAGAGCCGTGGCCGAATTCTCCGAACGTCTCGTCGGCGGTCTGATCACGAGTGGCCCAGGGCTCAGCAGGCCCTGCGCTGGGGAGCGACCACGCGCACCTTGCGGCCTTCCCTGATCACCCGCCCCTCGGCGAACGCCTGCATGACGAGGGGCAGATGCTCCCGCTCGACCGCAGCGATGTACGGAGTGACGGACTCGATGGTGTCGTCGACCTCCACCGGTATGGGGATCTGCGCGATGATCGGGCCGTCGGACAGGGAGTGCGGGTCACGGAGGTGAATGGTCACGCCCAGGCTCTTGACCCCGTAGTCGAGTGCCGGGCCGATCGACTCGTCCAGTTCCCCGAAGGCCGGGAGGATGGTCGGGTAGACGCTGATCACCCGGTCCGGGAAGTGCTTCAGGAACGCCGCGTCGAGAACGTCCGTGTAGCCGCCCACCAGGACGAAGTCCGCACCAGCTTCGAGCACGTCGGCCGCCATCGCGGCGTCCCGCTCGGCCGGCGAGCCGTAGCTGGTCTCCGGGTACGAGGCCGTGGTGCTGATCCCTGCCTTGCGCGCCACGTCCAGGGCCGGGCAATCGCGGTTGGTGGCCACCGCCACCACTTCCCCGTCCACCACCCCGTCGTAGCAGGCGCTGATCGTGTAGCGGAGCAAAGTGCCCCGCCCTGAGGTGAGCACAGCGATGCGAAGCATCTGTCTCCTTGGTGGTTGATCCGGTCCCGGCGGACCAACAGGTGGCCGCCGGCTTTCCCGGCCGGGGCGGCCGGGAAGAACATGGCGCGGGGGCTGCTGACGCTCTCTCACAGAAGGAGGGCGTCCGCCATCGCCGCGCGCGTGGGTAAGCGAGCGTCCGGGCCGGACCGGGCGGCCGGGTCCAGCGCCATGGCCGCGGCTTCCCAGAGGCGGGTCCGCACGATGCTCCGCCGGGCCGAACGCTCATACGTATGACGCAACAGCCCGTTGGCGAAGGCGCTGAGCGATGCGTCGGGGGCGCCGCCCACCGGTGCGGCCAGCGCCCGCGCCACGAGGGTCGCACCCTCCAGAGCCAGTGCCGCCCCGGACCCCGACTCGGCATCGACCGCGCACAGGGCGCCCCCCACCGGCAGATACCCAGCCGGTGCCTGGTCGTCCAGGCACCTGAGGAGCAGCGGCGGGTCGATCCCGCTGATGATGGCACCGGCTGGAACGGCGATCGCCGCCCGGTCGCCGATTCCGGGCAGGAGGCGGAGCGCCCGGGAGAAGCCCTCCGGTGCCGCCAGCCGCTCGAGAACCCGGTCCCCCGCCAGATAGCGGAAGGTGACGGCGAAGGTGTCGGGCCCCTGGGACAGAACGCGGGCGTTGAACGCCTCGCCCTCGAACTTGATCACCCGACCGGCGGTGGAGGGCGGTCGGTCCGCGGGATCCGTCCGGTAGAGGCGCGTGGAGTGCATCACCCCGCAGTCGAACTCATCGACCAGCACGGTGAAGTCCGGGGCGAGCGGAGAGCTCCTGCCCAGGGCGTCCACCACGGTGCTCGCCTCGACCGTCTCACCGGTCAGCCTGACACCCGTGATCCGATCGCCCTCCGTACGCAGGCCGCGCACCCGGTCCCCGTGGCGCACCCGGGCCAGTGGTTCCACCGCGAGAGCGCGGGCGAGCGCGGCGGTCACCACGGGCCCCGGGCAGGTCAGCGAGAGCCGGTCCCCCTGAACTGCCTTCCCTTCGCGCCCGGCGAGGTCGCCGTACGGGGATGGCTCCTCCGGAGACCCGTCCGTGTCGAAGGTCTGGGCGCCCTGGTCCAGCAGATCGGCGTAGACATCGGGGAGCCGTTCCATGAGCCGCCGCCGGAAGCGGCCCGAGTAGACGTACGGCTGCCCTGTACGGGGGCTGCCGCTGTGCGGGCCAGTGGCCTCACTCGGGCCCTCCGCCGCCTCCAGCACCTGACAGGGGACACCGCCGCGGGCCAGCAGCAGGGCGGTCGCGAGGCCGGCCGGGCCCGCTCCGGCCACCACGACCTGGGAATCCCCGACCTCACCCACGGGCACGCGACCACCCTCGGGGAGCCGGCGCCGGACCCAACAGGCCCAGCCTCGCGGCTCTGGCCCCCGCCTCGAAACGGTTCTCCACGCCGAGCTCCCGCATGATCTCCGCGATCACGCGGGTCAGCGTCCGCCGGGAGATCCCTAGACGGCGTGCCATCGCCTCGTCCTTGACACCGCAGGCCAGCAGGCGCAGTACAGCCCGGTGCCGGGCCTCGAAGGGCCCGGCACGATCGACCGAAGCCGGGCCGGGCACGGGCAGGGCACTCTCCCAGCAGCTCTCGAAGAGACCGGTCAGGCCGTGGCTGAAGGCGGCGTCGCGCAGGACCAGTGCCTCCGGCCGCTCGGCGGCCACCAGGACCGCGGTGGTCCGGTCGAACACCGCGACCCGGAGTGACGTGGTCTCGCTCACGCGCACACGCACGCGCGCGCCCTCCTCCCGCAGCCGGGACAGCCGGCGGAGCCGGGCCGGGTGGCCGGGCGGAACGGCGTCGCCCACCATCGTGATCCGCACGCCGCGCCGCAGGCTCGCACGCAGCCGGTCGGGGGCCAGGTTCACCCCTGCCGCGTCCGGCCCCGGGCCCAGGCGCAGGGCGAGAAGCTCCTGTTCGCATCCGGCCAGCAGGCCGTCCAGCAGTTCCTCGACCTCCTGCCGGCCCTGGACTCCTTCGGCCGGACCGCCGTGGGTCCGGTCGGCCACGGAGACCAGGGCTCGGCGGGACAGCCTCACCAGTCGTTCCCGCGCCTCGTACAGACGGTCCGCGGCCCGCCCGGTCTCCGCCGCACTCTCCTCCAGGGTGCGGCGCAGAGTCTCCCGGGGGCTTTCGTCCCCGCCGGCGGGACCGTCCACGACCAGCCCGAGCAGGTCACGTACCGAACGCGGCGTCGCCTCCTCCGGCCCCTTCGGGGAGTCGGAGGAGGCGACGCTGCGCAGCGCGCTCCCCCGTTCCGCCCCGTTCCGTCCGCCACTCACGTCCGGCATCCCGCCCCCTCTCCCTGGCCCGCGATGTCACCGGCCATGGACAGCGCGGCGATCTCTTCTACTTCTTCCATGCAGTCGCCGCACCCGGACCCGGCGCCGGTCGCCTCACCGACCGCCACCGGGTCTCCCGGCCAGCGCAGGGCGGCCTGGATCAGCTCGCTCTCGGGCACCCGGGCGCACAGGCAGATCAGCGGGTCGGGCACGGTGCCTCCGCACGGGACGGCGCTGCCTACCGGCATGGAGTCACCGCCGGCCCGCGGGAACGAGTTGCGGGGCCGTCGTGGTGAGCCCGAAGGCCCGGTGGGCGGTGCCACCGGCGAGCATCCGGACTTCCGGTTCCGTCAGGCCCTGCCCGAGAGCATTGGCCATCTGACGGGCCAGCGGCTGCGAACCGGCCGCGACGATGCCCGCGTTCTGGTACCAGAGGCCGTTGTCCTCCGTGCGGTGCAGGTCCTGGCCGCCCAGCCGGGCCGAGTCACAGCGGTCGGTCATCATCATCGAGTGGGGAATGCCCATGAGCTGTACGGCGCGGGTGGCGATAGCGAGGTCGACGTGCTCGCCGTCGAAGTTGATGCAGGCGGCGACGCGGCCCCGAGCCGCTTCGCGCATGATCGTGGCGGGGACGGGCCCGACGATCGTGTCCAGCGCGTCGAGGCTCCACCCCGGCAGGTCGTACGAGGCGATGACGCGGTCCCGCTCGCGGCGGGCCGCAGTGCTCCGGAAGGCGTGCCGGATGGTGAGCGGCATGTCGTTGAACAGATGGTCGGTGACCACCCGGGCGCCGCTGCCGCCGAACTCCGATTGCCAGGCGATCTCCACCATCTCCGCGGCCAGCTCCGCGCCGGCACGCGGGTCCTGCCGCGTGAAGTGGCCGAGTGCGGGGCGCACTCCGTGCGCGAGCAGTTCGGGCAGAATCCAGTCGAAGCCCGCCTCACGGGCCTCCGGAGCGTCGTGGAGCGTGGAACCCTGCCGGAAGGCGTCAGGGGACATCACCGTGTACTTCAGGCCGAACTCTCCGAGCGCGGCGAGCCGGGACCACTCGCTCCGGCTCGGTGCCCACACCGTCTGGGCGGGGGTGCCGCCGTGGCTGGCCAGCAGGGGGCCCTCCAGAGCGATGCCCGGTATGTGCGGGAGAAGCCCGTCCTTGCGCATGGCGTCGTACCGGCGGACGAACTCCTCGAACTCACCGAGCTTGTCGCGCCGCAGGTACATCGTGGGCAGGGCTTGGACGGCCTCGCTCGCGCACCAGTCGTCCAGCCGGGCCAGGTCGACCTTGCGGAAGTCGGAGAAGTCCACGTCACCGAAGCCGTGGCAGTGAACCTCCACCGGAGGGACGTCAGTGGTGTGCTCGTTCATGGGGTCAGTCTCCTCAGGGAATGCGTTGCGAAGCTCGGAAGTGGTGGACGCGGGCGGGAGGTTCACACGGCCTCCAGGGCCGCGCCCGACCAGGTGACGCAGGAGAGTCCGGCCTCGGTCGTCCGTGTCTCGACGTATCCGGCGTTGGCGATCCACCGGCGGTGCCCGTACGACGCGGGAAGGTTCGCGCAGAGGTTCGGCAGCGCGATCTGGAGGACGGTGCTGTGGCTGACGACGACGACGGTTCCCTCGTGGCGGGCCTCGATCTCGGCGGTCACTTCGCGGATGCGCCGCACCGCGGCGGTGCCGCTCTCCCCCCGGGGTCCCAGCGGGAGTTCGAGGGCGGACCTCAGGTGCCAGCTCTCTATCGCGCCGTCGAACTCGGCGAAGGCTTCCGGGCCCGAGCTTCCCTCCAGGTCACCGACGGAACACTCGCGGAGCCCCGGGTGGACCCGGGGTCTGCCGGCCCCGAGCCCGTCGGCGAGGATGTCCGCCGTCTGCACGGCCCTGGTCAACGGGCTGGTGTAGATCGCCTCGACGTTCTCGCCGACCAGCTCGTCCGCGAGCTGCCGCGCCTGGGCGCGGCCCGTCTCGTCCAACGGGGCTCCGGGAGCCGCCGCGGTGATCACCATGGCGACGTTGTGGGCGGTCCGGCCGTGCCGGACGAAGAGGATGTGCGTCATGGTGTGGTCTCCGCGTAGAGGTCGGGACTGCCGATAACGGCGACCGGGGCGCGTTCGCGGCGGACGACGTCCACCGGGGGGCGCTCCATGTCCGGTCGGCCGTGGTGGAGGTGGTACAGCGTGCCCGTGAGCCGGTCATGGCCATGGGCTGCGGCCCGGTGGTAGAAGTCGTTGTCCTCGTCACCCCAGCCTTCGAAGCTTTCGTCGAAACCGGAGATCCGGTGGAAGAGCGTGTCGGTCACCGCGACGCAGCCGCCGAAGGTGGGGTGGAGGTGATAGCCGCGCAGGCGCTCGGGGCGAGGAGCGGCCTCTCCGGAGAAACGGTCCACCAGGACTGCTCGGGTACTCCCCTCGTCGAGGCAGACCACTCGCTCGTAGGCGAGCACAGCCGGAGTGACGTCGGTGACCGCGTCGGCGATCCGCTCCAGCAGGTCCCGGGGCGGCAGGACGTCCGCGTCGAGGAAACAGAGCACCCGGCTGCGGCCGGCAACCTGCACTGCGCCGACGTTGTGGGACCAACTTCTATTGTACGGACCCGCGTTGGACGCATGGACGTATGCATCCGCCCAGTCCTCGACCGCGGGGCGGTTACGCGGCCGCGCGTCCTGTTCGACCACGATCACCCGGTAGGCGTCACGGGCGAGAGTCTGGTCCGACAGTGCGCGCAACACCGCCCGGACGTTGCGCAGCCGGGCCACCTCGTGCGGCAGAGCCCGGAAGTCGACGACGACGGTGAGGTCCCAGCCGCCCTCCGTGCTCCGGGAACGTGGTGTCCGCACCGGGGCAGGTTCCGTCGCCTCGTGGTCGGGCTTCCACTCCTCGCCCGTCACGAGTCGGGCGGCCGCGGTCGAACCGAATTCCTTCAGAGCGGCATCGAGCGACGGGGTGGGACCGCAGACGCTCAGCACCTGGAGGATCCGGCCGAGCAGGGCCGCTCGGGCCCCCGGGGCGGCGGGGGTGATGCTGAACCCGGTCAGGGTGTGCTCCAGCCCGGAACGGAGACCCGCCCGGTCCGCGGCTTCCCGCAGTCCGGACAGTACGGCGCGGGCCAGCGGCACGGTGAACTCCCACAGCGGCTTGCTGGCACGCGCCTCGGGGTCCCAGAGGACGGCGAGCGCGTCCGCGCTGCTGGTGGCGCTGTCGTGCCGTCCGGCCTCCTGCCCGGCGGTACTCCGCCCGGTCCAGCCGACCAGTTCGGTCAGCCGGGTGATCCTGGGCACGGCCGGCAGGTGTCCGCCGGCGCCGAAGGGGTCGTAAAGGATTCCGAGGGCGAAGCCCGCGCCCAGGGCGCCCAGCACGTCGTTGATCAGGCCGTCGCCCACGTACCAGCAGTCCCCACCGTCCAGGCCCAGTTCGTCGAGGGCCTGATGGAAGATGGACGGATCCGGCTTCTCGACGCCCACGTGGGTGGAGTCGAACACGGCGTCGGTGTACTCCAGCAGGCCGTACCGCTCCAGGTCGTCGCGGACCGTGCCGGCGGAGTTGGAGATCACGCCGATGGTGATGCCCTGGGCCCGCAGGGCGCGCAGGGTCTCCCGCGCCTCGGGGTCGAGCACCCGGTAGAGGTCCTCGCGCTCCAGAGCCCGCCGGAGCGAGGGAGCGGCAAGCAGTGGGTCGAGGCCGAGGTGCAGGGCACAGCTCCGGACGACCTTGTCGGTGCCGTCGAGGGTGACGGGCAGCGGCAGGTGGCGCGCCTCCGCCGCCAGCACCAGGGCGGTCACCGCCGTACGGGCCGACAGTCCGGCGCCGAGTCCGTCCCGGGCGAGCTCTTCCAGGAGCACGTCGCCGTCGGCGTGGATGAGGGTCAGACCTGCGTCGAACAGGATGGCGCGCGGCGGGGTGCGGACCGCTCCGAACAGGCCGGCGTTCACAGGGGGTTGCGCGGGCACGGGTACCCCCTCCTTTCTCATGTCGGATCCGGGCGGTCGCCCGGACGGCCCCCGGGGGCGCGGACGAACACCGCGGAGTGGTGGCCGGACTCGGCGGCCTGGACGAAACCGTGCGCCGCCAGGGCGGAGACGAGGGAGAGCCGGTCCACGTACTTGCCGTGGATGTCGACGGCCAGCACACCGACCCGGTCGAGCCAGGAGGTGTCGTCCGCCAGCAGAACGGCTTCCTCGGCACCTTCGATGTCCATCTTGAGGATGTCCACCCGGTCCCAGCCGACCCGTTCGAAGACCTCGGGCACGGCGACCGCCTCGACCTCCACGGCCGGCCGGACGAGTCGGCTCTCGGGCCGGTGCGGATGGGAGCTGCGCTGTTCGGCGACCGAGCGCACCGTGGAACTGGACGACCACCAGCCGCTGGGGTAGAGCGTGACGGTGCCCGGCCGGTCGGCCACGGCCGCCTGCAGCACCTGCCAGTCGGACCGGTTGCCTTCGCGGTTGGCCCGCAGCAGTTCGAGGTTCTCCGCGACCGGCTCGACCGCGGCGATGCCCGCGTCCGGGTACGACAGCGCGAAGTAGAGCGGTGACAGGCCGATGTTGCTGCCCATGTCGATGATCCGGCGAACGGACCCGCCGCAGTGTTCCTCGTAGGGGAACCGGTAGATCTCGTCGAGAAAGATCTCCCGCAGTACGTACAGGTCGCTGGGGTTGTCGCGGAAGTGACAGACGACATCCGTACCGTCCCGGCCGAACCGCAGGCTGCGGCGCCGTGCGGTGCCGTTCCGGCCGGTGGCGAGGAGCCAGTGGTAGCGGACGGCCGACCGGGCGAGTCCCCGCCCCGCCGGGCCCGGCCACAGCGAACGGGCCCGGACCATGTCGTCGCGCGTGGACCGCAGTTCGCGCCACAGCAGTCGCAGCGCACCGGTGCCGGGCGCGTCCTCGTCCCGCCTGAGATGCCTCATCGGGCCGGCACCACGGCCTCGGCGGGGGTGAGCCAGCCGCGCTGGTCGCCTCCGCCCGCGCGGCAGGCCGCGTAGTAGGCGTCCTGGAGGGCCTTGGTGAGCGCGCCCGGCGAACCGGAGCCCACGGCGAGCCGGTCCACGGAGACCACCGGAGTGATCTCGCACAGGGTGCCGGTGAGGAAGACCTCGTCCGCCTGGTACAGCTCGGTGCGATCGACCGGGCGTTCCTCCACCTGGATTCCGGCCGTCTCACGGAGGAGTTCGATGGCGCTGCGGCGGGTGATGCTGTCGAGGATGGACTCGCTGACGGCCGGCGTGACGACCCGCCCACCGCGGACGAGGAAGACGGCGGCCCCACCGGTCTCGGCGACCTTGCCCGCGGCGTTCAGCAGGATCGCCTCGTCCGCCCCCGCCGCCTCCGCCTCCAGCCGGGCGAGGCGCAGGTTGTAGTAGTTGGCGGCCGCCTTGACCCGCGGCGGAGCGGTGTCGTCGCCCGAGCGACGCCACGAGGACACGATGACGGACTGGCCGGTGGTGATGGTCTCGCTGCGCGGGACCGGGAACACCGGCATGAAGTATCCGGTGTCGGAGATGTCGGCGTCGTTGGTGTACCGGCCGCGCTCCAGGTACAGCGTGGGGCGGATGTAGACGTCCTCGCGGTAACCGAGGGCGCTGACCATCTCGTTGACCCCGCGCAGCACCCCCTCGACCGTGAGGTCGTTGGGGATGCGCACGACGCGGGCCGACTCCTTCAACCGCTGGACGTGCGCGTCGGCGTGGAGGAAGTAGTGCCGGGACTCCTCGGGGCACCAGTAGCCACGCATCCCCTCGAAGACGCTGGCCGCCCTCAGGACGACCTCCGACCAGACGTGTACGGTCGCCTGCGACCAGGGGCGTACCGCCCCGTCGAACCAGATGTAGTCGGGCCTGGTGAGCTCGCTCACGAGTGTTCCTTTCCTGCGTCCTGCGGGGCCTGCCGGCCGATGGGTGCGGAACCACGGAGGTGGTCCGCCGGGAAGTACGCCGTTCAGGCGGCGTTGGTGGTCTCGGCGGCTTCGAGGAACTCCCGGACGGTGTGACGGGAGAACTTGTGGTCGACAAGCTTGGCCAGGACCGCGGGCGGCACCGTCACGCAGTGCGCGCCCGCGTCGATCGCCCGCATCACGTCCGCGGTTCCGCGCAGGCTGGCGGCGATCAGTTCGGCCTCGTACCCCCACCGGTCGAGCCATTCGCGGGCCTTCGCCAGGACCTGTGCCCCGTCCCCGCCCTCGTCGTCGACCCGGCCCACCAGCACGCTGAGGTAGCGGGCCCCGGCCTTGGCCGCGAGCACGACCTGACCGAGCGTCAGGCAGGCGGTGGTGTTGACGACGACACCGGCCCGGGAGAGTTCGCTGATCTCTGCGAGGCAGGACTCGCCTTCCGGGGTGAGGACGGGCACCTTGACCGCCACGTTGTCGCCGATGGAGGACAGTGCCCGGGCCTCGGACACCAGGAACGGACCGCTCGCGTGGGTGACCTCGGCGTGGAACACACCGGGAGCGGTGAGCCGGGCCAGCTCGGTCAGCACCCGCTCGGGGTCCGTCACCCCGTCGCGCAGCAGCACGAGGGGGTTGGTGGTGACACCGTCGAGGACACCCTGGCCGGACCAGAACTTGATCTGGAGTTCGTCGGCGCTGTCGAGGAAGATCTTCATGACGTTCGGCTCCCTAGGAGTTGACTGATCACGCTGGTGAGATCGGTGGCGGAGATGTCGGGCCGGGCCGCGCGACGGGTGGGGCAGACGTCGCAGCGGACGGTGCCGACCCAGGCGGTACGGAATCCGGCGGCCCGGCCTGCCTCGATATCGCGCGGGGTGTCGCCGACGAACCAGCAGTCTTGTGGTTCGAGGCGTTCCGTGCGGCAGAGCTCCTCGAGCAGGCCCGGCCGGGGCTTGCGGTTGGGGCAGTCGCCCCGCAGCCGCTCCACGGACGCGGACTCGTGGTGCAGGCAGTAGTGGACGCCGTCGAGCCGGGCGCCCTCGTCGGCCAGCAACTCGACGAGCCGCCGTGTCACGGCCAGCAGGAGCCGCGGGCTGCATTTGCCCTTGGCGACGCCCGGCTGGTTGGAGACCACGTGGACGGGGACCCCGGCCGCGTTGGCCATCCGTACGGCCTGCGCGGCGCCACGGCAGAGGGTGACCTGCCGTGGCTGGTGGGGTGAGTCGACCGTGCCGAACTCAGCCTCGTACCAGAGCTCGTTGAGGACTCCGTCGCGGTCGAGGACGAGGGCTGCCGGAGGTACGGCTAGCGGCACAGCGTCTCCCAGCGGGGCCGGGTCCTGGCCAGCGCCGGGTGGGTGATGAGCAGGTGCCACACGACGGACTGGAAGATCTCGGTGTGGGTGGTACGGAAGTCGCGCTCCTCGACGGGGACCCGGACACAGTCGTCGGCCAGCCGGGCGGTCTCCCCGCCGTCGGGCCCTACCACCCCGGTCAGGTAGGCGCCGGCCTGGTGGGCCCGGCGCAGTGCCTCCACCAGGTTGACGCTGACCGCCGGCTCCTCGCTGCCCCCTCCGACGGAGAACACCATCACGGCGTCCCGGGGGCCGATGTTGCTGCACCGGAGCCATTCCGCCACGGCGTTGCGCCATCCCCGGTCGTTGATGGAGGCGGTGAGGGTCGCCGCGTTGTCGGTCGGGGAGTTGGCGTCGAGTCCGGCGAGGTTACGGAAGTCGCAGACCGCGTGGGTGGCGTTGCCCGCCCCGCCGCCCACGCCGAGCAGGAACAGGCGCCCCTGCGCCTCCCTGACCTCGGCGAGCCGGTGGGCGATGCGGTCGATGATCGCCACGTCCACGCGGGAGGCGACGGCCGCCAGCACCTCCATGAAGCGGGTGGAGTGGGCGGACGCACCGGGCTCCTGGTCCGGCGTAGCGGGGAGGCGCGACTCGATCAGGGTCTCGGTCAGGGTCTCGGTCAGGCTCATACGAAGGTCTCCTCCATGTCGTAACTGATCTCGGTGACAGCCGTACCGCCGCGGGAGAACCGGAAGGGGACTCGGGGCATGGCGATGGCGCTCATGGCGGAATCGAGGGCCTCGTGACGGTCGGGCTCGGCGAAGGTCAGCAGGAAGCCACCACCGCCGGCGCCCACGAGCTTGCCCGCCGTCGCGCCGTGCGCGAGGGCGGTCTCCAGCCCGTGGGCCCGGCCGCTGTCGTCCCCCTGTTTGATCCGCTGGTGTTCCCTCAACAGGACCGGCACCCTGTCGATATCGCCCTTCCGCAGGGCCGTGAGCATCTCCCCGCCCACGGACCGCGTGCGGTGCAGCCGGTCGATGCGCCCGGCCAGCCCGATGGACGGCGGGGCGAGGTGAGCGGCGCTGTCCCGCCTGCGGCCCGTGTAGTGAAGGAGCAGACGCTCCTCCAGGGCGCGCAGAGTGTCGGCGGGGACGTCGGGCACCTGCGCCTCGGTCGTGCCGTCGGGGTCGATCACCAGCCTCCGCAGACCGCCGAGCCCGCATACGTACGGGTCGTGACGGCCGACCGGCCGACCGAGGCGGACGGCTTCCAGTCGCCAGGCCTGCTCGACGAGTTCGGCGGTGGCGCCGGTGACGTCGCGGTCGCCCGCGAGCCGCCGCAGCGCGGCCAGCAGGCTCACGGTGAAAGCGGCCGAACTGCCGAGGCCGGTGCCGGCCGGGACGGGGCCGGACGAGGTGATCTCGCAGGAGCCGGTCAGGCCGGTCATGTCCAGGGCCTCGGCCACGTACGGCGAGTGCAGTGCCGTGGCGTCCTCGGACAGGCTCGTCTCGTCGTGGGTGAACCTGATCCGGTCGTCCACCCGTCCCCGGCGCGCCGTGACGGTCGCGCGCAGGGTGATCGCCACGGAGAGGACGTCACCGCCGAACCGGTCGGCGTAGAAGGGAAGATCGGTGCCCCCTCCGCCGAGCGAGATCCGCAGGGGGGTGCTCGCCACGACGATGCGCTCACCGCCCGCCGCCGCGCTCACCCGGCGGCCCCGGCGGTGACGGTGGCACGTTCCCGTACGAGGCGCTGGGCGGAGATGCTGACGGCGGCGCTGGCGGCGTGCGAGGCCTGCCAGCCGGCGGCTCGCGCCTTACGGGTATCCAGCTCGATCACGGGCTGGTCCCCCGTCCAGGACAGCCGGTCCCCGCTCGTCACGATCTCGGGGGCGGAGAGGCCCATCGCGTCGGCGGTCAGCCAGGCGACCTGCCGGACGGACACACTCGCACCCGCGGCGACGTTGTAGACGTCGCACGCGGGGTGCCCGGGGCCGGTCGTCGTGCGGGTGAGGTGGTCCATGGCGGCCACCACGTCGTCGACGAGTACGTAGCTCTTGCGCTGGAGTCCGTCGCCGAGCACGGTGAGCCGCCGCGGGTCCTCGCCCAGCTTGCGGATGAAGTCGCGGACGATCCCTCGTCCCATGGTGCCGCCGACGACGTTGCCCAGCCGGTAGATCCGGGCCCGGAGCCCGAAGCTCGCGCAGTAGGCGGAGATCAGGGCCTCGCAGGCCACTTTGCCCGCTCCGTAGAGGGAGTTGGGGAGCAGGGGGCCGTCGGTCTCGGAGACGGAGCCGAGGGGGAGGTCTCCGTAGACGGCGCTGCTGGAGGCGAAGACCATCCTGCGGACTCCGTGCGTGCGCATGCCCTCCAGGACCGACCGGGTGAGCTGGACGCTCTCCCTGAGGTCCACCCCTGTCTCGGTGGCGCCGAGGGGGATGTCGGCGTTGGCGGCGAAGTGCCACACCTCGCCGACGCCTTCCAGCACGGCGGGCAGCAACGTGTGCAGGTCGCCCTCGACATAGCGGAAGGCAGGTGATTCCAGTCCGGCCAGACGGTCGGCGCGGGGCTGGGGCAGGGCGTCCGTCGCGATGACGCGGCGGCCGGTGCCGAGCAGGTACCGCACGGCGTGACTGCCGACGAAACCGGCGGCACCGGTCACCAGCGTGTACGGGGGCGGGGGCTCCATGGGTCCGGACGGCTCGGAGGTGGGCACGGGAACTCCTTAGGTGTCGTGGGGTGGGGCACTGCGCGCCGGCGACCGGTGTCAGCCGTCGGCGAGCCGCACCAGGGCGACCGCGGCGAGCGTGGCCGCGTCGGCGATCTCGCCGGAGCGGATCATCCGGTCGAAGTCCTGGGGGAGGACCGTGCGGCTGGTGAGACCGGCTTCCTCCCGCTCCGGTGCGGCATCGGCCCGCACCTCGGCGCGAAGGCTGACCACGGTGAAGTGCTGGGTCGCCCAGTCGGCTGCCTCGTAGACGCGACCGCCGACGACTCCCGCGCCGAAGCCGATCCAGCCGGTCTCCTCGCGCAGCTCCCGCAAGGCCGCGTCCAGCGGTGACTCCCCGGGTTCGATCCCACCCTGGGGCAGTTCCGCGCTCCAGAGGTCCGCCGCGTACCGGTACTGGTCGGTCAGCACGATGCCTTGGGGGGTCACACAGTGGACGACGACGAAGTCGGACCGGGAGACGACGGCGAACCTCCCCTGCGAACCGTCGGTGCGCACGATCGCGTCCTCGCGCAGTCTCATCCACGGACTGGCGTACACGGTGCGCGAGCCGGCGGGCAGCTTGGTCGCGGGCCGTTCTCCGCTGGGCTCAGATGGCTTCACGAGTGAGGACTCCTTCCTGTGGGACAGGGCGCTCCCCCAGGGGGAAACGCACCGCACCGAACTGTTCGGAGTGGCGCGCGCAGTGCTCCTGGAACTGCTCGTAGCCCTCGAAGGACCCGATCTCGTGGAACCGGTCGTGCTCGGGCACCTCCAGTGCCGCCAGGCCGCCCTCGGCGACCAGGGCGCCGATGAGATCCGCCAGGTCCGCCTCGCCCGGCGCGATGCGGTCGGCGTGGGCGCGGGTGAGCAGGAGGGTGCCGTAGTCGACGTAGTCGAATGTCCCGGGTGCTCTGCCCTTTTCGTAGGCGGCGACCAGCCCGCCGTCGACCTCCGTGTTCCCGGGGACCACACCGTCCAGCTCGCGGCACACGGCCATGGCGGCGGGCCTCCCGGACGACTCCCAGCGCCGGGTCAGAGCGGACAGGGAGACCGGCTGCCAGCTGTCCCCCATGACGACGGCGAACCGGTCCGCCAGGAAGGGCCCGGCCATCCGCAGCGCACCAGCGGTGCCCAGGGGCCGGTCCTCGACGGAGACGGTGATCTCCATTCCGGCGGGCGGCAGGCCCCGTACGTGGGCGATCACCTGCTCGGCGTGGTGGCCGAGGCAGAGATGCAGGCGGCGTACTCCCTGGTCCCGGTAGTTGGCGACGACATGGTCGAGGAACGGACGCCCGGCGACGGGGAACAGCAGTTTCGGCAGCCGGTCGGAGAGCGGGCGCATCCGCGTGCCACGTCCTCCGGCGAGCACCACCACCTGTCCGATCACCGGGCACCTCCGACGAGTTGTTCCAGGCGGTCGAGGGTGCGGAGGGTCATCCGCCGCCTGGAGAAGTGCTCGACGGCCCGGCCCCGCGCCAGGGCGCCGAGCTTCTGCCGCAGGCCGGGGTCCGTGGCGAGCGAGAGCAGGGCGGCGGTCAGGGCCTTCTCGTCGCCGAGCGGCACGGTCAGCGCGGCCGAGGTGCCGTCGAGGACCTCCGCGAAGCCCTCGATCTCGGTGGCGATCACCGGCAGCCCGGTACTCATGGCCTCCAGGAGGGCGAGCCCCAGACCTTCGGAATGGCTGGGCAGGACCGCGAGATCGGAGGCGGCCAGCGCCTCGGGCATCCCGCCCCGGTCGACGCCCTCGTCGAGGACGACACGGAACCCGTCGGCGCGTGCGGCGTCGATGTCGGCCCGCAGCCGCTCCGCGTACTCCGGCGAGCCCGAGCTGACGCCGCCCAGCAGCACGAGCACGGCTCGCAGACCCGACAGGCGGGTGAAGGCCCGCACCAGCTCGGCCTGGCCCTTGCGGGGCTTGAGCCGTCCCACACTGACGATCAGCAGTTCGTCCTCGGCCACCCCCCAGGCCCGCCGTCTTTCCAGTCGGCCGGACGGGTCGACGGCCCCCGGGGCGAAGAGGTCGGTGTCGATCCCGTGGTGGATCAGCGCGATGCCGTCGCCGGGGACATGGGCACGGGCCCGCGCGGCGTAGAACTCCGAACCCGCGAGTACCAGGTCGGGCCGCACCCAGCGGTACGCGAGTGAGCAGCGGCCCGTGCCGAACGGTTCGGCGGCCGGATCGTGCTCGTGGAAGGCGGAGGCCAGCGGCACGCCGTACTCGTCGGCGACGATACGGCCGAGCACGGCGGTTTCCAGGCTGTTGGCGAGGACGAGGTCGGGGCGCCAGGCGCCGAGCGCCCCGGCGAGCTCGGGCAGCACGCCGAAGAGCAGCTGCTCCCAGGGCAGTTTGCTGGGGTCCGCGAGGAGCGCCCGGTACCCGGCGAGCCGGTCGATCCGTACGCCTCGACCGGCTTCCGTCGAGGACGCGACGTGCTCTCCGGTACGACCCGCGGCCGCGTCGGTGACGACCCGTACGTCGTGGCCGAGGCCGGCCATGCCTTCGGCGATCTCCTGGGCGTACGTCTCCGCGCCGCCCATGACCGGCGGATAGGCGGAGGTGAGAAGGAGAATGCGCAGCGTCATGTCAGAGCCACCTCTCTCGGCAGGGGAAGGACGCGGTCGCCGATGACGACGGCATGGTCGATGTCGGCGCCAGGTGGCACCCGGGCCCCGTGCAGCAGCACGGCGTCACGGAGCCGGCTGCCGGCCCCGACACGCGCGTGCGGGCCGACGACGGAGCGCTCCACTGCGCATTCCGGGCCGATCCGCGCTTCCGCACCCAGGCAGACCGGGCCCGTCACGTCGAGGTCGCGGGCGGTGGTCACCGCGCCCTGGGTCCAAGCACCGTGCGCGTCGGTGCCAGGGGTAGCCGCCCGTTCCAGCAACCCGGACCGCAGGGCGAAGAGGTTCGCCGCGTGCAGGGCCGCCATGTCGCCGACATCGCTCCAGTGGCCCTCCTGGACATGGGCGCGCACGCTGAGGCCTGCCGCGAGCAGTTCCGGCACCACGTGCTTGAAGTCGTAGAGGGCTCCCGGTTCTGGTCGCAGCAGTGCGGCGGCCCGGTCGCCGATCACGTACATGCCGCAGCTCACCACCGAGCCGGGGGGCGCGTCGGCGGGCTTCTCACGCAGGCCGACGATGTCGGCCCCATCCAGCTCCAGGACCCCGAACCGCCGCGGATCCTCGACGGGCTTCGCCGCGATGGTGAGGTCTGCCCCGCTCGACCGGTGCGCCGCGACCAGGTCGTGGCAGTCCTCCCCGATCAGCGCGTCACCGCTGACGACCAGGAAGTCCGTGCCGGCGGAGAGGGCCCGCCGGGCCGCGAGCATGCCGCCCGCGGGGCCGCTGAGCATCGTCTCCTCGACGACGGCGGGAGCGTTGCCGAGGAGCCGGCCCAGCGAGCGGGAAGCGAGAGTCAACTGCTCGGCCAGATAAGAGGCGTTGATGGCCAATCGGTTCGTGCACCCGTGCAGGAGGACGACGTTCCAGTACAGCAGAGGAATATTGAGTACGGGGGCGAGCGGCTTCGCGAGGGTCTCGGTCAGCGGGCGCAGCCGCCGCCCCTCTCCGGCGGCCAGCACGATCGCCGAGAGTCCGGGGACCTCGAAGGAGCCGTGCAGCCGGTGCGGAGCGGGCAGTTGCGCCGCGAGAAGTGATGCGATCACGGTCACGTCCAGCGAGTCGGTGGGCGGCGGAAAACAGGCACCCCCCGTACGAGCCGTACGGGGGGTGCCGGGTCGGGGGGCGAGAGCTCAGCCGGTCTCGGCCCAGTAGCGCGCCTCGTGGGTGACGCTTCCGTCCCGGTCACTGTGGAGTACGGCGTCGGCGGACAGGTGCGGTTCCTCGGCCACCAGGTACCGGTCCTCGGCCGGCATCCACTCGTCGGTCCAGAGCGACTCCGCCTCGGCGCCGTCGCGGTCCAGGCCGCGGCGCAGTCGTGTCTCCGGCGCCGCGAGGCAGAAGAGGCGGTGGTCGTAGTAGGAGCGGGCCGCCAGATGGGTGCTGTAGACGCCTTCGACGATGAGCGGGGTACCCGCCGCGATCGTCACCCACTCACCGAGCCGGTCCTTGTCCCAGTCGTACTTCTGGTAGGTGACCGCCTCGCCGCGGGAAGCCGGGGCGAGCACCTGCTCGCGCAGGCGTGCCAGGTCGAAGCCGGGGCCGATCGTCTGCGAGCGGCTCCCGCGCTCCTCGCTGGGCAGGTAGAAATCGTCCACATGGACGATCTCGGCCCCGGGGAGACGTGCTGCCAGTTGCTCGGCCAGGGTGCTCTTCCCGGACGCGCCGGGGCCGTCGATCCCCATCAGGAACCGCCCGCCCCTGCTCAGGGCGCCATCGGTCACGTCGGCGCAGTAGGCGCGCATGTCGTAGAGGCTCAGTTCAGACATTCCATCTCCTTCAGTGGTGCGTCTGCTCAGTGAAGTCGGCCGTCGGCCGTTTCCGTCCCAGCTCGGCGAGCCGGTATCCGGCCTGGAAGCGGCTCTTCGCGGAAAGCCGTCGCAGGAGGATCGCGACCCGGCGACGGTAGGTCCTCGTGGAGACACCCAGCCGCCGAGCCGCCTGTTCGTCGGTCAGACCGGCGCGCAGCAGCTCCAGTACGGTGCGGTCCCGCTCGTCCAGGGCCACGGACACGTCACCCCGGTGGGAAGCGTCCAGCGCCCAGCGCTCGACGACCGCGGCCAGGGCGGCCCTGCGGATCAACACCGCGCCCCCCTCGTAGCCCTCACCGCTCAGCGAGGCCACCAGATGCTCACCGTCCACGACCGTCAGGGCGGGCAGCGGGACCGGAGACCAGCTGACCGTCAGCCGCCCTCCCAGCGAGGTCAGTTCCTCGAAGCTGCCGCCACCCAGACAGATCCGTACGCTCACGCCGGCCTGCGCGGCCTCCAGCGCGGCGCGCATGTCCGGGCCGTTCCTCCCCCGGGCGGGCGGCTCCGGGGCCAGGAGGGTCAGCGTACGCACGGCCGCACCGATCGTCCCGGCCACCTGGGCCGGTGTCAGAACGCTCACCGGCGGGTCTGCCGGAGTGCGGGTGTCCAGGACGCTCCGTGGCGCCGCACCGCCATGGCCATAGGTCGCCATGCGTGACCTCCGTATATAGGGAGCGGAACCGGGTCGGCGGCCTGTCAGCAACCTGCCGGCCCGCTCCGTACGCGGTGGGCGGGGTGACGATGAGCCCGAAGTCCGCGAGGAGATCGGCTGCGACCATCGTTGGAGGCCCCGTCATGACATCCCCCGCCCCGGACCGCCGCCCCATCCGGCTGCTCAGCCGCTGGGGCATGCCACCCGTCGAGGGCCGAGGACGCCCCCTGCTGTCGATCGTGCTGGACACGTTCGGGGCGAGTCTGTTCCTCCCGATCTCCCTGCTGTTCTTCCTCGGCACGACCGATCTCTCCGCGTCCCGCATCGGGCTCCTGCTGACGCTGTCGACCCTGCTGTCGCTGCCGTTCGGTGTGCTGGCCGGAGAGGTGGTCCAGCGGTACGGCCCCACCCGGTCCATGATCTTCAACAATGCCGGGTCCGCGGTCGGTTACGCCCTCTACCTGGTCGTCGACGGGGAGCTCGGCATCTTCACCGGGATGTTCGTGGTGGCCTTGTCCGAGCGGCTGTTCCTTGCCTGTTGGCCGCCCTTCCTGAAGCAGCTGGCCGCCGACGCGCCCTTCGAGTCCTGGTTCTCCTTCCTGGAGTCGCTGAAGGCCGGGTGCTTCGTGGTCGGCGGCGCGATCGCCGCCCTGGCCATCGCCGACGGCAACGTCACGGCGATGAAGTGGCTGATCGTCTGCAACATCGCCTCCTCTCTGGCGGGGGCGGCGATTCTGATCCGGCACCGGCCGGACGGCGCCTTCCGGAAGCCGAGCCGCGGCCAGGGGATGCGTGAATGGCTGGCCCTTCTCAGGGACCGCCCCAGTGTGCTGCTCGGCGTGGGCAACATCCTCTTCGCCCCGGTCCTGCTCATGAGCGCGTTCGTGTTCCCGATCGTCTTCGTTCGGGACTGGGGGCAGCCCGCCTGGCTGGTCCCGGCCCTCATCACGTTCGCCTACGTCCTGGTGATGCTGGCCCAGCCGCCGGTCACCCGGCTGACCGGCCGCCGGCCCAGGTCCGTGTCCCTGATCGGGTGCACCGTCACGACGTGTGCCGCTCTCGTGCTCCTCCTCGTCCACTCCCGCAGCGGCGCGCCCGCCCCGGGCCCGGAAGTGGGTCTGGTGGTGGCTGTCGTCGTGACGATCCTGCTGACCATCACGGGCATGCTCTACTTCCCGCACGTCAACGCGATCCTCCTCGACCTGGCGGGGCCCTCCGGCATGGGCAGGTCGGCCGCCTTCTTCCACACGGGCACCACTCTGGGCAACGCGATCGCGCCGGCGTTCCTCACGTGGCTGATCGCCGGTCCCGAAGTGCTCTGGACCGTGCTGGCCGGGATCTCCCTGGTCTCCCTGTACTGCCTCCTCGCCGCCGACCGGATGGCCCCGGCCCGCTCGTCGGAGCCGGAGCACCAGGAGGCCCAGGAGGCCCAGGGCCAGGCAGTGTGACGCGTAAGCACGGGGCAGCGGCGGGGCCCGCCTCAGCCCGGGGCCGGGTCCGCCCCGCCGGGGCGGACCCGGCCGCGGGCCGCCACCCCCATGGCGACTCCGGCACCGGTCAGCCGGGCGAGGGCCGGACCGTACCGCGCGGACGTCGACGCGGGCTCCACGTTGCGCAGACCGCCCGGTCCCATGGTCGCGATGGCACGGACGGCCTGCCGCGTCATCGGGTCGGGCCGGTCCCCGGGGGCCAGCACGCCGACGGCCACGGCGGTCAGCCACAGCTGCTCCAGGAGGGGAGGGACCGGCAGCGTCCGCAGTTCCTCGCAGCGCGGATCGTCCAGGGCGGAGGCGAGTCCGCCGAACAGCGCGTCCGTTTCCAGGCCCAGCAGACCCAGCGGTTCGAGGATCGGAACGGTACCCACATGGGTCCGGGCCACCGCGTCCCACCGGGCACCGAGCGCCCGCCCGTCGCTCCAGCTCAGTACCGGGATGAGCGGCGGCGCCCGGAGCGTCGTGGAGTTCACCGCGGGCTCGTCGGCCGTCCGGAGCAGGGTGGCGCTGCGCCGGCCCATGTGGTCCCCGTGCCCCAGCAGGCTCTGCGGCCCGTCGTGGTCGACGAGTTGGGGAACGGTGCAGAGGACCGGCTCGCCGCACCCGCTCAGATAGCGGTGGACGGCCACGTCGTCGGGCTCGTCCTCCGGACACTCACGGGCGGCGAAGGCGACCAGCCCCCGCGCCAGAGCGGTGGGCAGCACCAGGCCGACCGTGGGGACGTAGTCGTCGGCGCATTCGGTGAAGGCGTGGCCCGACATCGCCGCCCAGCGCGTCATCGTCGCCGACACCGAGCCCCATTCGGCGAAGAGGACCAGCGGTGAACGCGGCCGTGCCCGCACCGCTGCCGTCACCTGCGCCACGAAGTCCGGGCAGGGTTCGGCGTCGTCCTGGAGCACCAGGTGGTGCGTGGACCCTTCGCCCGCCGCGGACCAGGCCGCGAGCGCGGTCCTCAAGGTCGACCTGGGACCGTCCGGTCGAGGGTCGAGAACAACGCGGGGGTCCAGCGCGGGCAGGATGCGCCGCAGTCGCTCGGCCCGGTCGGCCCGGTCGGGATGCGCCATGATCGCGCAGGAGACGCGGACCGCGTCCGCGCCGCGATCCGCGTCCCTCTCAGCCGTCTCAGCCGTCTCAGCCGTCTCAGCGGTCACCGGTGTCCCAGGGCTCCACTCCGAAGAGCCGTCGGCCGAGCGGCGACATGGTGGCCACCTGCTCGGCGTCGTAGTGGCCGGGGGGCACCTCGTCGGCCTGCCCGTAGACGTGGTCGTCACGCACCCACCGCAGGAACTGGGCCACACGCGCCTCGGGCATCCGGTTGTGGGAGGCGTTGTGCGGCATCAGGAAGTGGGTCAGGACGAAGTCTCCCGCCTCCGCGACGATCTCCACCGGCTCGGGAAACCCCTTGATGTCACGCCAGAAGTCGTGCAGCAGACGGCCGGTGGGGTGCGCCCGGGCGGCCTCCATCACCAGCCGGTGGCCGCCGGGCACCACGCAGATCCCTCCGCCCGTCGGCCGCACGTCGGTCAGGTAGAAGCAGCCGGCGAGCTCCATCTCCGGCATGTCCAGCCGGAACTGGGAGACCTCGGTCGGCACCCTGACGTCAAGGTGCAGCGGCTGGCTGTACGGGGTCTCCCCCACGTCGTGCCGGATCGTGATGGCGAGCGAACCGTCGAAGATCCGCAGCCGTTCACTCTCCAGGAGTTGGCTGGCCGCACGGTACAGCCGCTCGTTCTGGAACAGCGGGATGAGCGCCGGGTCGGCGAAGGTCTCGCTGAAGTCGGGCTGGAGCGGCTTGATCCGGCCGAAGCGTGCCATCCACGGCACAGGCAGGGTGAGGTCGGGGTCCATCATGCCGACCACGTACCGCCTGCACCGCTCCGCCTCCTCCTTGCTGATCACGCCCTTGAGGAGCAGGTAGCCGTCCCGGTGGAATCGCTCCACCTCCTCGTCGGTGAGCGATCGGGCCGCGGCGGCGACGGGTGATTCGGCGTCGAGCATCTGCTGCATCGCATGTGCCTTTCATTCCGGTCCAGCTCCGGCGCACCACGCGCCGCCGCATCGCCGCTCGGCCATGCGGCGGCGGAGACGTACGGAGAGGGGCAGCGGGGTACGACGCGGCAACGGCGCGTACGGGCTGAACGCATCTGATGGGAGAGCCGGTGGGACGACTCCACGGGCGGGCATCGGCGCCGCCACAGGGGGGTGCCCGCCGGGCGGGCCTGCCTGCTCGAAAGCGGTGGCCGTGAAGTGCCCTGCTCGAGAAGGAAGGGCCCGGAGCAGCTCCAGGCACAGTTATCCAACTCTGAGATCATCTTCTTGGTGCCTGGCCCACAAGTCAACCCCCTGCCGAAGATTGGCTTCACGAGAGCCCGGAACGCCACGAGCGGGCGGCGGAACGACGGCCTCCGCGCATACTCGACCGAACCTTGACTGGCCAGTAAGGCGATCATTACCATGCGATGACCATTGGTTCAGACCAAGTGTCTTCGTCCAGAACCTGTACGCGGCATTCAGGACCGTCATCGCATCCATGGGTCTCGCGTCGGGCCAATGGCAGCTCGGGGGGGCGCATGGACGTCAGGCTGCTCGGACCGGTGAGAGCCATCATGCGCGGCTCGGAACTGCGGTTGGGCGGCCCGCGACAACGCACCGTCTTCGCCGTGCTGGCCCTCAACGCCTCGCGGGTCGTCCCGCTCGGCCAGCTCATCGACACCGTCTGGGGAGAGTCACCGCCCGCCACCGCGCGTTCCCAGATCCAGATCTGCGTCTCCGCGCTGCGCCGCATCCTCGCCGACCACGACGGTGCCGGTCTCATCCGGACGCTGCCCGCGGGATACCGGCTGGCCATCGACGAACAGCAGGTGGACGTCCACGTCTTCACCACCCTGCTCGCCCAGGCACGTGATCTCGCCGAACGCGGAGAGCTGCGGTCCGCCGTCGACGCTGTCGAGTCCGCGCTCCAGTTGTGGAGCGGCCCGGCCCTGATGGGGCTGCCCAGCGACCTCGTACAGCGGCACGCGTACGCGTTGGAGGAGCGCAGGCTCACGGCCCAGGAAGACCTCGCTGCCCACCTGCTCGGTCTGGGCCTCCACCAGCAGGCCGTCTCCCCGCTGCACGAACTCGTCGAATCCCAGCCCCTGCGGGAGAAGGCCATCGGCTATCTGATGGTGGCGCTCTACCGGAGCGGGCGGCAGAGCGACGCGCTCACCACCTACCGGCGGGCCAGGGCGCACTTCATCGACGAACTCGGCATCGAGCCCGGTCAGGAGCTCAAGGATCTGGAGTCGGCCGTCCTCAACGGCTCCCTGACGCCAGCCGGCCCTCGGCCGGACGGGCCGGACGACGCACCGGCCGGGCGGGCAGAGGCACCGCGCCCCGCCGAGGCAGTCACCGTCCCCCGCCAACTCCCCTCCGACCTCGCTGATTTCACCGGACGCGGCCAGCTGCTCGCCGACATCACCGGGCATCTGGGTCCGCACGGGCCCGGCGAAGCCCCCGGCTCCGTGCGCATGGCAGGCGTCACGGGCATGGGCGGCGTCGGCAAATCCTCCCTGGCCGTGCGAGCCGCCCACCAGCTGACCGAGGCGTACCCCGACGGCCAGCTCTATCTCGACTTCCACGACCGCCCCGCCGACGCGTCCTCCGCCTGGGCTCTGGGATGGCTGCTCCGCGCTCTGGGAGTACCGAGCGAAGCGCTCCCGGACACCCAGGCCGAACGCGTGACCTTGTACCGCAGCCACATGGCCGGCCGCCGCATCCTTCTCGTTCTGGACGGGATCACCGGCCCCGAGGTCCTCCAGTTGCTGACCCCGGGCAGCCACACCTGCGCCGTCCTGGCCACCAGCAGGCAACGGCTCACCGGGGTGCCCGGGCTGTACAGCGTGGAGGTCGACGTACTGGACGAAGACGAGTCACTCGCTCTGCTGTGCGCGATCGCGGGCCGGGAACGGGTCACGGACGAACTGCCCGCCGCCATCGAGCTCGCGCAGATCTGCGCCGGCCTCCCCCTCGCCCTGCGTATCGCGGGCGCCCGGATAGCCATGCGCTCGCACTGGCGTATCGGCCGCCTGGTCAATCGCCTGCGGGTCGAGGCGGCGCGGCTCGACGAGTTCTCGCACGGCGGCCAGGAGCTGCGGTCGACCATCGCCATGGCCTACAACGGGCTGGGCCTGGAGGCACGGCATCTCTTCCGCCTGCTCTCCCTGTCCGAGGCCAGGGACTTCGCCCACTGGGTCGCCGCGGCTCTCCTCGACACCGATTGCGCGACCGCGGAGGACCTGCTCGACGAACTGGTCGACGCGCAGTTGCTCACCGTGGTCGTCCCCACGCGCGACACACCTGCCCGGTACGGCTTCCACGGCCTGATCCGGCTGTACGCCAAGGAACAGCTCGAACAGTCCGAGGCGCTGCTGCGAAGACGCGCGGCCGTGGAACGACTCCTCGGCGCCTGGATGCGGCTGGCCGAGTCGGCCCACCGCGCGGAGTACGGCGGGGACTACACGATTCTGCACAGCGCCGCCGAACGCTGGGCGCTGCCGCCGGACACCGTCGCGGAACTGCTGAGGCAGCCCGCCGCCTGGTGGGAGAGCGAACGCACCTCACTCATCGCCGCCATACGGCTCGCCCGCGCCGAGGGACTGGACGACCTCTGCTGGGACTTGGCCCTGACCTCCGTCACCCTCTTCGAAGCCGGGAGCTACTACGACGACTGGCTGGAGACCGCGACCCTGGCACTCGACGCCACGGACCGGACGGGCAACCGCCGAGGCCAGGGAGCCATGCACTACACCATCGGCACCCTGCACATGCTGCAGAAGCGCCTGCCCGAAGCGGAGGAACGATTCGGTCGCGCCCGAGAATTGTTCGAGGCGGTCGGCGAACGGCACGGGCAACTGCTCGTCCTGCGCAACGTCGCCTTCGTCGACCGGGTGCGCGGCGACCTGGACCGCGCCGCCGCCCGGTATCGCATCGCGGCGGAAGGGCTGCGTGAGGTCGGCGACAAGATGGGCGAGGCACACGTCCTGTCCAATCTCGCCCGGACAGAGATAGAGAACGGCCGGAGCGACGAGGCGCGACGCCTGCTCGACAGAGCACGGGGTCTGTGCAAGGAGACCGGGTGCCGACGGGTGGAGGCCCAGGTGCTCTACCGACTCGGTGAACTCCATCTGGAGCACGGCGACACCGGCGAGGCAGGTCTGGCGTTCCGGGAGACCTTGCGTCTGGTTCAGGCCAACCGCGACCAGGCCGGAGAGGCCCACGCGCACTTCGGCCTCGGGCGGGTGTCGCGGGCCGACGGCCGGATCGGGGCCGCCCGCA
The DNA here is from genome assembly GCF_044768525.1 of Streptomyces sp. NPDC091287. NCBI lineage: Bacteria > Bacillati > Actinomycetota > Actinomycetes > Kitasatosporales > Streptomycetaceae > Streptomyces > Streptomyces sp. NPDC091287. The sequence goes on from NZ_JBIVUV010000022.1 coordinate 30,333, forward strand.
CCGACTTCACCAAGGCACTGTCGGTGGCACGGCTGGCCCATGACGGCTTCATGGAGGCACAGGCGCTGTACGCGCTGGCCGGCTGCGCACGGGAGCAGGGCCGCTTCGCCGAGGCGCAGCGCCATCTCCGCACCGCACTCGGCCTGTTCGATGAGATCGGGGCCCTGGACTGGCAGCGGCGCACCTGGGAGGCGCTCGACGCGGTGGCGGAGGCCGCCCGTGAGACGACCGCCACTGAACCAGCCGCAGCCCACTCCTCCCTCTTCGGGGGACGCCCCGGCGCTGCCATCGCTCCGGTCAGCCCCAGTGCGTATCACTCGGCTTCGGTGCACCCTCGTTCTGGCCGTCGGCGCTGACCGTGTACTCGGCCTGAGGCACGGCAGGCGCGGCAGCCGCGGCGAACGCGGCCGCGGAGACGATGAGCACAGCAGCGCAGGCGGACCGGATGCTGCGAAGAATGGTCATGCGCATGAGATTTCCCGCTCTCTCTGCTGGTGATGCGGCCTGGCCGGATCACCGTCCGTCGTGGTGTGAGCACACTCAACAGCGGCCCGCCTTTGGATCGCTATCGCTCCGGAGCCCGGCAGCGATCAGCGCCGAAAGCCCACCGATAGCGCATCCATAGCGGCATGGACGACGGTGCGACGCAGCCGGGGGCACGGCTGCGCCACACCGGCCACGCTCCCGGGCAACGCTTCCCGCACCCGCGCCGAAGGGATCGACATGTCCAACCCCTCCGCCGTGCTCCGCCCCACGGATACGGCACCACCCCCCTCCGGAGCCGGCCATGTCGACCGGCCGCCGCCCTCGGCGTCTCCCTCACGGACGACGCTGCTGCTGCGCGGACTTCCCGCCCTGTACGAGGAGAGCGCCCAGGCGCTGGTGGCCGCCTCGTCCCCTACGGCTGAGCGGGTGTCGGGAAGCTCCAGGCCCGGCATCCCACTGAACGAACACGCCGTGGAGGTACGGGCCTCCACCCGGTCGGTACTGGCCTCATGGTGCGCTCTGACAGCGGGAGAACGCGCGGTACAACCCCCCGAGCGCACCGTCGCGGCCATGGCCGTGTTCCTCACCGCACACGCCGAGTGGCTCGCGAAGCATCCGGCTTCCCAGGACTTCACCGATGAGATCGCCGGCCTGCGCTTCCATCTGACCGCCCTCACCGCCCCCCCCCCCCCCCCCCCCCCCCCCCCCCCCCCCCGCGCCCCCGTGGGCGGGTGGTGGGGAGCTGCACGCACCAGGGCTGCGACGGCAGCCTGCTCGCCCGGACACGGGTGCTTTCCGACATCAGCTGCGACAAGAACGAGGAGCACACATGGCAGCCACGGCAGTGGGCGCACTTGCGGCGAACCCTCACGGCGACGCGGTGGGGGGCCTGAGCGTGTCCGACATCGCCACCATCTGGCAACTTCCGAAGGGAACCGTCTACTGGCTGGCCAGCAAGCACTCCTGGCGTCGGTACCGCGCCTCGGGACGCGCGTACTACCACGCCGAGGACGTCATGGACACGATCACCGCAACGGACTGAGCCGTCCCTCCCCGTCGTGACCACGACGGGGAGGGACGGTCTCACCGGTGCTGCCAGGACGATCCCGTCGGCGTCCCCCGGTGACGTGACGGGGACGTGACGGGGGCGTGAACAGGCACGTCCCCCTCCCGGCGCCGGGAATGCGGAAGCGTTCTCCGGCGTTGGGACGAGTCATGCCCGACTCTCCCTCCCGCCGCGCACCCATGCCGCTGGCCGTATACATTCTCGGCCTCTCGGTCTTCGCACTCGGCACCAGCGAGTTCATGCTGTCGGGCCTGCTCCCGCCCATCGCCGACGACATGAACGTGTCGATCCCGCAGGCCGGGCTCCTCATATCCGCGTTCGCGATCGGCATGGTGGTCGGCGCCCCGCTGCTCGCCGTCGCCACGCTCCGGCTGCCGCGCCGCACCACGCTGATCGCGCTGATCTCGGTGTTCGGCCTCGGCCAGATCGCCGGTGCGCTGGCCCCGACGTACGAGATCCTCTTCGTCTCCCGGGTCCTGAGCGCACTCGCCTGCGCGGGCTTCTGGGCGGTCGGCGCGGCCGTGGCCATCGCGATGGTCCCGGTGAACCAGCGGGCGCGGGCGATGGCCGTGATGATCGGCGGCCTGTCCGTCGCGAACGTGCTGGGCGTGCCGCTGGGGGCCTTCCTCGGCGAGCACTTCGGCTGGCGTTCGGCGTTCTGGGCGGTCGGCGCGGCCTCGGCGGTGGCCCTGGTCGGCGTCGCCACACGCATCCCGCACATCCCGCTGCCCGAGAAGAAGCCCGAGCTGAAGCGGGAGCTGGCGATCTACCGGGACCGGCAGGTCTGGCTGGCCATCGTGATCACCGCGCTCGCGGCGGGCGGGGTGTTCTGCGCGTTCAGCTACCTGGCGCCGCTGCTCACGGACGTGGCGGGCCTGGACTCCGGCTGGGTGCCGTGGATCCTCGGCCTGTTCGGTGCGGGTGCGCTGATCGGCACCATGATCGGCGGCCGGGTCGCGGACGCGCACCTCTTCGGGGTGCTGCTGAGCGGCATCACGGCGTCCACGGTGTTCCTGGTGGCGCTGGCCCTCTTCGCCTCCAGCCAGGTCGCGGTCATCGCGCTGGCGTTCCTGCTGGGCCTGTCCGCCTTCTTCACGGCCCCCGCGCTGAACGCCCGGATGTTCAACGTGGCCGGAGCCGCTCCGACGCTGGCCGGGGCCACCACGACGGCGGCGTTCAACCTGGGCAACACGAGCGGCCCGTGGCTCGGCGGCACGGTGATCGACCTGGACTTCGGCTTCGCGTCCACGGCGTGGGCGGGCGCCGCGATGACGGCCCTGGCCCTGGCGGCGGTGGGGGTGGCGCTGCACCTCCAGCGCGGCGGCGGGAGCGGCCGGTCGCGTTCGCGGCTGATCGCGAAGAGCGCGGCGGCCCCTGAGTCCCCTAAGGACGGCCGCCCGGCGCCGGCCGCCCCTTCGGCCTCCTCAGCCCCGCGTCCGTCAGGCGCCTGACCAGCTCCTTCGAGCCGATCTCCCGCGCCCCGGCCCGCACCGCGTCCGCGTAGTGCGCCTGAGGCACGTCGTAGTGGTCGCGCTCGAAGGCGCGCGGCGGGCAGCCGATCCCGGCGGCGAAGGCATGCAGCTCCTCGAACGACACATCGCTGACCAGGTGTGACCAGAGGCGGCCGTGTCCGGGCCAGGTGGGCGGGTCGATGTAGAGCGTCACCGCCGCAGCACCTCGCCCAGCGCCCCCACCGGCGCCACCGCCACGGCCGCCTTGGTGCACACCCAGTGCGGGTCGGGCCCGAGCTCCGGCTCCACGTCCAGCGCGTGCGGCTCCTCCTCCGCCGAGCACGCGGGGCACAGCGGCCACCGCCCGTACCGCTCCAGCAGCGCGTCCTGCACGTCCTGGGCGACGAGACCGGCCACGAACTCCGCCCCCTCGGGCCACTGCTCCACCCACCAGCGGCGGTGCGTCACCGCGTCCTCGACCAGCGAGACGATGTCCGCCTCCGCGACGCCGCCCGCCGCCAGGTCGGCCATGACGAGCGCGCGGGCGGTGTGCAGGGCCTGCTCCAGGGGGTTCAACTCCATGCCCCCATTGTGCGCCCGCGCGGGTAAGGCCACGGCGGCTCCCATCGGCACCCCTTCAGGCGCCGGTGGCGGCCCCGCCAGAGGTAGGGACCAAAGAGGGGTTGACGGACCCCGAGGTTGAAAATATCTTTCAGATGTGACCAGTGACGTGAAGGAAATTTTCAGCGGCGACTCCCCGCCGGCCCCCGCGGCCCTCGCCGCCAAGGTCCGGACCCTCGCCCCCTCCATGACCCGCTCGATGCAGCTGGTCGCCGAAGCCGTGGCGGGCGACCCGGCCGGGTGCGCCGCCCTCACCGTCACCGGTCTCGCCGAGCTCACCGGCACCAGTGAAGCCACCGTCGTCCGTACCGCGCGGCTCCTCGGCTACCCCGGCTACCGGGATCTGCGCCTCGCGCTGGCCGGCCTCGCCGCGCACCAGGAGTCCGGCCGGGCCCCCGCCGTCACCGCCGACATCGCGGTGGACGACCCGATCGCCGACGTGGTCGCCAAGCTCGCCTACGACGAGCAGCAGACCCTCGCCGACACCGCCGCCGGGCTCGACACCGTACAGCTGGGGGCCGCCGTCGCCGCCGCGTCGACCGCCCGCCGCATCGACGTCTACGGCGTCGGCGCGTCCTCCCTCGTCGGCCAGGACCTGGCGCAGAAGCTGCTCCGGATCGGGCTGATCGCCCACGCCCACATGGACCCGCACCTCGCGGTGACCAACGCCGTGCAGCTGCGCGCCGGCGACGTGGCCATCGCGATCACGCACTCCGGCTCCACCGGCGACGTCATCGAGCCGCTGCGGGTCGCCTTCGACCGCGGGGCGACGACGATCGCGATCACCGGACGGCCCGACGGGCCCGTGACGCAGTACGCGGACCACGTGCTGACCACGTCCACCGCGCGCGAGAGCGAGCTGCGCCCCGCCGCCATGTCGAGCCGCACCAGCCAGCTGCTCGTCGTGGACTGCCTGTTCATAGGCGTCGCGCAGCGGACGTACGAGACCGCCGCGCCCGCCCTGGCCGCCTCCTACGAGGCGCTCGCCCACCGCCACAACCCGCGCACCCGCTGACCGCCCCGGCAACGGCCCCGCACCACCCGTACGCGCACGCGACCGAGAACACCGAGAAAGCTGAGCCGCACCTCATGACCTCCACCACCGACGCGAACACCGACACCCCCGGCGCCACCGGCCCCACGAGCCCCGCCAGCCCCACCGGCTCCACCGAGACCTACGGCGAACTCCGCGCCCAGCTGGCCACCCTCACCACCGAGGCGTTCCGCCCCGAGCTGGCCGAGATCGACCGGCAGCCCACGCGGGAGATCGCCCGGATCATGAACGGCGAGGACGCCACCGTCCCGGCCGCCGTCGCCGAGCGGCTGCCGCAGATCGCCGCGGCCATCGACGCCACCGCCGAGCGCATGGCCCGCGGCGGCCGGCTGATCTACGCGGGCGCGGGCACCGCGGGCCGCCTCGGGGTGCTGGACGCCAGCGAGTGCCCGCCCACCTTCAACACCGACCCGTCCGAGGTCATCGGCCTGATCGCGGGCGGCCCCTCCGCCATGGTCACGGCCGTCGAGGGCGCGGAGGACAGCAAGGAGCTGGCCGCCGCCGACCTCGACGGACTGAAGCTGAACGCCGACGACACGGTGGTCGGCATCTCCGCCTCCGGCCGCACGCCGTACGCGATCGGCGCCGTCGAGCACGCCCGCGAGCGGGGCGCCCTGACCATCGGGCTCTCCTGCAACGCCGGCTCCGCGCTCGGCGCCGCCGCCGAACACGGCCTGGAGGTCGTCGTCGGCCCCGAGCTGCTCACCGGCTCGACCCGGCTGAAGGCGGGCACGGCCCAGAAGCTCGTCCTCAACATGATCTCGACGATCACGATGATCCGGCTCGGCAAGACGTACGGGAATCTCATGGTCGACGTCCGCGCTTCCAACGAGAAGCTGCGGGCCCGCTCCCGGCACATCGTCTCCCTGGCCACCGGCGCGTCCGACGCCGAGATCGAGGCCGCACTCGCCGCCACCGACGGCGAGGTCAAGAACGCGATCCTGGTCATCCTCGGCCAGGTCGACGGCCCCACCGCCGCCGCCCGCCTCACCGAGGCGGACGGCCACCTCCGCGCCGCCCTCACGGCCGTACGCACCACCTGACCCACCCGGGTACCCCGCCCCACCCCCCGCACAGCAAGGCACCAAGCACCATGGCCACAGAAGACAAGAACCGCGCCACCGCCGCCGCGATCCTGCCGCTCGTCGGCGGCGCGGCGAACGTCGCCTCCATCGCCCACTGCATGACCCGGCTCCGCCTCGGTCTGCACGACCGGTCCCTCGTCGACGACGAGGCGCTGAAGGCCCTGCCCGCCGTGATGGGCGTCGTCGACGACGACACGTACCAGATCGTGCTGGGCCCGGGCACGGTCGCCCGGGTCACCCCGGAGTTCGAGCAGCTGGTCGACGAGGCCCGCGAAGCCGCTCCCGAACCGGCCCCCGAGCCCGGTACGGCCCCCGTCTCCGCCGAGGAACTGGCGGCCCAGGGCGCGGCGATCAAGGCCCAGCGGAAGGCGAGGAACGCCACCCCGTTCAAGCTGTTCCTGCGCAAGATCGCCAACATCTTCGTGCCGCTGATCCCGGCGCTCATCGGCTGCGGGATCATCGCGGGCCTCAACGGCCTGCTGGTGAACCTCCAGTGGCTGCCCGCCGTGACGCCCGCGCTGGCGGCGATGGCGTCCGGCTTCATGGCGCTGATCGCGGTGTTCGTGGGCTACAACACGGCGAAGGAGTTCGGCGGTACGCCGATCCTGGGCGGTGCGGTGGCGGCGATCATCGTCTTCCCGGGCGTCGCGAACATCGACGCCTTCGGCCAGACGCTCTCCCCCGGTCAGGGCGGTGTGCTCGGCGCGCTGGGCGCGGCGGTCCTCGCCGTGTACGTGGAGAAGTGGTGCCGCCGGTGGGTACCGGAGGCGCTGGACGTCCTGGTCACCCCGACGCTGACGGTGCTGATCTCCGGCCTGGTGACGATCTTCGGCCTGATGTACGTGGCGGGCGAGGTGTCCTCCGCAATCGGTACGTTCGCCGACTGGCTGCTGTCCAACGGCGGCGCGGGCGCGGGCTTCGTGCTCGGCGGCCTGTTCCTGCCCCTGGTCATGCTGGGCCTGCACCAGGCGCTGATCCCGATCCACACCACGCTCATCGAGCAGCAGGGCTACACCGTCCTGCTCCCGATCCTCGCGATGGCCGGTGCGGGCCAGGTGGGCGCGGCCGTGGCCGTCTACTTCCGCCTCCCCCGCAACGAGTCGATCCGCCGCACCATCAAGTCCGCGCTCCCGGCGGGCCTGCTGGGCGTGGGCGAACCCCTGATCTACGGCGTCTCGCTCCCCCTCGGCCGCCCGTTCGTCACGGCGTGCGTCGGCGGCGCGTTCGGCGCGGGCTTCGTCGGCCTGTTCAACCAGCTCGGCGACACGGTCGGCTCGACGGCCATCGGCCCGTCCGGCTGGGCCCTGTTCCCCCTCCTCGACGGCAACCACGGCCTGGGCTCGACGATCGCGATCTACGCGGGCGGCCTGCTCGTCGGCTATGTCGCCGGATTCGTCGCGACGTACTTCTTCGGCTTCGGCAAGGACCTGCTGGCCGAGTTCAACGTCTCCCAGGAACCGGCCCCGTCCACGGTCGCCGCCCAGGGCAACACCCACCCCACCACCACTCCGGCCACCCCCGATGGCCCCGACTCCGACGGCACCGACCCCGGCACCTCCCCGGCCAGAACCCCGGCCGGAGTCTGACCCGGTCCTCGACCTGCCGACCTGCCCCCGGTCTTCCCCCACCCGTCCCGACGGGCGGGGGAAGACCGGGGGCGTCCTGCGCCGCGTCCTGTTGGCCTACGAGGGCCGGGGTCACAGGGGGGCGACAGAAGCGTCAACCTGACGTCCCGCACTCACCTGGAAAGGCGGAGCGAACCGGACCGGACTATTATGTCGTCCACGACATAATATGGTGCCGTGCGTGACATACACGCACGTCATCGAGGTAGAGCCCGAATTTCGTGACTGGCTGGAGCTTCTCCCCGAGAAGCACTACGGCAAAGTGGAGGAGTACGCGGCCCTGCTCGCTTCGATGGGAACAAGCACTCCGATGCCGTTCAGTCGCCCCCTGCGGGACGGAGTGTACGAACTTCGACCGACGCTGAACGGCGAGGCCACAAGGATCACGTACTGGTTCGCCCCGGAACGCCGCATCGTGCTCCTCACTGTCTTCCGCAAGACGCGGATGCGGGAGTCGGCCCAAGTGGATCGAGCCGTGCGGGCCCGGGCGCTGTGCGAGGCCCAACACGAACCGGCCCACACGACGTACACACGCGGAGAGAGCAGGGAGACCTCATGAACCACAGCCGCTGGAAGCTGAAGCGCGAACAGGAACTCGCCTCCGGGCTCACCGAGTCCGAGGAGACCCGCGCCGAGCGCGCGGAAGTCCGGCTCGCCATGGCCTTCGCCAAGGCGGTGTACGACCGCCGCAAGGAACTCGGCCTGTCCCAGAAGGATGTCGCCGAGCGAGCGGGACTGACCCAGGCGAAGATCTCCCGCATCGAGGGCGCCGACGCGGTACCCACTCTGCTCCTGCTCCGGCGGCTGGCGCTCGCCCTGGACGCCTCCCTCAGCATCGCCCTCGACGGGGAACAGGAAGAGGTGGCCTTCGTGGCCCGTACCGCGGCGTGACCGGTGCGGAGCACCTGCCGGGCCCTTCCTACGCATAGGGGTGTCCTGCGGACTACGCCTCAGGGACCGTGCCGCCCCGGTCTCCAGCCCGATACGCCCCGGGGCCCCGCTGGCTAGCGTCTCCCCCATGCGTATAGGACTTCTCGGTACCGGAAATGTCGCCCGCGCCCTGGCCCACGGCTGGCGCGCCGCAGGACACGACGTCCTCCTCGGATCACGTCGGCCCGACGAACGCACCGGCCTCGGACTGCCCGTCGCCGGCCTCGACGAGACGGCCGCGCACGCGGAGGTCCTGGTCAACGCCACTCCCGGCGGCGTCTCCGTGGACCTGCTGCGCTCGATCGGGGCCCCGGCCCTGGCCGGCACGCTGCTGATCGACGTCGGCGTCGGCCTCTCCGACGACTTCAGCGCGCTCACCCACCCCAACAGCAGCCTGGGCGAACTGATCCAGGAGGCGTTCCCGCTGACGCCCGTCGTCAAGACGCTCTGCACGATGGACTCCACCACCATGACCGCCCCGGGCGAACTCACCGAGCCGGGCACGGTCTTCCTCTCCGGCGACGACACCGAGGCCAAGCACACCACCGGCCGACTGCTCACCGACCTCGGGTGGCCGGAGTCCTCCCAGCTCGACATCGGCGGCATCACCACGGCGCGCGGCCAGGAGCACTTCGCGTTCCTCTTCATGGGGATCGCGGGCGGGGTCGGCTCCCACACCTTCAACATCAAGGTGGTCACCCGCCCGTCGGCGGACGCCCCCTAAGGGATTGCCGACCTAGACGCCGGGCCCCGGGAACTCCCCCGTCATCAGCTGCACGTCGAACGGGGACGGCAGGGCCAGCGGCTTGCCGAACGGCGCCGCGTCCGTGTGCTTGTACGTGCCGTCCTCGTTCGGTTCGGTGAACAGCGTGGCCATCGGTCCCCGGGTGTCGAACCGGTCGATCAACAGGTACATCGGGACTCCCGCGCGGGCATACGCGCGGTACTTCTTGGTGCGGTCCTCCCGCGCGTTGCCCCGCGACGTGATCTCGACGACGAGCAAGGCCTCCGAGGCGTCCATCGGATCGCTGATCTCCGGATCGGCCGCCGCGATCAGCTCGGTAGGCATGACGACCAGATCGGGGACGTACAGCTTGCCGAGCGGGGCGACGTGGACGCCGAGGGTCTGGTAGATCTCCAGGTCCTCGGGCAGCGTTGCGTAGAGCCCTCGCTGGACCTTGGCGGCAATGCCGTTGTGGTGCGCGTGCGGCGGTGGTACCAAGACGATCTGCCCCTCGTCGATCTCGGCGCGCCACCCCTCGGGCACGTCCAGTTCACGCCATGTCTGCAGCAGGTAGTCCCACGCGCGCCCATCCGAAGCCTGGCCGTTCTCGACGAACGCTGCGGTCATCGCGGGTCCCTTCTTCCGTGGCCTTGCCGAGGAGGCTAGATCGGAGGTTTCACGGCTGTTCGCCGCTCCTCCCAGCGTCCCACGAACGAGTGGCCGCGCGCAGGCGACGCACGCCTCCCGCCCCGGCGCGGGGCCCGGTCGGCCTCAAGCCCTCCCGCCGCCCTCGTCCACGCCCACGCCGTCTTGGCCGAGGATCGCCCGGGGCATGGTGCGCGTGATCTCGTCGCCCAGCCTCTCGAACTCGCGCCGCAGGAAGGGATCGGCGAGCCGGGCGACGCCCTTGAAGCGGATGTGGGCGTGGTACGTGATCCGGGTCCCGCCCTCGCCGTCGGCCTGGAACGTGAGGTCGTCCGTGGACTCGGCCGTCTTGTTCGTCCCTACGAAGACCAGCCGGTCGCGCTCCTTCACCTCCAGCCGGTAGGTGAGCTCCGTGCGCCGGCCCCGGAATTCGGAGACGTTGTGCCAGGTCGCCCCCGCGGTGACCGGGGCGTCGCCGGGCAGGTCGGTCCGTTCGCACTCCTGCGTGCCGGGGTCCCACTCCTTCGCCCGGGAGAAGTCCGCGAGGTACGCCACGACCCGGTCGAGCGGCCTCGCGACGGTGAACGAGCGCCTGACGTCAACCATGAATGATCCCCTTTTCCGATCGGCGGAGAATGCACGGAGGCCCTCCCCGTACAGAGAAAGCGTAAACGGAATCACGCGTTTCCGGTTCGGCTCCCGTTTCGTGCTCCTCGGGGTTTCCCAAGGGATTTCCGTCTGCCCCGCTCCCGCTTCCCTTACCGGTCGGCGGACCAGGTGTAGCCCGCAGTTCCCCGGGCAGACGGAGGTCAGCGGAAATATCGCCAACGAAGAGATTCCACCGTAGGAACGAGCTGAATCGCGTCGCGAAAGGAGCCACAATGAGCGACTCCCTGTGGGGCTATCAGCCGTCGAGCGGACACACCGCGGGCGCCGATCTGACCGGCTATTCGGTCGAGGCCACCGACGGCAGTATCGGAAAGGTCGACAAGCACTCCGACGAGGTGGGTTCGGCCTATCTGCTCGTCGACACCGGAGTCTGGATCTTCGGCAAGGACGTCCTGTTGCCCGCGGGCACGGTGAAGCGCATCGACACCGAGGACCGGAAGGTCTACGTCGAACTCACCAAGGAACAGGTCAAGGACTCCCCGGAGTTCGACCGCCACCGACAGGCGGACGACCCGGGCTACCACGAGCAACTGTCCGCGTACTACCTGGCGTACCGCGTCATGTGACCCGGCGTACGCCCCCCCGAACGGCGGCGGGCCCGACCCCGAGGAGGGGCCGGCCCCGCCGCCTCGTGCGTGGTGTCCCGCCCGCCCTCAACGCGGCAGCTGCCCCTCCCTGTTGATCTCCGTCACCCGGGCCCGCAGCACCACTCCCGGTGACGCCGGCCGCACCGCCTCCGGCGGGCATTCCCACTCCGGCCCGCCACCGGGCGGCCGCAGCCGCACGTTCGGCCCGGACCGGCCCGTCACCCGGCCGACCCGCCCGTCCCGCGCGTCCACCGCGAACCCGCCCGCCTCGGGCACACCCGGCCCATATCCGTCACCCGTCATGACCGCTCTCCTTCTCCGCCAGCACCTCGCACAGCCGCAACGCGGTGTCGATGTTGCAGCGGCCCAGGTCGACCAGGGGCGCCGGTTCGTCACCCGAACACGAGACCGGATCGATCCGCAGGGACGGCAGCTTCACCCCGAACTCCGCAAGCCCTTCCTTCAACCGCTCCACGGCGTCCTCCGCCACCCGCACCCGGTCCGCCGCCGACCTGCGCCGCTCCATCGCTTCCATGCCGCACACCTTCCACTCTGAGTGATGGCCATGCATACCCAGCGTGTCCAACGCGCAGTTGGTCCGGAAGAGGCGCAGTTCGGGCAACCGCTTCACCGCTACCGACGGTTACCTTCACGCGGCCGCCGCCGAGCTGCCGCCGGGGTCCTCCTCGTCCCCTCCCCCGGCCGATCCCGCACGCATTCCGCCCCTCCCCTGGAAGCGCTCTCAGGACTGTCGGCGCCCGGCGCTAGGCTGTAGACGATCCGGCGGCGACACCGAGCACGCGCACAGCACCCCGTGCACCCCCACGCACCAGCCCGCGTATCGCCGCCCCCGTCGACGAGGAGCGACCGCCTTGCCCGAGCAGTCCCCCGGGTCCCGGCCCACCCTGGAAGCCGTCGCGGCACGTGCGGGGGTGTCGCGGGCCACCGCCTCGCGGGTCGTCAACGGGGGCGACGGAGTCCGCAAGCCGCTCGTGGACAAGGTGCTCAAGGCGGTCGACGAGCTGGGCTACATCCCGAACCACGCGGCCAGGACCCTGGTGACCCGGCGGACGGGAGCGGTGGCCGTCGTCATCGCGGAGCCGGAGATACGGATCTTCTCCGACCCCTTCTTCTCCCAGCAGATCCGGGGCATCAGCAAGGAGCTGACCGCCCACGACACCCAACTCGTCCTGCTGCTGGTGGAGGGGCCCGGAGACTTCGACCGGATCGCCCGCTATCTGTCCGGCGGACACGTCGACGGGGCGCTCGCGTTCTCGCTGCACACCGACGACCCGCTGCCCGCGATCACCCGGCGGGCGGGGATACCCACGGTGTACGGGGGCCGGCCCAGCTGGACCGCCGATCCCGGGGACCAGGCCGTCCCGTATGTGGACGCGGACAACCGGGGCGGCGCGCGGGTGGCCGTGCGGTATCTGAAGGACCTCGGGAGGGAGCGGATCGCGCACATCGGCGGGCCGCCCGACCAGACCTCGGCGATGGACCGCCTCGACGGCTACCGGGACGTCCTGCTGGACGTGGACCCGACGCTCGTCGCCGAGGGTGCGTTCACCGTGGAGAGCGGGGCCCGGGCGATGGCGGAGCTGCTGGAGCGGCGGCCCGACCTCGACGCGGTGTTCGTCGCCAACGACCTGATGGCGTCGGGTGCGTTGCGTGTTCTGCGGGAGCGCGGAGTGGCCGTGCCGGAGCAGGTGGCGATCGTCGGGTTCGACGACATGGACTCGGTGGCCGAGACCACCGATCCGCCGCTGACCACGGTCAACCAGGACATCGAGGGGCAGGGCCGGCTGATGGCCCGCCTGCTGCTGCGCGGCCTGGACCGGGACCGTACGGGCGGCGGCCCGGCGCCCGACTCGGTGATCACCCCGACGACCCTGGTGCGACGGGCCTCGGCCTGACCGCCACGCGAGCACGGAAGTGCGGCGGGCCTCCGCCCTGAGGAGCCGAAGACCCGCCGCACGAATCGTGCCCGTACGGTCACGCCCTACACGTACGGATCCCGCCACTTATCCGGTGATCCGGATGGGTCCGCGCGACCCGTACGTACAGGATCCCGCACCCATACGTACGGGATCCCGCGGACCCACACGTACAGGATCTCGCGGACCCACACGTACGGGATCCCGCGGACCCACACGTACAGGATCTCGCGGACCCACACGTACGGGATCCCGCGGCCCCACACGTACAGGATCTCGCGGACCCACACGTACGGGATCCCGCGCGGCCTACACGTACGGGATCTTCAGGACGGCCGCGTCCGTGCCCGTCTGCACCTGGGACGTGCCGCTGCCGAGCGCGTTCCAGACCTCCAGGCGGACCGTGCCGTTCCTCAGTTCGCCCAGGCTCCCGGTGACAGCCTGCGCACCGGACGCCTGCGTGTACTCCTCCCACCCGTTGACCGGGTCGGTCGCGAAGTAGCGGAAGGTCTCGGCCCGGTCGAACGTGCCGTCGCCGGTGAGGTCGTAGCTGACCCGGACCTGCGGGGCGAGCCCGACCTTCGTGCCCGCGTCGACCCGCAGGCGGAACGCGGTGGCCGCGCCGGAGGCGACCTTGCCGTTGACCTTCTTCACCTCGTAGACGGTCGGTCGGTACGGGGTGCCGTCCCGGTTGACGCCGTCGGCCGAGGCGACGGTGTCCGCGCCCGCCGGGTCGGTGGTGGCGGTGGTGAGGACACCGCCGGACTTGAGGCGGAAGGTGTTCCCGGTGGACGGGCCCGGCTCCTCCGGGTCGGGGTTGCTACCGCCGGGGCCCGTGCTCGTCGCCGTCGAACGGGCCGGCACCGACAGGGTCTTGCCGTCGGAGAAGGTGACCGTACGGGCGGTGGAGCCGTGGTTGTGCGCGGTGTAGGTGCGGGTGCCGTCCTTCGAGAAGACGGCGGAGGTGGGCAGGTCGCCGCTGACCGTCATATCGGGCGCCCCGACCGTGTTCAGGGTGTTGATCCAGTGGTAGGTGTGCGCCTTGGACTCACCCTGCTCCGGGGTGTAGTTCCCGTTGACCCCGTCCCACTTGGCCTTCGCCGCCGCCGGGTCGGACAGCGACTCGAACTCCCAGAGCAGGTCGCGCCACTCCTGGGCGGGCCCGCCGTTCTCGCGCTCCATCTCGGCGATGTTCCGCTTGATGGCCGCCTTCTCCCGGGCCAGGTGGAGTGAACCGCCGGTCACCGGGAGGACGTTGATGCCGTGGATCTCCTCCGGGTTGGCGGTCCACCAGGTGGAGTACGCGCCGCCGCTGCCCCAGACCATGCCGACCGTGTCGTGGCCGAAGGAGGCGGGGAAGACCTGCTGCGAGGCGTCGAACCAGTACTGGGTGATCGCCTCGGACTCGGTGGTCAGCAGGTAGCTGCCGAGGTCGCGGAGGTTGTTGTCGCCGGTGGCCGAGCCGAAGAGCACCAGGCCGGCGCTGAGGTTGATGGACTCCGATGAGGACTCCTGGTTGTTGCCCGCCGCGAAGCCCTGGTGGCCGGAGGCCCAGCTGTGGCCCGCGTACACGTCGAAGCCGCGCAGGAACGGGTAGGCGGAGTCGGTGCGGCTGGCGTTGGCGGTGTCGCGGATCAGGTGCTTGATCATCGTGCCCCAGGCCGAGTCGGCGACCCAGGCCTGGTCGTACTGGGCGATGATCGCCGCCGCGTAGACGTAGTAGCTGTAGTGGAAGTGGTGGTCGTTGAGCTCGGTGTCGCTGCCGTACGAGGCCGGGTAGCCGGTGAGGGTCTTCCAGTCCTTGTCGTAGCTGAACTCACTGGCCCCGCCCGCCGTGAACCACTCCTGGAGGCGGCCCTTCATCAGGCCGAGGAGCTTGTCGCGGGTGGCGGTCTGGCCGATCTGGTCGGCGACGGGCACCAGCTGGGCGAGGCGGCCGAGCGCCTTGCCGGTCCAGTAGGTGTCGGCGGCACCGGAGAACGGGTCGGAGGCGTTGGCGACCTCGTTGAGGTAGCCGGTCAGCCGGGCCTTGTCGACGCCGCTGGAGGCGGGCAGCGCGGGCACGACGCCGTTGTTCTTCTGGCTGGTGGTGAAGGTGGCGGACTCACGCACCTTCATCGTGCCGCGCGGCGACACGTACGTGTAAGGGGTCAGCGCGTCGGTGGTGTGCAGCCACTGGTGGCGGTAGAGGGCCTGGAGCGTGCCGCGTTCGGTGCCCTCCTTGGCCTCGGTCGTCAGGCTGTAGGTCGCCCGCACGTTGCCGCCGGTGGACTGCCAGGCCACCTGGGAGCCGGTGACGAAGCTGAAGGCGTACTTCTTGTACGTCGCGAGCGCGTCCGTGGAGGGCAGCACGGCGAGCGAGAAGTAGTCCTTCCCGCCGAGGCCCGCGGTGATCGCGGTGCCGGAGACGTTCCAGTCGCTGCCGGTCGGGGCGAAGAGGGCGTAGTGGTGTCCGGCGACGGTGATGCCGAGGACGTTGCCCTGGTCGGAGAAGACGGTGGGCGCGGAGGCGGTGGTGATGCGGGCGTCGCCGCCGGAGCCCTTGGCGTACACGAAGGGCATGCCGTGGCCGATGGTGGCCCGGAAGGTGCGGGAGCCGTCGGCCCAGTAGGGCGTGACCGTCCAGTCGGACCAGGCGTCGGCCTTGGTGTCGGGCGAGTTCAGACCGCTGAGGCCGACGGTGAGGTCGGCCTTGTGGGCGTACTCGTACTGGCGGCCGTCGCCGACGATCGCGGGCGTGGTCGGGTAGCCGACCTCCAGGCCGGAGGCTTTGGCCTGGTACGTGAGGGGGTGGCCGTACATGGGCGTGCTGTACGGGTTGTCGCCGTAGCGCTGGTAGGCGAGCGAGGACCACCAGTCGTTGGTCGGGACCGGCTTGTCCCGTGCGGCGGTGGTGAGTTTGGGGGTGACGGGCGCGCCGGTGTTGGTGGTCGGGCCCGAGGTACCGGCGGGGCGGGAGTCGGAGTAGCTGCCGGCGCCGGCGGGGATGGTGGCGGCGGCCGCGGGCGATGCGGCGGGGCCCAGGCCCACGGCGGCCACGGCGATGGCCAGGAGCGTCGCCGCGGCGGGTCTGGAGGCGAGTCTGGAGAGGGAGGTTCGCACGAGCAGCACCTCGATCATGGGGGGGGAAGAGCGCGTTCGAGAGCGCTCTCAAGTGCCAAGGAACGTAAAACTCCTGAAACGTAAGTGTCAAGAGAACGCACACAGACGGCAGTTGAATGGGCTCCGGCTGTAACCCCAAGCTGTTATGCGTTCGAGTCTTGACGGGGCGGGGGTGGTGGGGGACGCTCCAGACGCAGGTTTTGAGAGCGCTCTCAAGGCGCTCGGTTCATCCCGAAGCCAAGGGAGGCTTCCCATGCCCATCGCCCGAGCCGCCAAGCGAGCCACCGCCCGCCTCGGCGCTGTCGTCCTCGCCGGGGCGCTCCTCGCCGCCTGTGGATCCAGCGACTCGTCGGACTCCTCCGACAGCGCGGGCGGAAAGGTCACGCTCAACGTCGACCTCTTCGGATCCTTCGGCTTCAAGGAGGCCGGGCTGTACGAGGAGTACCAGAAGCTCAACCCGGACATCACGATCAAGCAGAGCGACACCCAGGACGAGGCGGACTACTGGAAGTCGCTCCAGACCCGGCTCGCGGGCGGCGGCGGTCTCGCCGACGTGCAGGGCGTCGAGGTGGGCCGCATCGCCTCGGTCACCCAGCAGCAGTCCGACAAGTTCCAGGACCTGAAGGAGTTCGGGGCCGACAAGCTCAAGGGCGAGTTCGCGGAGGCCAAGTGGTCGGCGGCGACCACCAAGGACGGCAAGATCCTCGGCCTCGGCACGGACGTCGGCCCCGAGGCGATGTGCTACCGCACCGACCTCTTCAAGCAGGCCGGGCTGCCCACGGACCGCGAGGAGCTCGCATCGAGGTGGGCCACCTGGGACGGCTACCTGGAGCTGGGCAAGCAGTACAAGAAGAAGGCCCCCGCCAAGAGCGCCTGGCTGGACAGCGTCAGCTCGCTCTACGGGATCATGATCGGCCAGGAGAAGGAGCGGTACTACGACGCCTCCGGCGAGCTGATCTACGAGAAGAACCCGGCGGTCAAGGAAGCCTGGGACACCTCCGTGGCGGCGGCCGAGGCGGGCCTGAGCGCCAAGCTGGACCAGTGGTCCCCGCAGTGGAACCAGGCGTTCGCGGCCGGTTCGTTCGCGACGATCCCGTGCCCGGCCTGGATGCTCGGTTACGTCAAGGGCCAGGCCGGCGACGCGGGCAAGGGCAAGTGGGACATCGCGAAGCTCCCCGGCGGCGCGGGCAACTGGGGCGGCTCGTACCTCTCCATCCCGCGTGCGGCCAAGCACAAGGAGGAGGCGTACAAGCTGATCGAGTGGCTGACCGCCCCCGAGCAGCAGGCGAAGGTCTTCCAGAAGCAGGGCAACTTCCCGTCCTCGACGGGCGCCATCGAGACGATCGCGGGCGCGAAGGACGAGTACTTCTCGGGCGCCCCGATCGGCCAGATCTTCGGTGAGGCGGCCAAGGAGTCCCCCGTCCAAGTGCTGGGTGTGCACGACCAGAACGTGATGCAGCAGATCACGAACGCGCTGAGCGAGGTCGAGCGCAAGGGGGCGTCGTCGGACAAGGCGTGGCAGACGGCGAAGAAGGGCGTGGACAACGTGATCGGCTGACGCCGCTCACCGCCCCACCGCCCCACCGCCTCTCCCCCCGCCGGTCAGGGCCGGTCCGCCCGCGCACACGGCGGACGGGCCGGCCCCACCCCCGTCCCTCTCCGCCCGCGCACGGCGGATGGACCGGCCCCGCCCCGTCCCTCTCCCCGACCGCGCGCGGCGGACGGGCCGGCCCCACCCCCGCACCTCTCCGCCCGCCTCTCCTCCGCCCCCGCCCGCTCCCGATCCCGAAGGGCCGCACCGTGTCCCTCACCGCCACCGCGAAGGCCGGGCCTCGCCCGTCCGGAACCGGGCCCGGCCCCGACGACGGCCGGGCCGCCGCCCTCCGGCGCACCTGGCGCAAGGCCTCCCCGTACGCCTATATCGCCCCCTTCTTCACCCTGTTCCTGGCCTTCGGGCTCTTCCCGCTCCTCTACACGGCGTTCGTCTCGCTCTACCGGGTCGAGCTCCAGACGAGCGGCGAGATGGAGTGGCGGGGCATCGCCAACTACACGGCGCTGTTCACCGACGAGTACTTCTGGATCTCGCTGCGCAACACGTTCACGATCGGCGTGCTGTCCACGGTCCCGCAGCTCGCGATGGCGCTCGGCCTCGCGCACCTGCTCAACTACAAGCTGCGCGGTCGGACCTTCATCCGGACGGCGATCCTGCTCCCGTACGCCACGTCGGTGGCCGCGGCCACGCTCGTCTTCGCGCAGCTCTTCGGCCGGGACTTCGGGCTGATCAACTACGTGATCGGGCTGGTCGGCTTCGATCCGGTGGACTGGCAGACCGGCACGGTCGCCTCGCAGATCGCGGTCTCCAGCATCGTGATCTGGCGCTGGACCGGGTACAACGCGCTGATCTATCTGGCGGGCATGCAGTCGATCCCGCACGAGCTGTACGAGGCGGCGGAGATGGACGGGGCGTCGCGCTGGCGGCAGTTCATCCACGTCACGCTCCCCGGGCTCCGACCCACGATCGTCTTCACGGTGATCATCTCGACGATCGGCGCGACCCAGCTCTTCGGCGAGCCGCTGCTGTTCGAAGGATCGATCTCCGGCGGCATCTCGCACCAGTACCAGACCCTCGGCCTGTACATGTACGAGCAGGGCTGGGGCTTCTTCCACCTGGGCCGGGCCGCGGCCATCGCCTGGGTGATGTTCGTCCTGATCGTGGTGCTCGTCGGGGCCAACGCCCTGCTCGTGCGCCGCCGCGCACGCAAGGAGGCCGGCCGATGACCGCGCTCGCCGCACCGCCGACCGCGCCCGGGAAGGGCCGCCCGCCGCAGGACCCGCCGCGCAAGCGGCTGCGTAAGGGGGGCGGCGGGGCGGGCCGGACGATGAAGGGCGGCTGGCTCTCCTACCTCATCCTCGGCTTCGCGCTGCTGATCTCCGCGTTCCCGTTCTACTGGACGATCGTCGCGGCCAGCCGGTCCAACGCGGACCTGGCGCAGGTGCCGCCGAGCCTGCTGCCCGGACCGAACCTCATCAAGAACTTCGACGCGGTCCTCGAAGAGGCCGACATCGGCAAGGCCCTGCTCAACTCGCTGATCGTGTCCGGCTCGATCACGCTCGGCACGGTCCTGTGCTGCACGCTGGCCGGATTCGCCTTCGCCAAGCTGAAGTTCCGGGGCCGGGGCGCGCTGCTGACGCTGACGATCGGGACGATGATGATCCCGCCGCAGCTCGGTGTGATCCCGCTCTTCATGCTGATCGCCGAGCTCCAGTGGGTGAACCAGCTCCAGGCGGTGATCCTGCCGGGCCTGGTCTCGGCGTTCGGGGTGTTCTTCATGCGCCAGTACCTGGTGCAGTCGCTGCCGGACGAGCTGATCGAGGCGGCCCGGGTGGACGGGGCGTCGACGGCCCGGATCTTCTGGTCGATCGTGATCCCGATCGCGCGGCCGGGGATGGCGGTGCTCGGGATGCTCACGTTCATGACGGCGTGGAACGACTTCTTCTGGCCGATCATCGCGCTGTCGTCGCAGGAGCCGACCGTGCAGGTCGCGCTGCGTCAGCTCGGCGGCGGTTACGTCAACGACCAGTCGGTGATCATGGCCGGCACGCTGCTCGGCACGCTGCCCGTGCTGCTGGTCTTCGGCCTGCTGGGCCGGCAGATCGTCGGCGGCATCATGCAGGGCGCGGTCAAGGGCTGACGCCGTACGCCGCCCCGGCCCCGCCCGCGGGCTTACTCGCGAGCCCCTCCACCACTCACCGCCCCTCCCCGCGGGACCCTCCTCCGCCCCTCCCTCACCTCTGGAGTGTCAGTCCATGACCGCTGTCGATGCCCGTCCGGCGAACTCCGCGGGTCCCCGCCCCGACACCGTGGCGGAGCTCCGCTTCCCCACCGCGTTCCGCTGGGGGACCGCCACCGCCGCCTATCAGATCGAGGGCGGAGCCACCGAGGACGGCCGTACGCCGTCCATCTGGGACACCTTCAGCCGGACGCCCGGCAAGGTGCGCAACGGCGACACCGGTGACATCGCCGCCGACCATCTGCACCGGATGCCGGACGACGTGCGCCTGATGAAGGAACTGGGCGTCACCGACTACCGGTTCTCCGTCTCCTGGCCCCGGGTGCAGCCGACCGGCCGGGGCCCGGCCGTGGAGCGGGGCCTGGACTTCTACCGCCGTCTGGTGGACGAGCTGCTGGCGGCCGGGATCAGACCGGTCGCCACGCTCTACCACTGGGACCTGCCGCAGGAGCTGGAGGACGCGGGCGGCTGGCCGGAGCGGGACACGGCGCACCGGTTCGCGGAGTACGCGGGCCTGGTGGCCGGGGCGCTGGGCGACCGGGTGCCGACCTGGACGACGCTCAACGAGCCCTGGTGCGCGGCGTTCCTCGGGTACGGGAACGGGGTCCACGCCCCCGGCCGGACCAGCGACCTCGCGGCCCTGCGCGCCGCCCACCACCTGAACCTGGCACACGGCGCGGGCGCCCGCGTCCTGCGCGACCTCCTGCCGGACACCGCCGAGATCTCCCTCACCCTGAACCTCCACGCGCTGCGCCCGCTGACGGACACGGAGGCGGACCGGGACGCGGTGCGCCGGATCGACGCGGTGGCGAACCGGATCTTCCTGGACCCGGTCTTCCACGGCCGGCTGCCGCAGGACCTGGTCGAGGACACGGCGGAGGTGACGGACTGGTCGTTCGTCCGGGACGGCGACCTGGAGGTGACGTCGACTCCGATCGACTCGCTGGGCATCAACTACTACTCCCCCAGCGTGGTTTCGACGGGCGCGTCGGAGTCCCCGTCGCCGTGGGCGGGCGCGGAACAGCACGTGGCGTTCACCCCGGCGGCCGGCCCGCGCACCGCGATGGACTGGCCGGTCGACGCGAACGGCCTGTACGAGCTGCTGACCCGCCTCCGCGACGAACTCCCGGCCGTGCCGCTGCTGGTGACGGAGAACGGCGCGGCCTACGACGACTACGCCGACCCGGAGGGCGCGGTCCACGACCCGGAGCGGGTGGCGTACCTGAACGCCCACCTGGCGGCGGTGCACCGGGCGATCGCGGACGGGGTGGACGTGCGCGGGTACTTCCTGTGGTCGTTGCTGGACAACTTCGAGTGGGCGTACGGCTACAGCAAGCGGTTCGGCATCGTGCACGTGGACTTCGCGTCCCAGCGCCGCACGGCGAAGGACAGCGCGCGGTGGTACGCGGAGGTCATCGCGCGGGGCGGCCTGGAGCGCTGAACCGGGGGCGGGCCGGGCGGCTGACGGCCGCCTGCTGCCTGCCGGTCACGGGTTACGGGTACGGGTTACGGGTTACGTAGGGGCTCGGAGCGGCATGCGCTCCGGGCCCCGACGCGTGTCCGGGGGCTGCTCGGGGTGCGCGCGGGACCTGCGGGCGGTGTGCCCGGCCGAACAGTACGGGCGGTGAGAGTTTTCTCCCGGAATCGGCCGGACGACTTTCGGCCGGATGAATCACCGGTGAAGTCCCCCGCACCGGCGGGTAGCCGGTCCGGAGGGCGGCGGAGCACCCGCATGGCCCGAAGAGGCCGTGGGAGTACGGCCCGACCCGCGCCCCCGGAACGCAACGGGGCCCGGCGCCGGGAGAACGAGGCTGCTCAGCCGAGGAGGGGACCGGAGCCCGTCCGGGCCGGTGAGCCGGGCGGCGGCCCCGCCGGCACGGTCGGCTCCGATCGTCTGCGCGGCCGATCTCCGGGCGCCGTGCGCGCCACCGCCCAACACCCTTCGCCCTGATGCAACTTGGCGCGAATCCGTTGCCTCCGGCAGCGGCCGCTCCGTACGCCTCTTGACCTCCGGACCCCCATCCGTATGGTCTAGACCAAGCACTGAGAGGCAGTCGGCGGTGGTGGTCACGAGCCGCCCCTGCCTCGCCCACGTACCCGGCCAGGCGCGTTCGACCTCACCTTCCGAACCCTCCAGATCCGTCAGATCCGTCAGATCCGTCAGATCCTCCAGCCGAGGAGAACCCCGGGGCACCAGCGAGAGGCCCGTCACCCCGTGCGCCGAAGCGACAAGAGCTGACGCTTCCCGCAAACGCCCCACAGGCGCCCGCGTACCCGCGCGGACCGCCCATGCACGCTTTCCCACCCCCACGGACACAGCGGGAGATCGCACATGAGGAGCCACACCGCCGAGCCGAGTCTTCCCCCGCCCGGCAGCGCACCTGAACCTCCGTCCCACACAAGCGGGTTCGGCCGCGAACGCCCGGCGACAGCCGGCGCCCGAGCCGCCCTTCAACGGCTGGCCGACCACGTCAACGCGCGCGCCCTCGTCCTGTTGAGGGTGACCGTCGGGATCGTCTTCCTCGGCTTCGGCGTCCTGAAGCTGTTCCCCTCGGCCAGCCCCGCGGAGCAACTGGCCGTCGACGCGGCCACGAAGATGACCCTGGGCCTCGTACCGGAGACGGTGCTGCTGCTCTCCCTCGCGGCACTGGAGACGGCCATCGGGATCGGTCTGATCGCGGGCGGCCGCCTGCTGCGCCCCGCCCTCGTCGTGTTCTTCCTCCACATGGGCGGCGTGTTCTCGACCCTCGTCCTCCTCCCCGACGCGATGTGGCAGCCCCACTCCCCCGCGCCGACCATGGAAGGGCAGTACGTCGTCAAGAACGTGGTCCTGGTGGCCGTGTGCCTGGTCGTGGCCGCCGACGCGTGGGGAAGCCGGTCCAGGTCGTCACGGCGGCCGGACGGGACCGATCGAACAGCGTCGGGCTGAGGGGAGCAGGGGCCCCCGCCCTCGGAATGCTCCGGCACGGCAGCGTCAGCACCCATGGCAGCACCAGCCTCAGCCCCTGCGAACGAGGACGGGGGCGGGGGCGGGGACAGCGATCAGCCGACGTGGACCGGAACCTCGGCGAGCTGCGGCGGGGTGACAGAGGAGCGCGGCCCCCGGAGCATGGTCGCGGCGACGACCGCCGCGACCACCAGGGTGACGGCAGTGGCGAGGAACACCGCGGAGTAACCCTCGGTGAGGGCGGTCGCGGTCGCCCGGCCGGAGCCGTCCGGGGCGGACCGCTCGACGGCACCGAGGTAGATCGTGGTGAACACCGACAGGCCCACGCAGCCGCCGATCTGCATGGCGGAGTTGACCAGGGCCGATGCCGCGCCGGCGTCGTGGTGGCCGACGCCGGCGAGCGCGACGTTCTGCACCGGGATGATCACGAACGCGATCCCGATGCCCACGACCACAAGGCCGCCGAAGACCTCTGTCCAGTAGCTTCCGTCGGCCGTGATGAAGGTCAGCCACAGCATCCCGGCCGCGGCGATCAACGGCCCACCGGTCATCAGGACACGCGGCCCCCGGGTGGGCAGCAGCCTGGCGGCCACGGGTGCGGTGATCATGGTCGCGAAGGTCATCGCGAGACTCGCGAGTCCGGCGAGCAGCGGGGAGAGCCCGAGCACGATCTGGAGGTGGAACATCAGGTAGAGGGTCATCCCGATGTAGACGGCGCCGATGGCCGCCTGGATGAGGAACGCTCCGGCCCGGGCGCGGTCACGCACGACCCGCAGCGGCAGCAGCGGCAGCGCGACGCGGGACTCGATCCACACGAACACCGCGAGCAGCACCAGGCCGGCGGCGAGGAAGCCGACGGTGTCCGGCTCGGTCCATCCGGACTCGGCCAGGGTGAACCCGTAGACCAGGGCGGCCAGGCCGAGGGTGACGGCCAGGGTGCCCCAGATGTCGTACCGGTTGTCGCCCTCGACGCGGCTCTCGGAGACGAACAGCAGCGCGCCGATCAGGCCGACGACGGCGAAGACGATGTTGACCAGCAGGCACCACCGCCAGTCGGCGTACTCGGTCAGGACGCCGCCCAGCGCCAGGCCCACCGCGGCACCGGTGCCGGCGACGGTGCCGAAGACCGCGAACGCCGTTCCGCGCTCCCGCCCGGCCGGGAACGTGACCGTCAGCAGCGCGAGTGCGGCGGGGGCCAGCAGCGCCGCGAAGGCACCCTGGAGACCGCGCGCCGCGATCAGCTCGGTCCCGCTCTGCGCGAGTCCGCCCCAGACGGAGGCGGCGCCGAACCCGAGCATCCCGACCATGTAGCTGCGCTTGCGCCCCCAGTAGTCGGCGACGCGTCCGCCGAGCAGCAGCAGCGCGCCGAACGCCAGGACGTAGGCGGTGATGACCCACTGCCGCTCGGTGTCGCTCAGCTCCAGTTCGATCTGGGCCTGGGGCAGGGCCACGTTGACGATGGTCGCGTCGAGCACGACCACCAGCTGCGTCAGGGCGATCACCGCGAGCGCCCACCATCGGCGGGGATCGGGTGCGGAGGGCTGGGAAGGCAGGGGGACAGACATGAAGAAACCTCCGGGGTTCTGTCCAGATGAGCGCCGGAGGTTTCAAGCCTCGGACCAGACACCGGAAGGCGGGGTCCGACCACCTCGACCACGGGGCCGAGCCCATCCATCCTAACCACCGGCCGGGGCCCGGTCCGCGCCACGGACGGCCGTGATCCGGCTCACAGGGCGGGTGCGGCCCCAGTACGAGCGGGTGGCGGCGATCAGGGCGCATCCGTAGACGCCGAACGCGACCATGCCGATCCAACCGACCAGCAGCGCGTCGCCGGGCGAGGGGAAGTCGCCCTGGCGCACCGTGAACACACCGGCCGTGGCCAGAGCCAGGTAGCCGGCGCCGAGCACCCCGTACGGGGCCAGGGTGGCGGCACCCACCAGGGCCGGGACGAGCGGCAGCCCGCGGGGGACGCGCCTGCCGCGCAGCCACAGTGTCCAGCGCGGGTAGACCTGGCCCCACGGCCGGACCAGCCCCCACAGCAGGAAGACGCCGAGCGCGGCCAGCAGTACGGTGACGTCCAGGCCCCAGGACTCCAGGGTGAGCCAGACCCCCGACGCTCCGTTGCGCTCGGAGATCGCGAGCATCTGCTCGCCGGTGACCCCGGCGAAGGTGCCGCCTGACACCCATACGAGCTTCATCGCCACGTAGGGCAGGAACGCCACCGTGCCCGCACAGGGGGCGAGTTGCACCGACCGGGCGGCAGCGGACGGGGCCGGCGGGGCGGCCGCGACGATCGCGGCGGTAGCGGCACCCGGGCCGCCGACGGTCCGGGCAGTGGTCGCGAGCAGCACGCACCCGGTCGCCGCCAGGCCGTGGTTCGCGGCGGCCGACGCGCTGTCCACCCCTTGGCCGAACACCAGCGTGATGACGTCCATCAGCAGGCCGAACGCGGCGAACCCGGCCAGTACGCAGGTCACCCAGAGCAGTGCGCGCAGGCCCGGCCGCACCCCGTACCGCGTCACCGCGCCGGAGACCGCCGCGGCCAGCATCCCCACCACCACGACCGCCCAGTTCAGCGCCGGGGAGGCCGGGGTGCCGCCCATGGAGAACAGCGGCGTTCCCCGCAGCACGCACACCAGGCCGAAGCCCGCGTACGCCACCGCCCAGACGGTCGTGGCCCGGTCCACCCGGCTCGGCCATCGTTGCCACCACGCGCGCCGAAGCGCCCTCGTACTCGCCTCGGAACCTGTCCCCGTAACTGCCTCGGCCTCCATGACCCGAACATCACACCGGCAGAGCCGTGCGACATCAACCGCCAGAACGAACCGCCTCCCCCGCGCGGGGCACCGCCCTCGTCGTTTCCGGTTCCCGAACAAGCCCCGCGAAGAGTTCTGTGTCGCACATCCAACCCCCCTTTCATGGAACTGATTTGCTGAGACAGAACGCCGCCGCAGCCGTGACAGCCCTCGCCGCCACCACCGCCTGCGGGCCCGAGGACCCCACGGAGAACGGCGCGGCCGCCCCCACCGCCGCTTCCTCCCCCGCCGACGGCGCCAAGGACGAGGCCCCCTCCGGCGACAGCGCCACCGGCGGCGAGAGCACCGCGGCGAGCGGCTCCCAGTCCAGCAGCGGCACCGGCGACCAGGGCGAAGCCGACACCGGCGACAAGAGCGGCTATGGCCAGTCCTGCGGCACCAACGACCTCGACTTCACCGTGACGTGGGAAGCCCAGCCGATCAGCCACTACCTGCTCACCGCCAAGGCCAAGTCCGGCATCACCTGCTATCTGGACGTCAACACCCCCAGCGTCCCCTTCGGCTCCGGAGCCGAAGGTGTCGCCTCGCCCGTCGGCCAGGGCGGCGAAGACCCGATCAAGCTCTCCGGCTCCTCCGTCGCGTACGCCGGCATCAAGGTCAAGACCACGGAGGGCGAGGGCGGCAAGCAGTTCGAGCACGTCATCATCGCCACCACGGAGGAGGACCCCGACCCCGCCCAGGTCGAGCTCCCCGACACGGCCACCGTGGACAAGCCGATCGTCACCAACTGGTCGACCAAGCGCGACGAGACGATCCCGACCATCATCTGACAGCCCGGGCCGACGGGACGGGGTGAACATCCGTCCCCCGGCGGGTCCCCTGTCCCCACAGCTCTTCCAATCAGGCCGAATAGCCTGCTTGACACCGGAATTGACGTGGTGGTCACTGGTAAGCGAGCCACTCGGGAGGGGAGGGCAGCAGCATGGGCAGACCCTGGGAAGCTGATCCTGACACCGGCTTCAAGAGACGTCTCGGAAAGTCGGCACTGGAACTGCGCGCCACCAGCACCGGACCCGAATGCCCGGATATCTGGGAGCTGGAGAACGGTGACATCGCTGTAATCGGACGCGATCTCACCGGCTCCCTGGGGGCGCGCCTGCCGGACGGAGTCTCCATCAGTCCCGATGAGCGCCTCGTGGTCATCCCCCGCAGGATGCTCATCGCAGCAAAGGCGGACATCCCTGATGTTTGAGTGCTTCCGCAGCGGTGCCGGTGAGGCGTTCTCCGAGTGGGAGATCGCCCCGCTCGATCCGCCCACCGCTATCTGACCGCTGACCGCGCGGGCGTGCCGTTCGTCGGCCTGATCGCGACCAACACTTGGGAACACACCAGGGGCGGGTTGGTCGCCCTCTGGCAGCGAAAGCGCCGAGCCGGCGACATCCAGGAGGCTGTCAGCTCGGCTCCGCCCGAAACGCCCGGCGGTAGGCGCCCGGTGTCGTGCCCAGGGCGTCGAGGAAACGTCTGCGGAGGTTGGTGGCCGAGGAGAGCCCGACGCGGCGGGCGACGGTGTCCACCGGGAGGTCGGAGGATTCCAGCAGCTCCCGGGCCGCGATGACCCGTTGTGCGAGCAGCCACCGTCCCGGGCTGGTGCCGAGCTGCTCGGTGAAGCGACGGGCCAGGGTTCGAGCGGAGCAGCCGGCGTGTACGGCCAGGTCCTCGACGGCGAGGGGTTCGTCGAGGCGGCCCGTCGCCCACTCGACGAGCGGCGCGAGCGAGCCGTCGACCTGGGAGGGGTGGGGCGGCGCGGCGTACTGCAGTTGACCGCCTTCGCGGTGCGGCGGCATGACCATGTTCCGGGAGACGTGCGCGGCGTACTCGGCTCCCTGATCGGCCCGTACCAGGTGCAGGCACAGATCGATTCCGGCCCCGGCGCCCGCGCTCGTGGCGACATCGCCGTGGTCCACGTACAGCACGTCCGGATCGAGGCGGACGGCCGGGAACCGCGCGGCGAACTCGTCCGCCAGCGCCCAATGAGTGGTCGCCGAGCGGCCGTCGAGCAGACCGGCGTGTGCCAGGGCGAATGCGCCGGAGCAGATGCTGACCACGCGTGCGCCGCGCTCGTGGGCACGGCGCAGAGCCCGTACGACAGCGGGCGACGGGGGTTCGTCGGTGGGCAGCCAGCCAGGGACGATCACTGTGGCCGCCCGGTCCAGGGCGTCAAGGCTTTCCGTGACGAGCATGTCGTATCCCGCGCGCGTGGCGACAGGGCCCGGGTTCTCGGTGCATACGCCGAAGCTGTAGCGGGTGGGCAACTCGCGCCGCGTGATGCCGAACACCTCAGCGGCGCAGGCCAGTTCGAAGGTCGACTGGGGTGCGTGGACGAGTGCCGCTACACGGTGCATGGCAGGAAAGTACCGGAGAACGTCAATCGAGACACTGGGCGGGACGTCGGCGGTCGACGAGGCTTGCCCCATGACGAAACAGAAGCCACGAAAGGCACAGAAGACGCAGGCAGAAGGCACTTCGGCGCAAGCGGGCGGGCAGCTGCCCGGCTATGTCTGGTCCGCGGTGCACGACGCGCCCACGCAGGAGATCTTCCCCGGCATTCGCCTGCGCCCCCTGTGGAGCGGCGGGAACGGCGCGAAGGCACAGCTGCTGGAGATGGATCCGCACACGTGCTGGGAGGGCGTCGACGTCCACGAACCGGGGCCGGAAGAGGTCTTCGTGGTCTCCGGTGTCTTCAACGACGGCCAACGGGACTATCCCGCAGGCTCGTTCATCCACGCTCCCGCCGGCTCGTCGCACATCCCGCAGACGACCTCGGGCTGCACGCTCTTCGTCTTCTACCCCGAAGGCTGAGTGCCTGCGTGCCTGCGTGCCTGCGTGCCTGCGTGCCTGCCGCGGCCGGTCACGGCAGGTCACGGCAGGTTTTCGAGGTGCTCCATGTGCTCCTCGCCCCACTCGCCGAGCGGCATCAGCGCGGCGACCAGTGAACGGCCGAAGCCGGTCAGCGAGTACTCCACCTTGGGCGGCACCTGCTCGTGCACCTCTCGGTGGACGAGCCCGGCCGCCTCCAGCTCGCGCAGTTGCAGCGTCAGCATCCGCTCGCTGATTCCGGCGACCGTCCGCCGCAACTCCCC
Organism: Streptomyces sp. NPDC091287; assembly: GCF_044768525.1. NCBI lineage: Bacteria > Bacillati > Actinomycetota > Actinomycetes > Kitasatosporales > Streptomycetaceae > Streptomyces > Streptomyces sp. NPDC091287. The sequence goes on from NZ_JBIVUV010000022.1 coordinate 58,949, forward strand.
GAAGCGCAAACGCTCTTCCTCGCCGAGCCAGAAGAGGATCAGCCCTTTCCATTTTCCGCCCATGACGGCGATGGCGGCGTCGAATCCGCAGGTGTACTTCGGCATGACCTCTCCCACTGACAAGAGTGTGGGTACCGAACAAAAATGTCGGTACTTGTGCAATCTATCGTGCCGTCACAGCATGGAGATCGCCGGAGCCCGGGACCAACGGGCCCTCCGCATTCCCCCCAACTCCCGGAACAGGAGCGGAAGATGTCCACGCACAACCAGCACCAGCACCAGCACAAGCACCGGACGCCCGTGACCGTCATCGGCCTGGGCGCGATGGGTAGCGCACTGGCGGCGGCCTTCATAGCGGCGGGACACCCGACCACGGTGTGGAACAGAACCGCGTCGCGGGCTGCCCCGCTCGTCGCCCAGGGCGCCGCGCATCCGGAGACAGTGGCGGAAGCCGTCGCGGCCGGCCCGCTGGTGATCACCTGCCTGACGACGTACGAGGACACCATCGAGGCCCTGGAGCCGGCGGCCGCCGCGCTGAAGGGCCGGGACCTCGTGACCCTCAACAGCGGGTCCCCGGCCGGCGCCCGCCGCACGGCGGAGTGGGTGCGAGGGCACGGCGCACGCTACCTCGGCGGTGCGATCAAGAACGTACCGCCGGCGGTGGGCGCCGGGGACACGCTCCTCTACTACAGCGGCGATGCCACGGTCTTCTCCGCGCACGAGCCGGTACTGCGGGTGCTGGGTGGGGACACCGTGTATCTCGGTGCCGACCCGGACCTCGCCGCGCTGTACGAAATGGCGGTGGGCGGCACGCTGCTGCCTGCCCTCGTCGGCTTCTTCCAGGGGGCGGCGGCGCTGCGGGCGCGTGGCCTGGAGGCGGCTTCGATGGTGCGGTTCAGCGAACAGTGGTTCCAGATGATCGCTTCGGTGCTGCCCGTGCTGGCCCGGGAGATCGACAGCGGCGACTACAGCGAACCGCTCTCGTCGGTGAACGTCTTCGTGGCCGGGGCCGCGCACGATGCGGAGCTCGGGAAGGAGGCGGGCCTCGACGTGGAGTGGCACAAGCCGTTCCACGAGCTGCTGGAGCGGGCCGTGGAGGCCGGTTACGGGACGCAGAGCATCGCAGCGCTGACGGAGATCCTCAAGGAGCCCCGGCGGGCCGCATAGGGCCACCGGGGCTCGTCATCGGCACGGGTGCCGCAGGCGGGACGTACTCACCCCGCCCACCTCCCCGTCAGGAACGTCAGCGCGACGAGCGTCGTCACCGGCGCGGCCACGCTCAGGTACGCCGTCCTGAACCACGGCCTCCGCAGGCTCAGCGCCGCCAGGCCGATCCACAGCGGCCACCACAGCAGCGTCGTGCGCGGGATCGACGTGTACCAGTACGAGGTGCCCAGGGCCCAGAGGCTGAGGGCCACGTACAGCGCCTCGGGCCAGCGGCGGCGGTACAGGAGTACGGCCACCAGCGCGAGCCCCACCAGCATCGCCACGAGTTCCGCCTGGAACATGAGCGCGTAGCCGGTCGTCTGGGTGTGGCCGAACGCCCCGTTCCACGTGTTCGCCCACGCCTCCCACGGGGTGTGGAACGTCCGGTACCAACCGCGTTCCTGCGCGTGCTTCCAGGCCATCCAGTCGCCGGTGCGGGCGTGCAGATACCAGCTGTACGCGGCCGGGGGCAGCGCCGGAAGCAGCGTCCAGCCCGCCGCTCGCCAGCTCCGCCGGTCCCGCTTCTCCCGGGCGGTCAGCACGAAGAGCAGGGCGATGGCGGCGGCGAGGAACAGGCCGCTGACGCGCACCGTCGTCGCCAGCGCCGTCAGCACGGCGGCGGGCGCCCAGCGGTGCCGCACGGCGGCGAGCCAGGCGGGCAGGGCGAACGCGAGGAACAGCGCCTCCGTGTAGCCGGCGGCCAGGAACACCGCGCAGGGCGAGAGCAGGAAGAGAACAGCCGTACGGCGGCCCGCCGCGTCCTCCGGCAGATACGCCCGCGCGATACGGGCCAGGGCCAGTACGGCCACGGCCCCCGCGACGAACGAGATCAGCAGCCCGGCCGCCGTCCAGTCCGGAACCACCGTGTGCACGGCCCGGAGCAGGAGGGGATAGCCCGGGAAGAACGCCTCCCGGTTGTCCCAGCCGCTCGTCCACGGGCCCGTGCCGGCGGGGAAGTAACCGTCGCGCGCTATGTGGAGGTAGTGGTTCGCGTCCCACCGCTGGAAGGGCGCGAGTACGGGCGCCGGCTCCCGCGTGCCGGGGCGGGCCGGGAACAGCCAGCGGGCGAAGTGGGCCGTGATCCACAGGGATATTCGGGTCAGGAGGTAGAGCCACAGTACGGCCCGGTCGGCAGGGGTCAGACGGGCCGCCGCCCGGCGGAGCCGCCCCGCCCGGGGCTCGGCCGGTTCGGCGATCCGGGGCCCGGGGCGCGATGGCGTCCGGGGCTCGGGTGGTACGGGGCGGTCGGCAGGAGGCCGCAGCCCGGGGGAGAGCGTGGACAACTGAGGCACCTTTCGGGCGTGCCTCGCGGATACGTCGAGGCGTACGGGATCGCCCGGTGAGCTCGCCGGGGCGGGGAGGGAGCGGAAGCGGACGGGCCCGGATGGCCCCCGATGGCCCCGATGGCCCCGATGGCCCCGATGGCCCCGGATGGCTCGGACGGAATCGGGCTATCGGTACGGCGGCGGCGCGGTGTCAGGCGGGGTCAGCCGGTGTCAGGCGGGGTCAGCCGGTGTCAGGCGGTGTCAGCCGGTGTCAGGCGGTGTCAGGGCATCGACGTCGTCCCTTCGGTCGTCGCCGACGGCGTGGACGTCGGCGACGACCGCGTCGTGCTCGCGCTCGTCTCCCTGCCCGTGCCCCTGCCCGTACCCGTACTCGTGGGTGCTCCGCCCGGCCCGGTGGACCCGCCCCCCGGCAGCGTGGTGATCGGCGTCGGCGGCAGGGACGGCGGCTGCGTCGGAAGCCGGTCCGACGGTACGGGCGACGGGTAGCTGGGCGACGGGACCGTGGCCGGGGCGACCGGCCGCGGCCGGACCGGCAGCAGGCCCACCGCGACCGCGCCGCCCCCGCCGACGACCAGGCACACGCCCACCGCGACCACGGCCATCCGGCGCCGCTGCGCGCGCATTCCTCGTTGTGTGATGCTCGACGCGTCGTCCGCGTCGGAGCGGGTCTGCCCGAACTCACCGGCCTCCCGGAACAGGGACCGCAACGGATCCCGCGGGTCAGACATCAGGGGCCTCCTCGATGCGGGGGTCCCGCAGACGGTGGGCGAGCGCCGCCCGTCCGCGAACCAGATGCGTCTTGATCGTGCTGCCGGAGAGCCCGGTCTCCCCGGCGATCTGCTGGACCGTGAGGTCGCACAGGTAGTGCAGAGTCAGCGTCCGCCGCTGCTGCGGAGGCAGTTCCCGGAGCGCGTCGACCAGGACCACATGGCCCGGGTCCGGCGGCTCCACGTGTCCGGGTGCGCCGCTCCCCCGGCTCCACGCGTCCGCCGAACGCCGCCGGAAGCGCCAACGGCTCACCGCCAGCCGCCAGGCGACCGTACGGATCCACGCCTCGGGGCTGCCGTCGCGGTCCAGCCGGCCGCGCCGGACCCACGCCTTGACGAACGCCTCCTGCACGACGTCCTGCGCCTCCTGGAGGTCGCCGGTCATCACGTACAGCTGGCCTGTGAGACGTGCGACCGCCTGGGCGTAGAACTCTTCGAACTCCTCGACGGTCAAAAGTTGCTCCCGGATCTTTCGCTTCACCGGGTATACGCCCGCCGCAGGTCATCCGGTCGACACTACCCAGGAGGAATCGGGGGTGACGGTCGTCACAGCATCACAGCGTCACAGCGGTTGAAGGGCGCGGCGCAGCGCGACGATCGCGACCGGCCGGACATCGTGCCCGTGCTGTTCCATCCAGGCGAGCCACGCTTCGACGTCGTCGTCCATGTCTGGCTCCTCGCCCTTCCCGGCGTCGGTCGTTCGCTGCCGCAGCCACGCGACGGCGTCCGCGCGCCGCTCCACCGCGTGAGGGGCCAGCTCGCCCACGGCCAGTACGAGTTGCTCCGCCGCCGACAGGTCGGGCTCGTCCTCGAACCGGGCCAGGAAGCGGTCGACGAGGTCGTCTGCCCGGTGGGTGGCCCGTGCGAGGACGGCGGCCACTCCGGCCCGGACGTCTTCTTCGCCTTCCACGTCGGCGGCGAGCCGCGGCAGCAGCGCGTCGACCGCCCGCTCCCAGGCGGCGGGCCAGGCGGCGGGTGCGGTGCGCCACCGTCCGCCGAGCTTCGGGCCGGGCCCCGCGGTGCGGGCGTCGTTTCCGGCGCGGGCGAGAACGGCGAGCGTCTCCAGCATCTGCGTACGCACGCTCACGGCCACGGCCGGGTCCCGGACGGCCTCGACGAGGAACGGAAGCACCTCGGGCGCAGCGGGCCACACCGAACTGCCGTCGCCGCAGCACACGAAGTGGAGAGTGGCTTGGGCGTCCTCGGCCGTTCGCAGGTCGGGCGACCAGAGCCGCTCCAGCAGGTCCGGCCCGTACTGCCCGTCCGGCCCGGGGATATAGGGGTCGATCACCTTCGCCCAGTCGACCTCCGCGACCAACCGGCCCGTCAGTTCCGCACCCGCCCCCGCGCCCACGCCCTCTGTGTCCTTCATGCCGCCCCCTCCGATCCGCTTCGACCTCCCGAAGCTCAAGCCGTGAGATCCGAGCGCTCTTAACAAGGATGGGGTGGATGGGTCAGTTGTCCCACCCACCCACCCTGGCTGCGAAGTTGACAATTTGTGATCGAGTTGCGACGCACGGTCGCCAGGCTCTAGCGTGCGGAGGACCTGCACAGAAAAAGTCGACCCCCACCGGTGCTCCAACACCGACAGGGGTCTGACCACCGAAGATCGCCCCAACTCGAAAGAACACGATCCCCATGGCTGCCAGCCAGTTTAGTGATGCCCACCCCACCCCGCGCGAGACCCCGCACAAAGAGCCTCACCCGATGGCCAACCCCGGCTACGGCAAGCGCTCCGCCCCCGGCGAACGCCCCCGCACCGACCGGGACTTCGCCCACCTCCTCCCCCGTGACGCCGCCGTCGCCGCCTACATCGACCGGCTGCCCGACGGCTCCGACATCTCCGTGAAGACCCTGGCCAAGCACCTGCCGTACGGCCAGTGCGCCCTTGGCACGACCCTCAACCGGCTCCAGGGCGCGGGGCACCTGCGGCGCGGAAGCGAGTGCGTGATCACCGACGAGGTCATGCTCTGGGTGACCCGCACCTTCTTCTCCCGCACCGCACGCGAGGACGACTGGTGGAACGCCTACACCCGGGGTGACGCCCCGCCGGACGAGCCTCGGCGGCCGACCCGTTCGCGGGCGTTCATCCTGCTGGCGGCGCTCGGCCGGACCGCCCCCGCGCTGACGCTGTCCGCAGCCGACTGCGTACATCTGGAACCGCAGGTCAGCGAGTGGTTCGCGCGGGGTGCCACGGAGGCGGAGCTGCTGCACGCGCTCACCGGCGGGCTGCCGTCGCCCGTCCACTGCGCCGCCCGCCTCGTCGAACGGCGCCTGCGCGACAAGCTGCCGCCCGAGCGGGTCCTGCCCGGCCCCCGTACGGTCCTGCGCACTTTGGAGTGCGGTGAGTGCGGGGCCCCCGGCATGCCCGAAGCGCTGCTCGGCGGCCTCTGCCGGCCGTGCCGGGGGCCGTCCCCACAACCGCCGGTCGGCCCGCCGGGAGCCGTGCAGCCGCCTGGCGTACGGGACCGGATGAACGCGGTCCGGGCGGGTCTGATCCCCCGGTCCGAAAGGACATACCGATGAGCGTGCAGGTCACCCACAGACCTGACAGGGCACGATGGAGGGGAGGAGGCGACGCCATGACCCCCAGCACCGCCGATCACGTCCCGCACGCTCAGATGTCCGTCGAGGACTTCGAGCAGCTCGCCCGCACGTCCCCCGAGACCGTGACGCTTGAGCTCATCAACGGAAAGCTGGAGGTCAAGCCCGTGCCGGACGGGGATCACGACGAGATCATCATGTGGGTCGCGATGCAGTGCATGCGGCAGCAGCCGGATCTGCGGCTGTACCGCGAACGCGGGCTGCGGATCGGCGGATACCGCAACGGCCGCGCCCGCCCGGACGGCACTCTGGCTCGCGCGGGCCGGTTCGCGGGTGACGGCGAGTGGTCGAACCCGGACCGCATCCTCATGACCGTCGAGGTGACGTCTCACGACCACGACACCGACAGCCGTGATCGCACGGAGAAGCGTGACGGGTACGCCGCAGCGGGCATCCCGGTCTACCTCCTCGTCGACCGCGACCACGACACCCTCGTCGTCCACAGCGAGCCCGACAAGGGCCGCTACCGGCAGCAGCATTCGTACGACTACGGCGACGCCGTGCCCCTCCCCGGCCCCGTCGACATCACCCTGGACACCGAGGAGCTCAAGAACTACGCCCGCTGAAGCCTCACCGCGCGTCCGCCGCCAGTTGCGTCGTCGCCAGCTCGCGGTACAGGTCGTCCCCGGCGATCAGCTCCTCGTGCGTGCCCGCCGTGCGGACCCGGCCGTCCTCCAGGACCACGATGCGGTCCGCGTGCCGGACGGTGGAGAGGCGGTGGGCGATGACCAGCACCGTGGTGTGTTCCGCCAGTTCGAGGATCACGTCGCGCAGCGCCTGCTCGTTGACCGCGTCCAGTTGCGAGGTCACCTCGTCGAGCAGCAGCAGGCGGGGGCGGCGCAACAGGGCCCGGGCGATGGCGATCCGCTGGCGTTCACCGCCGGAGAGGGTGACGCCTCGGTGGCCCACCGCCGTGTCCAGGCCCTCCGGCAGCCGGCCGACCAGGGTGTCCAGGCGGGTACGGGACACCGCCTCCCTCACGGCCTTCTCCTCGGCGTCCGGGGCGGCGAAGACGAGGTTCTCCCGCAGCGTCCCGGCCAGGACCGGCGCGTCCTGTTCCACATACGCCAGCGAGCCCCGCAGCTCGGCCAGCGGCCAGTCGCGGATGTCCCGGCCGTCCACGGTGATGGTGCCGGAGTCGTGGTCGTAGAAGCGTTCCAGCAGGCTGAACACCGTCGACTTGCCCGCCCCGGACGGGCCCACCAACGCGACCAGTCCGCCGGTCGGAACGTCGAACGTCACCCCCTTGTGGGCGGGGGCCCGCTCGTCCCCGTACCCGAACGTCACGTCCTGGAAGGTGACGCCGAGCGGAGTCGCGGGGATCTCCTGCCGTACGGTTCCGGGCTCGGTGGCCGGTTCGCCGGGCAGGGACTCGACCTCGTCGATCCTGCGCACCGCCGCGAGCCCGCTCTGCAGACCCGTCCAGCCCTCGACCAGGCCGCCGATCGGGCCCATCAGATAGAAGAGGTAGAGCAGGAACGCGATCAGCGACGAGATCTCCAGCGAGCCGGACGCGACCCGCGCGCCGCCCACGCCCAGCACCGCCAGGAACGCCAGCTGGATCGACATCGCCATCGTGACGTCGGAGACCGACGACCACCGCGCCACCGAGACGCCCCGGTCGTGCGCATGCCGGGCGGCCGCCGCGACGGCCGCCGTCTCCCGCTCCTCCGCCCCGCTCGCCTTGACCGTGCGGAACGCCTGGAGCACTCGGTCCAGTGCCGCGCCCATCGCGCCCACGGACTCCTGGGCGCGGAGCTGGGCCCGCTGGATGCGCGGCATCAGCAGGGAGGTCACGGCGCCGATGCCGACGATCACCACCAGCGTCACCCCGAGCAGCGTCGGATCCATGTACGCCATGAAGCCGATCGTCCCGAGCAGCATGAGCACGCTGTTGAACGACTCGACGAGGCCGCTGGAGAGGACCGTCCGCAGGAGGGTCGTGTCGCTGGTCACGCGTGACTGGAGGTCGCCCGGGGTCAGCCGGTCCACCGCCGGGACCTTCAATCTCATGATGCGGCCCACGAGTTGATCGCGTGCGCGGAGGACGACGCCTTCTCCCGTACGGGACATGAGATAGCGCCCGTACGCGGAGAGGCAGGCTCCCACCAGCACGAGCGCGGTCAGCGCGACGAGCGGTCCCGCGGGCGAGCGGTCCGCGGCGAACGCGTCGACCGCGTGTTTCGCCATCAGCGGCATGGCGAGGCCCGCGACGGATCCGGCGAGCGAGAGCAGACCCGCGCGCACGAGCACGCCCCGGTGCGGACGGACCCGGGAGAGGAGGAGCCGGAGAGGGGACGGGCCCTCACCCGGCTCGCCCTTGGCGAACCCCTCGACTGGCCCCTCGACGAACCCCTCTGCGGTCCCCTCTGCGGACCCCTCTGCGGACCCCTCTGCGGTGTCCCGGACAGGCTGTTTCCCGGCGGGCTGTTTCCCGGCGGGCTGCTCCCCGGCCGGCTGCTCCCCGGCCGGCTGCTCCCCGGCCGGTCTCCCTTCGGGATCCCGCGCGTGCGGCGAGGCGGCCCCCTCAGGCCCGCGGCCCTCGTCCGTCCTCGCCTCAGGCCCGCCGCCCTCGTCCGCCTCCGCCGTCCCCGCCACCGTGCTCACCCGGACCCCCTCCGTCTGCCGTCACCACCATCAAGGGACGCAGATCCGCCGGTTCCACCTGCTCGCCGACCGTACGGCCCCCCGCCCGCACCCAAGCATGCGGGGAGAACGGCGGAGCCGCCCGCACCCCCGCGCACCAGTCGGGCAGGACACCGGACACCCGGCAGGCCAGGGCGACGGCGACCGAGGGGGCAGGCAGCCGTGACGGCCCGCGCGGCGGCGGCTGATGGCGACGACCGCCGCGAACACCTCCCGCCTCTCCGCGTACGAGGCCGGGCCGTCGGGGAACGCCACAGGGGCGGCACCTCCGCGAAGGAGATACCGCCCCTGTGGGACGTACGACGAACTTCGATCAGCCGGAGGGCTCCCGGGCGGGCCCGGGGCCTCCGCGGCGGATCAGAAGTCCATGTCACCGCCCGGCATGCCGCCCGGAGCGGCCGCGCCGGCCTTCTCGGGCTTGTCGGCGATGACGGCCTCGGTGGTGAGGAAGAGCGCGGCGATGGACGCGGCGTTCTGCAGAGCGGAACGCGTGACCTTCGCCGGGTCGATGATGCCCTCGGCGATCATGTCGACGTACTCACCGGTCGCGGCGTTGAGGCCGTGACCGATCGGCAGGTTGCGGACCTTCTCCACCACGACGCCACCCTCAAGACCACCGTTGACGGCGATCTGCTTGAGCGGGGCCTCCAGCGCGAGCTTCACGGCGTTGGCGCCGGTCGCCTCGTCGCCCGTGAGGTCGAGCTTCTCGAAGACGGCCGAGGCCTGGAGCAGAGCCACGCCACCACCGGCGACGATGCCCTCCTCGACGGCGGCCTTGGCGTTGCGCACCGCGTCCTCGATGCGGTGCTTGCGCTCCTTGAGCTCCACCTCGGTGGCGGCGCCGGCCTTGATGACGGCCACGCCGCCGGCCAGCTTCGCCAGACGCTCCTGCAGCTTCTCGCGGTCGTAGTCCGAGTCGGAGTTCTCGATCTCGGCACGGATCTGCTTGACGCGACCCTGAACCTGGTCGCTGTCACCGGCGCCGTCGACGATCGTCGTCTCGTCCTTGGTGATGACGACCTTGCGGGCACGGCCGAGCAGGTCCAGGCCGGCGTTCTCCAGCTTGAGACCGACCTCCTCGGAGATCACGGTGCCACCGGTGAGGATGGCGATGTCCGCGAGCATGGCCTTGCGGCGGTCGCCGAAGCCCGGAGCCTTGACGGCGACGGACTTGAACGTGCCCTTGATCTTGTTGACGACCAGGGTGGAGAGCGCCTCGCCCTCGACGTCCTCGGCGATGATCAGCAGGGGCTTGCCCGACTGCATGACCTTCTCCAGCAGCGGGATCAGGTCCTTGACGCTGGCGATCTTCGAGTTGACGATCAGGATGTACGGGTCGTCGAGCGACGCCTCCATACGCTCCATGTCGGTCGCGAAGTACGCCGAGATGTAGCCCTTGTCGAAGCGCATACCCTCGGTGAGCTCGAGCTCCAGACCGAAGGTCTGGGACTCCTCGACGGTGATGACGCCTTCCTTGCCGACCTTGTCCATCGCCTCGGCGATCTTGGCGCCGATCTCGGTGTCGGCGGCGGAGATGGAGGCGGTCGAAGCGATCTGCTCCTTGGTCTCCACGTCCTTGGCCTGCTCCAGCAGAGCGGCGGAGACGGCCTCGACGGCCTTCTCGATGCCCCGCTTGAGGGCCATCGGGTTGGCGCCTGCGGCGACGTTGCGCAGACCCTCGCGGACGAGAGCCTGAGCCAGAACGGTGGCGGTGGTCGTACCGTCGCCGGCGACGTCGTCCGTCTTCTTGGCGACCTCCTTGACCAGCTCCGCACCGATCTTCTCGTACGGGTCCTCGAGCTCGATCTCCTTGGCGATGGAAACACCATCGTTGGTGATCGTGGGCGCGCCCCACTTCTTCTCGAGGACGACGTTACGGCCCTTGGGGCCGAGGGTGACCTTGACGGCGTCGGCGAGCTGGTTCATCCCGCGCTCGAGACCGCGCCGTGCCTCCTCGTCGAACGCGATGATCTTGGCCATGTGAAGTGGTCCTCCCGGACAGGGGTGGATTCTCCGGACCGAGAGGCGCCCGCGACGGACGGCCTGCCTGCGTGGTGGTTCCTTGCCCCATCGCGCCTGCGGGCCTCACCGGCCCGGTCCAAGTTTCTGTCACTCTCACCTGGAGAGTGCTAACGCCAATGATTAGCACTCGACCCCTGCGAGTGCAAGCGTCCCCCTCCGGATGTGGACAGCGGCGCCCACCGGACGGGGCCGGCGGCGCGCCTTCCCTGCGAGGTCACCGGGGCGCACGTAGGGCCCGGTCCCCTGATCCGGGGGCCGGGCCCTGCGTGCGTGAGTAGTGTCGTCGGACGACCGCGCCGAGCTCAGCCGACGGCGAGCTTGACCATGTCGGCCTGGGGCCCCTTCTGGCCCTGCGAGATCTCGAATTCAACTCGCTGACCCTCTTCGAGGGTGCGGTACCCGTCCATCTGGATCGCGCTGTAGTGGACGAAAACATCCGCACCACCGTCGACCGCGATGAAGCCGTACCCCTTCTCCGCGTTGAACCACTTGACGGTGCCCTGAGCCATGCCTAACTCCCCTATTACTGGCCCTTGCACGGGACCGCACTTCGCGGGCCCGGGTCGGAACTCACCCTCCGACAGGAGAGGGTGTGCGGCGCCGCAGCGCGTCGACCGCGGCCGAATGTATCCGCCCAACTGCCCTCTGCAACAGGTCAATCGGACGAGAATTCTGGGCACAGAAGAACACGCGAATATGCGGGTTTGCTGAGATTTACGGGCAAGTCGGGCCACGCAAAGGGCACTTATGCCACAAGAGGTTCACGTACTTTGGCTGCTTCTTATCGGAGCCGGGCGCATTCTCATATGCGGGCGGCACGGGCAGCGGACGGGGCTTCCCCAACTGTACCGTGCTCAACCATACAGAATTGCCCCCTCCGCTTCTCTCGCGGAGGGGGCAACTGTGGTCACACAGGGGTGCGATGGGCCGCCGTGGAGCGGCCCGGGCGGTTCAGCAGCCGCCGGCGACCGCGGGGATGATCGAGACGCCGGCGCCGTCGGGCGTGGCCGCGTCCAGGCCGCCCTCGAAGCGCACGTCGTCGTCGTTGACGTACACGTTCACGAAGCGGCGCAGCTTGCCCTGGTCGTCCAGGACGCGGGCCGCGATGCCCGGGTGGTCCTTCTCCAGGGACTCGATGACCTCGGAGAGCTTGGCGCCCTCCGCCGGGACCTCGGCCTGGCCGCCCGTGTACGTACGGAGGATGGTGGGGATGCGGACCTTGACGCTCATGGTGGGTGCCTTCCTGAGTCTCTGGTGATCAGCCGGCGGCGAGGCCCGCGGCGCGGAACGCGTCCAGGCTCGGCTTGATGGTGGCCGTTGCCTGCGAGGTCGCGGAGACCGCGTCCAGCGTCTTGAGCCCGTCGCCGGTGTTCAGGACGACGGTGGTGAGCGTCGGGTCGATCACGCCCGCCTCGATCAGCTTCTTCGTCACGCCGAGCGTCACGCCGCCCGCCGTCTCGCCGAAGATGCCCTCGGTGCGCGCCAGCAGCTTGATCGCGTCGACGACCTGCTCGTCGGTCACGTCCTCCACCGCGCCACCGGTGCGGCGGGCGATGTCCAGGACGTACGGGCCGTCCGCCGGGTTGCCGATGGCCAGCGACTTGGCGATGGTGTTCGGCTTCTGCGGGCGCACCACGTCGTGGCCCGCCTTGAAGGCGGCGGAGACCGGGGAGCAGCCCTCGGCCTGGGCGCCGAAGATCTTGTACGGCCTGTCCTCGACGAGGCCGAGCTTGATCAGCTCCTGGAACCCCTTGTCGATCTTCGTGAGCTGGGAGCCGGACGCGATCGGGATGACGATCTGGTCGGGCAGCCGCCAGCCGAGCTGCTCGCAGATCTCGTACGCCAGCGTCTTGGAGCCCTCGCCGTAGTACGGGCGCAGGTTGACGTTGACGAAGCCCCAGCCCTCGCCGAGCGGGTCGCCGATGAGCTCGGAGCAGAAGCGGTTGACGTCGTCGTAGTTGCCCTCGATGCCGACCAGCTCACCGCCGTACACCGCGGCCATGACGACCTTGCCCTGCTCCAGGTCGTGCGGGATGAACACGCAGGAGCGCAGTCCGGCCCGGGCGGCGGCGGCGCCGACGGCTCCGGCCAGGTTGCCCGTGGAGGAGCAGGAGAGGGTGGTGAAGCCGAAGGCGCGGGCGGCCTCGACGGCGATGGCGACGACACGGTCCTTGAAGGAGTGCGTCGGGTTGCCGGAGTCGTCCTTCACGTACAGGCCGCCGGTGACGCCCAGCTCACGGGCGAGGTTGTCGGCCTTGACGAGCTTGGTGAAGCCGGGGTTGATGTTGGGCTTCTCCGCGACATCCGCGGGCACCGGCAGCAGCGGAGCGTAGCGCCAGATGTTGTTCGGGCCGGCCTCGATGCGCTTCCGCAGCTCCTCCGGGGAGCCGGTGGGCAGGTCGTAGGCCACTTCCAGCGGCCCGAAACAGGACGCACAGGCGAAAAGGGGGCCGAGCTCGAAACGCTCGCCGCACTCGCGGCAGGAAAGCGCCGCGGCGGGGCCGAGATCGACGGCCGGGGCGGAAGAAGCGGTGTTACCTGCAACGGTCTGAACAGCCATGATGGCGGAGGTCCCTTTCTCCTCATCTTCCCTGCGACGCATTTCGCCGCAAGACGGAATTGGCACCTTCCCCACCGTGACCTCGCGGTCGGCAGGAGGGTTGCCGGGACTTCAACGGGCCGTTCCCTCAGTCCCTCTGGATGAGCTCTTATGGCGCTGGATCTTCGATCCAGGCGTTTATGCGCGCTCCGACCCCGACATGCGACGGCCATACGCGTTGTTCAAGACTGTAACCGAAGCACCGGACCGTTGAGATAGTCGTCCGAACCGCGAGATGGATCACACACAGGGAGTGCCGACCGTGCTCGAAGAGGTGGAACGCTGGCTGACCAGGCGTTCCTGGTCGTCCGGCGACCGCCCGCTGAACCGGCTCACCGACGCCCGGGACGCCGATCCGCGCGTCACGTCCGTGAGCGTGGTGCTGCCCGCGCTGAACGAGGAGGCCACGGTCGGCGCGATCGTGGCGACGATCCGCCGGGAGCTGATGGAGAAGGTCCGGCTCGTCGACGAACTCGTGGTGATCGACTCCGGCTCCACCGACGCCACGGCCGCCGTGGCCCGGGCGGCGGGCGCCCGCGTGGTCCACCGGGACGCGATCCTGCCCCGGATCCCGGCCCTGCCCGGCAAGGGCGAGGTGCTGTGGCGGTCACTCCTGGTGACCAGCGGCGAGATCGTCTGCTTCATCGACGCCGACCTCAGGGACTTCTCCGCGGACTTCGTCTCGGGCACGGTCGGACCGCTGCTCACCGACCCGTCCGTCCAGTTCGTCAAGGCGATGTACGACCGCCCGCTCGGTGACAGCGCAGGTCAGGGCGGCCGGGTCACCGAGCTGGTGGCGCGCCCGCTGCTCAATCTGCACTGGCCCCAGCTGGCCGGGTTCGTGCAGCCGCTGGGCGGCGAGTACGCGGTGCGGCGGTCCCTGCTGGAGCGGCTGCCGTTCCCCGTCGGTTACGGAGTGGAGCTGGGGCTGCTGGTGGACGCGCTGCACACGGTGGGCCTGGACGCCCTGGGCCAGGTCGACGTCGGCGTACGCAGACACCGCCACCAGGACGGGCAGGCGCTGGGCCGGATGGCGGCGGCGATCTACCGTACGGCGCAGCTGCGGCTCTCCCGGGGCCATCTGGTGCGGCCCGCGCTGACCCAGTTCGAGCGCGGCGAGGACGGCTTCGTGCCCCGCACCCATGCGGTGGACACGGAGGAACGGCCGCCGATGCGGGAGATCGCGGAGTACGCGGAACGCCACGCTGCCTGAGGGCGGTGTGAGCCCGGCGAGCGGCCGGTGCGCGCCGGGCACCGTTCGGGGTGGGAGGACCGGGAGGCGTTTGGGGGCTTCCCGAACGGGCTAGGTTCCGCAACATGGTCTCCGAGCACGCCGAACCCGCAGCCGCCTCCACCGCCCAGGTCCTCGTCGCGTCCAACCGCGGCCCCGTCTCGTACACGCTCGGCGAGGACGGGACGCTCGACGCCAAGCGCGGCGGCGGTGGTCTCGTCTCCGGGCTGAGCGCCGTCGACGACAAGCTGTGGGTCTGCGCGGCCCTCGGCGACGGGGACCGCGAGGCGGTGCGGCGCGGGGTCGGTGAGGCCGGCGTGCGGATGCTCGACATCGACGCGGAGGTGCACGCCGACGCGTACAACGGCATCGCCAACTCGGTGCTGTGGTTCGTCCACCACCTGCTCTACCAGACGCCCGTGGAGCCGGTCTTCGACGCGGAGTTCCGCCGCCAGTGGACCTCCTACGAGACGTACAACCGGGCCTTCGCCGAGGCGCTCGCCCAGGAGGCGGGACCGGGGGCGTCGGTCCTCGTCCAGGACTACCACCTGGCCCTGGTCCCCGGCATGCTCCGTGAGCTGCGCCCGGACCTCAGGATCGGCCACTTCTCGCACACCCCGTGGGCGCCCGTCGACTACTACCGGCTGCTGCCCGACGACATCGCGGAGCAGTTGCTGCGCGGCATCCTCGGCGCGGACCGGGCCGCGTTCCTGACCCGCCGCTGGGCGGACGCGTTCATCGGCTGCTGCACGGAGATCCTCGGCGGGACGGGCCGGACCAGGATCGGGGTGCACGGCCTGGGGGCCGACGCGGACTTCCTGCGTCGGCGCTCGCACGAGGCCGACGTGGACGAGCGGATGTCGGCGCTGCGGGAGCAGGTGGGCGAGGGCCGGAAGACCATCGTCCGGGTGGACCGCACCGAGCTGTCCAAGAACATCGTGCGCGGTCTGCACGCCTACCGGGCCCTGCTGGACGCCCGTCCCGAGTGGCGCGAGCGCGTCGTGCACATCGCCTTCGCCTACCCCTCCCGGCAGGACCTCGCCGTCTACCGGGACTACACGGCGGCGGTGCAGGCCCTGGCCACGGAGATCAACGGGGCGTACGGCACGGAGGGTTGGACGCCGGTCGTGCTGCACGTCAAGGACGACTTCGCGCGCTCGCTGGCCGCGTACCGGCTGGCGGACGTGGCTCTGGTCAACCCGATCCGCGACGGGATGAACCTGGTCGCCAAGGAGGTCCCCGTCGTCTCCGACCACGGCTGCGCGCTGGTGCTGTCGCGGGAGGCGGGGGCGTACGAGGAGCTGGGCGAGGACGCGATCGTGGTGAACCCGTACGACGTGGTGGGCACGGCCGAGGCCCTGCACGAGGCGCTGACGATGAGCGCCGACGAGCGGTCCGGCCGCACAAAGCGACTGGCCGAGGCGGCGACGGCGCTGCCGCCCCAGCAGTGGTTCCTGGACCAGCTGGAGGCGCTGCGGCAGGGGTGAGCCGGTCTCCTGACGCGGGCTCACCCCTGGGCGAGCCGGTCTCCTGTATACGGCCTCCTTTATACGGCCTCCTGTGTACGGCTCAGAGCCGCTCGGCCAGCGCCGCCAGGAAGGCGACCACCGCGGCCGGGCCCGGCACCGACAGGTCGGCCCGCTCGGCCAGTTCGGGCACCTCGGTGCTGCCGCTGCACACCAGGAGGCCGGGGATGCCGTCCGGGCCCTCGGTCCGCAGCTTCTCCACCGCGGCGAACGCGGCGAGGTCCCCGAGGTCGTCGCCCGCGTAGATCACGGACTCGGCGTCCAGCTCCGTGACGAACGTGGCGAGCGCGACGCCCTTGTCCATGCCGGGCGGGCGCAACTCCAGGACCAGGCGGCCCGGTTCGACGACCAGCCCGTGTTTCGCCGCCAGCTCGCCGAGGGGACCGCGCAGCGCCTCGAAGGCCGCCTGCGGGTCATCGGCACGCCGGGTGTGGACGGCGACCGCCTGCCCCTTCTCCTCGATCCAGGTGCCGTGCCAGGAGTCGAACTCGTGCAGTACGCCGGGGAGTTCGGCCCGCGCGGCAGCGACGCCGGGGTGGGGGGCGGGGGTGTTCACGGTGCCGGTCACGGCGTCCCAGCGTTCGGCGCCGTAATGTCCGAGCACGACGAGGTGCTCCAGCCCGGGGACTCCCGCGAAGCCTCCGTAGCGCACCGCGACACCCGCCGGGCGGCCGGTGATCACCGCGATGGCGGCGACCTTCGGCGCGAGCGCGGCGAGCGCGGCGACCGTGCCGGGGTGGGCGCGGGCCTGCTCGGGGTCCGGGACGATGTCGGCGAGCGTGCCGTCGAAGTCGAGGGCGACGACCGCGCGGTCGGGCCGGGCGAGAACGGCGTCGAGGCCCTCGCGGCCGGCCGGGGTGGTCGGGTTCGGCAGATGTGCGGAGTGGCTGCCCATGGGGCGAGCCTATGCCCTGGAGGGGTTGTTCACGAGTGTTGTCGATCCGTCGACGGCTGCTCGCGGGCCCCGGTGAGCGGCCGACGACGACTACTCCCGGGCGCCGGCGAGCGGCCGCCGACGACGACTACTCGCGGGCGCCCGCGAGTTCGACCGGCCGGGTCCGCAGGGCGAGCGAGGCCGGCAGGGCGGCGGAGACGGCGGCCAGGAGCGCGGCGGCCGCGACGACGAGGCCGAGCGTTCCCCACGGCACGACGACGGCGGACGTGACGCCCAGCAGTACCAGCGCACCCCACACCACCAGCAGGTTCACCGCCGCGACCACGCCCCCGAGCACGGCGCCCACCCCGACCGCCACCACCGCCTCGGCCGCGACGAGCCGCAGGACCTGGGGGACGGTGGCCCCGGCGAGGCGGAGCACGGCGAGATCGCGGACCCGGTCGGAGGTGGCCATGACCAGGGTGTTGGCCAGGGCCGTCGCCGTGGAGAGCAGGGCGATGGCGAGGATCATCCGGAGACCGGTCCTGGTGGAGTCGTTTGTCCCCGGGCCGTTCGCGGCCAGCCATTCGGCCCGGGTCGTGACCCGTGTCCCGGTGGCCGCGCCGGCGGTGTGCAGCGCGGCGGCGACGGCCCGCCGTTCAGCGCCCTCGGCGACCTTGACGTCGATCCGGTCGACGCCCGCTCCCCCGGCGTTGCGCGGGGTGACGTAGACGCCGTTGTCGCCGGTTCCGGTGGCCAGGACGGCGGCGATCCGCAGCGAGGCCCTACGCCCGTCGCCCAGCCAGACGGTGACCCGGTCACCGACCCGTGTGGTCAGCCACTCCTCGTTGACGACGATCGCGTCGTCGTCGAGATCGGCGAGCCGGCCCGCCGTGACGGGCAGCTCCGACACGGCGGCCAGCCGGGCGGGGTCGACCGCGCGGGCCTCGGAGGTGACGAGGGCCGTGTCCTCTTCGAGGACCGTGACGGCCGTGGAGCGCGAGACGCTGACCACGGCTCCCTCGACAGCCCGCGCCCGCTCCACGAAGGCGGGCGCCGGAGGCCGGCCCTCCTGTCCCGACGTCACCACGAAGTCGGCGGTCGTGGCGGTGCGCGCCTCGGTGGCCCTGGCCTCCTCCAGGGTGGCGACGGTGCCCGTCAGAGTGGCGGCGAGGGCGACGGTGATGAGGACGGGCGCGGCGACGGCCGCGGTCCTGCGCACCCCGGCGGCGGTGTTCTCCCGGACCAGTACGCCGGTGGCGCCGGGCAGCCGTGCGGGCAGCCAGGTCAGCAGCCGGCCGACGGGGCGCACCAGGACGGGGGCCAGGAGGGCGCAGCCGACGATGAGGAGCATGGGCCGGGTGACGTAGGACTTGCGGCCCAGCAGGTCGCCGGGGTCGACGGCCAACGCCAGTGCGGGCAGGCCCAGTCCGGCGAGCAGGATCAGGCCGGCGGCCGCCCAGCGGCTCGCCGGCATGACACGGCTGTCGACGGCCGCCTCGCGCAGCGCCTCGGTCGGGGCGGTCCGCCCTGCCCGGTGGCAGGAGACGAGGGCCGCCGCCGTGGCGACGAACACCCCGGTCCAGAAGGCGGTGTGCAGCGGCCAGGAGGCGTCACCGAGGGCGAACCGGGGCGGTGCGAGGCCCGCTTCGGCCATCCGGCCGACGAGCAGGGGCGCGCCCCTGGCTCCGAGCCACGCGCCCGCGGCCGAGGCGAGGACTCCGACGACGGCCGCTTCGGCGCACACCGTACGGCGGAGCCGGCCGGGCGTCGCACCGACCGTGCGCAACAGGCCGAACTCCCGGCGCCGTTGGGCCACGGCGAACGAGAACGTCGAGGCCACGACGGCGGCGGAGACGAACAGGGTGATGCCCGCCGCGGTGCCGAGCAGGGCGTTGACGGAGACCAGGGCCCGGGCGTCGCGGTCGGGGTCGGGGTCGGCGCGGCGGCGGTCGTGGCCGGTGAGGACGTCCATGCCGCTGTCCGTCCCGAGCGCCCGGCGTACGGCGGTGGCGTCGGCGTGCACCACGAGGGCGTCGATGTCCGGGGAGATCCGGGTGGCCTCGTCGTCGGTGAAGAAGACGGCGTCCTCGAAGCCCCGGCCGGCCACGGTGCCGACGACGGTCCGAAGGCCGTTCCCGGCCGGGGTGCGGACCTGGACGCGGTCACCGGTACGGAGCCGGTCGCCGCCGGGCCGAGTGGTGACGACGACCTCGCCGGGGGCGGCGGGGGCCCGGCCCGAGGTGAGGCGGTACGGGGCCGCGGCGGCGACCGGCCACGGGTGCCCGACCCGGGCCTCGGCGTCCTGACCGGTGCGCGGCTTCCTGACGGGAGGGCCGGTGTGCGGCTCCTCGGCGCCGGGGCCGGTGCGCGGAGCCATGACGGCAGAACCGGTACGCGGAGCCGTGACGTCCACCGGGAACGTCCGGTCCTCCACCGTGCGGCCGAGGGCGGCCAGCCGGTCGGCGATCCGCTCGCCGACCGGCCCGGGGTGGTGGAGCGGCTTGCTCCGGGTCCCGGTCGGGGTGTCGACGCGGAGGTGATCGGCGGCCCGGACGACGACGGGGGCGGCGGCGAACCGTTCGGGGCCCCGCTCCGGGGCGTCGAACGTCGCGGCGAGGGCGAGTCCGGTGGCCGCGATCAGGCCCACCCCCAGGGCCAGGGCGACGAACGACCCGACGAAGGTGACCCAGCGCGTGCGCATCCCGCGCAGTGCGAGCATCAGCACGGGACCACCGCCGGGCCGGGGGAGCCCATCGGGGCCGCCGGGGCGGCGCCCGCCGCCATGCGGGCGGCGACCCGCTCCGCCGTGGGCGCCTCCAGCTCGTCCCGGATGCGGCCGTCGGCGAGGAAGACGACCCGGTCGGCGAAGGAGGCGGCGACCGGGTCGTGGGTCACCATGATCACGGTGCGCCCCTCGTCGGTCATCGCACGCAGCAGGCCGAGCACCACTCGCCCGGCGGTGGAGTCCAGGGCCCCGGTCGGTTCGTCGCCGAAGAGCACCTCGGGCCGGGTCACCAGGGCGCGGGCGATCGCCACCCGCTGCTGCTGGCCGCCGGAGAGCTCGCCGGGCCGGTGGCCGGCCCGGTCGCGCAGCCCGACCCGGTCCAGCGCGTGGAGCACCTCGGCCCCGCGCGGCCGCCGGCCGGCGAGCCGCAGGGGCAGGGCCACGTTCTGCGCGGCGGTCAGGGAGGGCAACAGGTTGAACGCCTGGAAGACGAAGCCGATCCGCTCCCGGCGCAGCCGGGTCAGCCGGGCCTCGCTCAGCCCGGTCAGATCGGTGTCGCCGAGCAGCACCCGGCCGCCGGTCGGCCGGTCCAGCCCCGCGACGCAGTGCAGGAGCGTCGACTTGCCGGAGCCGGATGGCCCCATGACGGCGGTGAACGTACCGCGGTTGATGGTCAGGCTGACGTCGTCGAGCGCTTTCACCGCGCTGCCTTCGCGGCCTTCGCGGCCTTCGCGGCCTTCGCGGCCTTCGCGGCCGTAGGAACGGGTCACGGACCGGAGCCGAACGGCCGGTGGCCGGCCGGCACTCGCTGCTGGATTCATGGGGTCCACTCAACCGGCGGCGCTCGCACGGCACATCGCAGCGAGAGGGGGCTCCCGTGGTGGAGCCAGCTCCACCACGGGAGGGGCAGAGAACAGGGTGGCCCGCCCGGGGGACGGTCTCGTAGCGTGCCCGGCATGCTCTCCCCCAGCCCACCGCCCGCAACCCCGGAGCCCCCGCCGCGCGCGTCCCCGGAGCCCCCGCCGCGCGCGTCCCCGGAGACCCCGCTGCCCACGTCCCCGGAGACCCACCCGCCCGCGCCCCCGGAGACCCGGGCGACGGCCCTTCCCCGGGCCGCCCTCCAAGCTGCCCCCGGGTCCCTCCCCCGGGCCCTGTCCCGCCGGCTCCTGAGCGGCCGGCCGTGGCGTGCCGCGCTCTACCTCCTGACCAGCGTGCCCCTCGGCGTCGCGACACTGGTGGCGCTGCTCCTGCTGGCGGTCGCGGGCAGCGCGCTGACCGTCCTCGTCATCGGCGTGCCGCTGCTGCTGACGCTCGTCCTCGCCGGGATTCCGCTGGCCGCGCTGGAGCGGCGCAGGCTCCGGCTGATCGACCCGGCGCCCCTCCTCGATCCGCACCGCGAACCGCCCGAGCCGGGCCTGGCGTCCTGGCTGCGGACCCGGCTCCAGGAGCGGTGCACCTGGCGGGAGTTGGCGTACGCGCTGCTCTTCGCGTTCGTCCTGTGGCCGCTGGAGGCGCTGGCCGTCGGCAGCGTCCTGCTGGTGTGCGGCGGGCTGATCGGGACCCCGGTGATGATGGCGGCGGGCGGGGACGGGGAGGCGCGCGTCCTGAAGCTCTGGCTCGCCGACTCCTGGCCGGAGGCGTTCGCGGTGCTGCTGGCGGGGGTGGTGCTGCTGCCGTTGCTGACCTGGCCGCTGGGGGTGGTGGCCCGGGGCCGGGCCGTACTGACCCGGGCGCTGCTCTCGCCGCCGGACTCCGCGCTCGACTCCCGGATCGCGGAGCTGGACCGGTCGCGGACGCGGCTGGTGGACGCGTTCGAGGCGGAGCGCCGCCGTATCGAGCGCGACCTGCACGACGGGGCGCAGCAGCGGCTGGTGGCCCTCTCCATGACGCTGGGCCTCGCCCGGCTGGAGCGGCCCGCCGAACCGCTGGGCGGGCTGTTGGACCGGGCGCACGAGGAGGCGTCGGTCGCGCTGGTGGAGATCCGCGAGCTGATCCACGGAATCCACCCCCACATCCTCACCGACCGAGGGCTGGAGGCCGCCGTCGAGGACCTGGCGGACCGCTCGCCGGTCCCGGTCGAGGTGCTCCTGGCCGTACCGGGCCGGCTGCCCCAGGCTGTCGAGACCGCGGTCTACTTCGCGGTCAGCGAGGCCCTGGCGAACGTCGCGAAGCACAGCGGTGCGAACCGTGTGACGGTGACCGGCGTGACCACGAGGAGGTGGCTCACGGTGGAGGTCGAGGACGACGGGCGCGGGGGCGCGCGACTGGGCGGGACGGCCGACGGGAGCGGGAGCGGGCCGGCGGGCGGGAGCGGCGGCGGGACGGGCCTCCAGGGCGTCGCCGATCGCCTCTCGGTGCTGGGCGGGACCCTGCTACTGTCCAGTCCGCCCGGGGGGCCGACGGTGTTCCGGCTGGAGGTGCCCTGCCCGCCCACCCGATCGAGGACCTGATGCCGCGCGTCGTACTGGCCGAGGACAGCGTGCTCCTGCGCGAGGGCCTGGTCGGCCTGCTGGAACGCTTCGGGCACCGGGTCCTCGCCGCGGTGGGCACCGCCGACGAGCTGACGGCCGCCGCTCTGGAGCACCGCCCGGACATCGTGGTGACCGACGTCCGGATGCCGCCCGGCTTCTCGGACGAGGGCCTGCGGGCCGCGGTCGCGCTGCGGCAGAAGCTGCCGGGACTGCCGGTGCTGGTGCTCAGCCAGTACGTCCAGCGCGCCTACGCCGAGGACCTGCTGGACGCCTCGGACGGTACGGGGGTGGGCTACCTGCTCAAGGAGCGCATCGGCCACGTCGAGGAGTTCGCCGACGCGCTGCGCCGGGTGTCCGAGGGCGCCACGGTGGTGGACCCCGAGGTCGTACGGCAGCTGATCCGGCGCCGCCGCGACCCGCTCGCCCGGCTCACCGCCCGTGAGGTGGAGGTGCTCGCGCTGATGGCGGAGGGCCGGTCCAACGCGTCCGTCGCCGAGGCCCTGCACGTCGGCGAGGGCACGGTCAGCAAGCACTTCGGGTCGATCCTCACCAAGCTCGATCTCGACGTCTCGGACGCCACCAACCGCCGGGTGCTCGCGGTCCTGGCGTTCCTGCGCGGCTGAGCCCACCGCCCCTCCCTCTCGCTGGTCAGGCTTGACAGTCATTCCCTCACGACTCCATGATTCCATTAATTGACTCATGGAATTGAGGTGAGGCGCGTGGCGGACACGGGCACTCCGAACGCGACGTCCGGCAGCTGGGCGCTGGAAGCCCGCGGCCTGGGCAAGCGCTACCGGCGCGGCTGGGCGCTGCGCGACTGCTCCTTCCGGATCCCGGCCGGCCGCATCTGCGGTCTGGTCGGCCCGAACGGGGCGGGCAAGAGCACCCTGCTCGGACTGGCGACCCGGCAGGTGCAGCCGACCACCGGCGAACTGCGGGTCTTCGGCGTACCGGTCGACGACCCCGCCGTGATGCCCACGTTCGCGTTCCTCGGCCAGGAGAAGCCGCTGTTCAAGCGGTTCAGCGTGGCCGACACCCTGCGCATGGGCGCCGAGCTGAACCCCGCCTGGGACGCGGCCGCGGCGACGCGGATCGTCCGCTCGGGCAACATCCCGCTGCACGCGAGGGTCGGCACGCTCTCCGGCGGCCAGCGCACCCGCGTGGCCTTCGCGCTCGCCTTCGGCAAACGGCCGGACCTGCTGCTCCTGGACGAGCCGATGTCGGACCTCGACCCGCTGGCCCGCGACGAGATGAGCACCCTGCTGATGGCGGAGGCCGTCGAGCGCGGCACCACGGTGGTGATGTCCTCGCACATGCTCACCGAGCTGGAGGACATGTGCGACTACCTGCTGGTCGTCTCCGAGGGCCGGATCCGGATGGCCGGTGACGCCGACGCGCTGGTCCCGGCCCACGCGCTGGTCACCGGGGTGGCCCGGGACGGCTCGCTGCCGCCCGAGCTGGCCGACCACACCGTCGTCGAAACCCGCCTCCAGGGGCGGCAGTTCCAGGCGATGATCCGGCCGAAGGCTCCGCTCCCGGCCGACTGGGAGAGCGCCGAGCCCTCCCTGGAGGAAGTCCTCCTCGCCCATCTCCGCTCCCCGGACGCGCCCTCGCTCTACACCCAGGGCGCCCGCGTCGAGGCCGAAGGGACCCAGGCCGCATGAGCACCCCCCTCACCGAGAAGCCCGCCGAACCCGACTCCGGACGCCGCCTGCTGCGCGGGATGCCATGGCTCGTCGTACGCCAGCACCGGACCGCGCTGGCCTGCGTCCTCGGCCTCACGCTGCTGGCCGCGCTCTGGATCGTGTACGAGCGCAACGAGCTGGTCCAGCTGCTCGACGCGAAGGGCTGGCCGGAGAAGGACGCGGGCCAGCCACTGGAGAACGACCGCGGCTACAACTACATCACCTCCATCCTCGGCGGCCTCCCCCTGATCCTCGCCGTCTTCGTCGGCGCCCCGCTGATCGCGGGCGACCAGGAGAACGGCACCGCGCAGCTCGTCACCACCCAGTCGGCGACCCGCCGCCAGTGGCTGATCGCCAAGCTGGGCCTGGCCTACGCCCTCGCGCTGGTCTCCGGCGTGGTGCTGTCGGCGCTGTTCACCTGGTGGTGGAAGCCGTACCGCTCGGTCTTCCTCAGCGAGTGGATCGACGGCGTCATCTTCGACAACACCGGGCCCGTCCTGCCCGCGTTCCTCCTCTTCCTCACCGCGGCCGGCATCACCATCGGCACCCTGATCCGCCGGGTACTCCCGGCCATGGTGGTCACGTTCCTCTTCACGGCGATCACCACCATGTTCGTCTGGGACGAGGTGCGCCGACGCCTCGGCGACACGCACGTCTTCACCTACCCGATGGGCACCGAACTCCCGGCCCGCTACGCCGAGGCGTACGAGGTGGACCGCTGGGTCGGCAGCGCCGACGGGACCCTGTACGGCTGGGGCACCTGCGCCGAGGCGACCGAGAAGGCGCAGAACGCGTGCATCAAGGAACACGGCATCGTCAACGACGTGATCGAATACCTCGACTACAGCCAGATGGCGTCGATGCAGTGGACCGCGGCAGGCATCCTGCTCGCCGGAACGGCCCTGCTCACGGCGTTCATCCTGTGGCGGGTCACCCGCCGCCCGCTGTGAACACCACCCGCTCCTCCTACGTAAAATGTCGCAATCGAGCGGAAGGTGAAGACCGTGGTCGTGTTCCGCATCGACCGGCGCAGTGGAGTGGCGACCTATCTCCAGATCGTCCGGCAGGTCGAGCAGGCGCTGCGCATGGGCGCGCTGGAGGAGGGTGACCGGCTGCCCACCGCCGCCCAGGTCGCCGCCACCACCAAGGTCAACCCGAACACGACCCTGAAGGCCTACCGCGAACTGGAACGCATGGGCCTCGCCGAGGTGCGCCAGGGAGCGGGCACGTTCATCACCCGCTCCCTCGCCCAGCCCCAGTCCGGCCCCGGCTCACCGCTGCGCTCCGCGCTCGCCGAGTGGCTGGACCGGGCCCGCGCCGAGGGCCTCACCGGGCAGGACGTCACGGCCCTGTTCCACGCGGCGTTCGAGAGCGCGTACCCGGGCGAGGCGCCGGACTGACCGGCCCGGACCGACCGACCCGGGCTGACCGACGCGGGCTGACCGACCCGGACGGACCGGCGCCGGTCAGGCGCGGTTGTAGCGGTAGCCGCTGCCGTGGGCGGGGCCCCGGGGGCCGGCGCTTCATACGGAGCCCGGCCGGAGCGCGGTCGGGGAAGGGCGGGGGTCGCCGTCGGCGGAGCGCAGCCGGGCGAGGACCGACCGGAGCAGCGGCTCGTGCTGCTCGACCAGGTAGAAATGGCCTCCGGGCAGGACGTCCAGGCGGAAGCCGCCGGACGCGACGTCGGACCACGCCGACATGTCCTCCACCGAACTGCTCGGGTCCTCGTCCCCGATGTACGCGTAGACGGGACAGCCGACCGGATCGGCGGGGCGCGGTCCATAGGTCCCGACGATCGTGAAGTCGGCGCGGATGGCGGGCAGGACGATCTCCCGGAGGTCCGGGTCGCCCAGGACCGACTCGTCGGTGCCGCCGAGCCGGCGCACCTCCTCGATCAGCGCGTCGTCGCCCTGTTCGTGCAGGGCCCGCGGAGCCAGACGGTGCGGCGGCCTGCGGCTCGACACGTGCAGAGCCGCCGGAACCCTGCCGTGCAGGCGTCCCAGGCGCAGCGCCACCTCGTAACCGAGCGAGGCTCCCATGCTGTGGCCGAAGAGCGACAGCGGTACGTCGTGGAAGGGGAGGACCGCTTCGGTCACCCGGTCGGCCAGCTCGTCCATCGCCGTGATGCAGGGGTCGCCCAGCCGGTCGTGGCGTCCGGGGTAGCGCGCGACCAGCAGCTCCGTACCGCTGTCGAACGCGGTGCCCCAGGAGTGGAAGAAACCGGCCGAGCCGCCCGCGTGCGGCAGGACCAGCAGCCTGCGGCGGACGCCCGCCGTCGCGGGGTAGCGGCGCAGCCATCCGTCCGCGACGACGTTCGATGGCGGTGCGGTGCGGTGGGCGGCGACGTTCATCCGGTCATCCTTGGGGCTGTGAGGCTCGGGGCGATGGGCAGTCGGTCGACGGAGAGCCGGGTGATGGGGTGTACCCGCGGCAGGGCCATCGCCACGTAGTCCTCCGTGGCCAGGGCCACCGACCGGTCGAGGCGTGCCGCGTTGAAGAAGATCTCGTCGTGGACCAGCAGTCCGGGGTCTGCCACCAGTTCGAGTTCGGGGTGGCGTGCGAAGGGCATCACCGATCCGCTGACGCTGCCCGCCAGCCGCTCGGCCACGTCGCGCGTCGCGAACGACGCCTCCTTGCCCGCGTACATGTCCCGGAGCACGTCCAGGTCGACCTTGCGGTCACCGGGCACGACCGCCAGGACGTACCGCCGGGACCGCCGGCCCGTGGCGACCCGGACGACCAGACATTTGGCCGCCTGGGCGAGGGAGTGCTGACGCAGGACGCTGGCGAGGTCCGTGCGGCCCTCCGGGGCGTGGTCCATCAGCCGGAACCGCGCCTGCCTGCGTTCCAGCTGGTCCAGCAGCCAGTCGTAGCCATTCATCCGGTCCGCTCCAGGCCCCGGGCGCGGGCGTTGTCCAGGCCGGCCCCGGCCCGGCCGATCACCTTGAGCCTCCGGTCGGCGCCGGAACAGCTCAGGATCTCGACATCCGACCCGAGGGTGTCGACGGTGGCGGGAGAGAGTTCCTCGGCGATCAGAACGATTGGCTTGTGCACGACGCTATTCCTTGTCTCGAAGAGAGCGATGAGGTGTCCCGTGCGGACCTGTGCGGGCTCAGCCGGCGCTCGTCACCAGAGGAGGCAGGTCGGCCGGGGCCGCGGGGACGGCGTCCCAGGTGTGCGGTGCGCCGAAGCGCTCCTCCACCCACGCGGGGTCGTACACCGAGTCGAGATAGCGGTCGCCCTGGTCCGGGGAGAGGGCGACCGCGGTGAGCCGCTCCTCGTCGGGCCGGCCGGCCAGCCAGCGCAGCGCGCCGCTCACGACCGTCCCGGTGGAGCCGCCGAACAGGAAGCCTCGCTGCGCGAGGGTGTGGCAGCTCTCCAGGGTGTCCCGCTCGGGCACCATCACGACGTCGTCGACGAGCCCGTCGTCGAGCAACTGGGGCCGTACACCCGCCCCGAGGCCGGGTATGTGCCGGGTCAGGGCGGGGCCGCCGAAGGTCACGGAGCCGACGCTGTCGACGGCCACGATCCTCGTCCGCGGCCGCGTCTCGCGGAAGTAGCGGGCGCAGCCCATGAGGGTCCCGGTGGTTCCGGCGCCGACGAAGAGCACGTCCAGCTCCGGGAACTGGGCGGCGACGGCTGGGCCGGTCGACCGGTAGTGCGCGAGCCAGTTGTGCGGGTTCACGTACTGGTTGAGCCACACGTAGTTGGGGTCGTAGTCGACGAGCCGCTGTACGTAGTCGATGCGGGCGCCCAGCAGGCCCCGGTGCTTGTCGGGGCGCGAGATGACCAGCACCCGGGCGCCGAACGACTCCATCAGGCGGCGGCTGGCCGGGTTGCAGCGGCTGTCGGTGACGCAGACGAAGCCGTATCCCCGGTGGGCCGCGATCATGCTGAGCGCCACACCGAGATTGCCGGACGAGGACTCCACAAGCACGTCGCCCGGGGTGAGCGTGCCTTCGCGTTCGGCGGCCAGCACCATTTCCAGGGCGGCCTTCAGCTTGACCGAGCCCGCGAGATTGATCCCCTCGCACTTGAGAAACAGGGGGACGTCGAAGACGGGCAGCAGATCCACGAAGACGTCGTCGACGTTTATTTCGTAGGGAGCGGATATGACCGTCACTTCATCACCGTTTCTCAATCAGTCAGTCAGGCAGGCAGTCAGGCGCGGGCGCGACCGTAGCGGTCGAGCTCGTGGAAGAAACCGTCGACGACGCCGAGTACGCCCGCGTCGCGCAGCTGGTCGTGGACGTAGCGGCCGAGGGCGATGTCGAGCACGCCGAGACCGAACGGCGAGAACACGACGGGGCGGTCCCCGGGCAGCTCGACCCGGCCCTCGATCACGTCGCAGAGGGTGCCGTTGATGAAGTCGCGGTTCCCGGTGAGCTGTTCGGTCAGGTGGGGGGAGGTGTCCGCCTTCAGGCAGTGCTCGACGTCGTCGACGATGTTGGCGGACGCGAGCAGGATCTCCGGCGCCAGGTCCCGCAGCGACACGTTGAGGACCAGCGGGTTGTGGGCGAACCAGGAGGGGTCGTGCACATGGGGGCTCCCGGCGACGGTGGCGAAGACCACCAGGTCACTTTCCCGGATCAGTTCCTCGGCCGTCCCGTGCACCACGACGGGGGCGTCCCCGCGCCCGCCGAGGTAGTCCGCGAACGCCTCGCCGTGCGCCGCGGACAGGTCGTGAACGCCGAGCTCGTCGAAGGTCCAGCCGGTGGCCTCCAGGTAGTGGTGGACATAGCGGGCGATGAGGCCGGTGCCGATGAAGCCGATGCGGCGCGGGCGTTCGGCCCCGCTGAGCCGGTCGGCGGCGAGGGCCGCCGAGGCGGCGGTCCTGGAGGCGCTGATGATGGAGCTCTCCAGGCAGGCGAACGGATAGCCCGTCGCGTGGTCGTTGAGGATGAGGACGGCGGAGGCCCGCGGGATGCCCGCGGCCACGTTCTCCGGGAAGCTGGAGATCCACTTCAGGCCGTCGGTGGGACGGTCGCCGCCCACCGAGGCGGGCAGGGCGATGATCCGGGAGCTGGGGCGGTCCGGGAACCGCAGGAAGTACGAGGGCGGATTGACCGAGTCGCCCCGGCCGTGCAGCCGGTAGACGTCCTCGACCAGGTTCACGACCTGCTTCTCGCTGCCGGTGAGAACCTGTGCCACCTGTGCGCCGGTGATGACGGCGAAGGACGGCACGAGCGGCTGGTGGGACATGGGACTCCATCCATGGGCTGGAGGTGCGGTGGGAAGAGGCCGGTCAGTGGGGGGCCGGCACGGTGACCGGGTCGCCGAGGACGACCGCGATCCGCCGGTCCCCCTCGTAGGGCTCCCTGCCGTGCGCCATCCGGAGGTTGTCCACGACGAGGAGGTCGCCCGCCCGCCACGGCTCGCGGAGCGTGTGCTTCTCGTACACCGCGTTGATCGCGAGCACGGTCTCCTCGTCGAGGCTCGCGCCGTTGCCGTAAAGGCTGTTGAAAGGCAGTCCGGCGTCGCCGAACTCGAACTTGAGGTACTCGCGGACGATCGGGTCGAGGGTCCACTCGTTGAGGAAGGCGATCTGGTTGAACCAGCCGCGCCGACCGGTCACCGGGTGGGTGAGCACGGCGGCGGCGTACTGCCGGGTGAGCAGGTCGCCGTTGGACTGCGGGCGGCACTCGATGCCCCGCTCCGCGCAGTAGGCCTCGATGGCCGCGCGGTCGGTCGTGCCGAAGGCGTCCTCCAGGCCGACGCCCACCGTGTCGGTGTAGTTGCGGTCGACGAGCCACCCCTCGGCCTCGAAGCGCGCCACCAGCTCGGCGGGGAGCGCCTCCAGGACGTCGGAGGAGTCGGAGACACCGGTGGCGCCGCCCGATTCGGGTGCGGTGAGGCAGGCGAAGAGCAGGGTGCCGGGCACCTCACGGGCGTAACTCAGCTCGTGGTGCATGCACATGGGCTGGTCGACGGGCCACTCGGAGGAGGTGTACACGCCGTCCGTGAGCCGCTGCCTCGGGGCGAAGCCCTCACGTTCGGTCATCACCTGGTGCAGGAGTCCGCGGCCGACCCGGCCGACGGTTTCCGCGTCCCGCAGGCCGAGGCCCCGCACCAGCAGCGCACCGTGCTCCGCCACCGTGGCCCGTACCCGGACGGCGTTCTCCGCCGCCCAGGCCGCCGGGTCCTCGGGGGCGGGGCCGTCCAGGGTGAGCACGGCGGGCCGGCCCTCGGTCCTGACCACGTCGAACGGGGCTGCTTCCAGGGAGGTACGGGGCGCGGCGGCGGGTCCGGCGGACGCGCCGTTCGCGGCGGGCGTCTCCCGGCCACCGTCCGCGGGCGCGTCCTCGGTGCCGGCCTCCGGGTCGTCGAGGAACGCGGCGAGGGCGTCGAGCCTCGGGCGCCGCGCCATGTCGTGCAGGGTGAAGGCCCGCTCCATCCGGACGATGAGCCGTACGGCGGAGAGGGACGTGCCGCCCAGCAGAAAGAAGTCGGCGGTGCGGCCGATCCGTTCCAGGGGCAGTTTCAGCACGGCGGCCCATGCCTCGGCGAGCCGCAGTTCGGTGCCGGGGCGGGGTGCCTCGTACGCGTCGGCGTGTCCCTGCTCGGCGACCAGGGCGAGTTCGGCGGCGAGGATGCGCAGGGCGCGCCTGTCCGTCTTGCCGTTCGGGGTGAGCGGCAGCGCGTCGAGGGGCTCCAGCCGGTCCGGCACCATGTACGCGGGCAGCGCCTGCTCCAGCCGCTCGCGCAGGGCGTCGGACGGCTCGGCCGAACCGGCCTGGAAGCCGACCAGATGGCGGCCCCGGTCGGGCGACTCCACGACGACGACCGCACCGTCGCGGACTCCGGGCAGCCGCAGCAGCTGGTTCTCGATCTCCCCGATCTCGATGCGGAAGCCACGGATCTTGATCTGTGCGTCGCGCCGGCCGAGGAATTCCACGGAGCCGCCCGGCAGCCGGCGGCCGAAGTCGCCCGAGCGGTAGAGCCGCTGTCCGGGCCGGTGCGGATCCTCGCCGAAGGCCTCCGCGCTGCGCTCGGGGTCGTTGACGTACCCGCGTCCCACGCAGACGCCGGAGAGGACGATCTCGCCCGGCGCGCCGAGCGGTACCGGCCGCAGGTCCTCGTCGACGACGTACACGGCGACGTTGCCGACCGCGCGCCCGAGCGGGACCGAGTCCCCTACCGGCACGGAGGTCATGACCTCGTGGTTGGTGTCGTCCGACGTCTCCGTGAGGCCGTAGGCGTTCATCAGGGCGATGTGCGGGAAGCGCGCGAACCACCGGACGGCGAGTTCCTTCTTGAGCGCCTCACCGGTGACCGAGACGCAGCGCAGGGAGGGCAGCGCGCGGGGGCGTTCCTCCAGCCGGCTGAGCACCACCTCCAGATAGGAGGGGACGGCCTGGAGCACGGAGACCTCGCCCCGCTCGATCGTGTCGAGGTAGCGGTCGACGTCGAGGACGGCCTCCTGTTCGACGATCAGCGTGCGTCCGCCCACGACCAGGGCGGCGACCAGCTGCCACAGGGAGATGTCGAAGGACTGCGGCGCGGTCTGGGCGACCACGTGGCCCGCGCCGATCCCCTGGTCGTCGATCTTGGCGTACAGATGGTTGAGGAACCCGGCGTGCTCGCACATCGCTCCCTTGGGCTCGCCGGTGGAGCCCGAGGTGAAGTACAGGTAGGCGAGTCGGCCGGGGCCGACGCGCACGCCCGGGTCGCGGCCGGGGCGGTCCTCGGCCAGGGCGGCGCCGACGTCGAGGAGTTCGACGCCGGACGGCGCGGCCCGCCGCGCGTGGTCCGGGCCGCCGTGCTCGGTCAGGACCAGCCGGCAGCCGCTGCGGACCAGGGTGCGGGACATCCGGTCGACGGGGGCGTGCGGCTCGATCGGCAGATAGGCGGCGCCGGCCTTGAAGACGCCGATGACCGCGGCGAGCCAGTCCAGGTTGCGCTCGGTGACGACGGCCACGACGGCCTCGTCCCCCAGGTCCCGGGCCAGGAGCGCGTGCGCGATCCGGTTGGCCCGGGTGTTGAGCTCCTCGTACGTCCAGGTGTCCTCGCCGTGCACGGCCGCGATGTCCAGGGGCCGCAGCGCGACCTGGTCCTCGAACAGTTCATGGAACCGCTTGTCGGGCAACTCCCTTACGGGGCCCGAGAGCTCGACCAGCTGGTGGTGGAGTTCGGCGGCGGAGAGCAGGCTCTTGCCGCGGGCCGGCGCGTCCGGCTCCGCCACGAGCTGCCCGACGGCCGCGAGGTAGTACCCGGCGATCCGGCCGGCCGCTTCGGCGTCCAGCACGTCGGTACGGTGGCGGATCAGCAGCGCGAGACCGTCGGGGCCACGGCGCAGCGCGGCCGTGAGCACGGTGTCCGCGAGCGGCTCGGCCGGCTCCCCCTCCGTCCGCCCCAGGTCCAGTACGGTCTCGAACGCCGCCTCGACGGGGGTGGCGGCGGCCTGTCCGGCTGCGGCGGTCAGCTCGCGCCAGGTCTCGCCCCGGAGCGAGAGGCCCACCGGCCGGAGCGCGTCGGCCCGTCCGGGCGCACGGTAGCCGCTCACCACCGAGGACTCGCCGCCGACGGCGGTGAGGACGGCGGTGTGGGCGGCGAGCAGGAGTGCCTCCCAGCCGACGCCCGAGCGGCGGGCGAGCAGCCGGACCCGGGCGGCGAGCCGGAGCGGGACCGGGCGGATCAGATCCTCGTGCGTGGTCCGCGCCTGCTGCCCGGGCGACGGCGGTGGCACCCAGCGCGGGACGATCCGCTGGGGTGCTCCGGTCGCGTTCATCGCTCTCTCCTGTCGGACGGGTCGCCCTGGTCCGGAACCACCGCGGTGAACGGGGGCGCGTCGAACGGCGCGTCGCTGAGGCCGTCCCACTCCTCGCCACGCACGGCGGACACGAACGCCCCGACCCGCTCGGCGCCCCAGAACGCCTCACGGCCGTGCATGAAGAACGGCACCCCGAAGGCGTCGTCGTGGTACGCGGCGATCAGGCACTCCACGCCTCTGATCCGCAGGTCGGGGTCGTCGACCGCGTCGGCGATCGACGGGTCGAGGCCCAGCTCGCCCGCGATGCCGACGATGGTCGAGCGCTCCGCGAGGTCCAGGCCCTGGTTCCAGCGCGCCCGGTAGGCCAGGTCGACGAACTGACGGCCCAGGCCGCGCTCCTCGGCCGCGAGGTAGGCGAGGTGCGACACCTCCCAGTGCGGGGCGCGGTCCACCGGCCAGGTCACCTGCCAGCCACGCGCGTGCGCCCAGCGGCGCGCGTCACGCAGGATGTAGAAGTTCTTCGAGCGGTGCATGGGCATCACCGGCAGGGTGACCCCGGCCTGGGAGAGCAGGTGGGTGGACTCCTCGTCCGGTTCCCAGTAGGGAATCCACTCGATCCGGTCGAGCACGTCCGGGTGCTTCTCGCTGAGGTCGCGGTAGGCGAACCACGAGTACGGGCTGCGCAGCGAGAAGTACCATCTGGGGTTCTTCTTCCTGCGGTTGGCGCTGCTCACAGGGCGATCCCCCCGTCTATCTGGAACACGGATCCCGTGATGTAGCTCGCGCGGTCGGAGGCCAGGAAGACGACCAGCTCGGCGACTTCGTCGGCGGTGCCCATCCGGCCGAGCGCGACGCCCGCGAGGGCCTCGTCGCGGATCTTCTCGGAGACGGCGGCGACCATGTCGGTGTCGACGAAGCCGGGCGCCACCGCGTTGACGCGGATGCCGTAGCGGCCGACCTCCTTGGCCAGGGACCTCGACAGGCCGATGATCCCGGCCTTGGACGCGGCGTAGTTCGTCTGGGTGGCGTTGCCGTAGACGCCCGCCACCGACGAGATGGTGACGATGCTGCCGCGCCGGCGTTTCATCATCCCGAAGGCGACCGAGCGGCAGATGTGGAAGACGCCGTCGAGGTTGGTGGAGAGGACGGAGCTCCACTCGTCGTCGGACATCATCACCAGCGCCTTGTCGCGGGTGATGCCGGCCGAGGGGATGGCGGCCTCGATGGGGCCGAGGTCCGTCTCGGTCGCGGCGACCCAGTCGCGTACGGCGGCGGCGTCGCTGACGTCGACCCGGCGGTGGAGCACCCGGGCGCCCAGCACCTCGGCCTCCTTCGCCAGGACCTCCGCCGTCTCCGTCTGCGAGCGGTAGCAGAAACTGATGTCGTAGCCGTCCGCCGCGAGCTTCAGCACGGCGGCACGGCCGATTCCGCGGGAACCCCCGCTGATCAGGGCTACGGGCCTGGTGTCGGTCATCGGACGGCCTTTCCTGGGGACGACGGGGTGGTGGGCCGCGTTTCGGCGGGGTCGGCGGGGCGAAGCAGTTCCGCGGCGCGGAAGGCCATCACCATCCGCGTCACGGTCATCACGGTGTCGTCCCCCCGGTGGCTGCTGCCCTCGAAGATCACCGAGTCGGTGAGGGTCCGGGTGATGCTCACCCGGTGCTCGATCACGTCGCCCGGGAGGACGGGCAGGAGGAACGCGGCGTCCGCGACGGAGCCGAACAGCATCACCTGGCCCTGCGGCGCTTCGGCGACCGCAGAGGCGAGGAGTCCGGCGGACTGGCCCCAGGACTCGATGAGCAGGGACGGCGGGTAGTCGAACGGGGCGTCGGCCGATATCCCGGCGTACCAGGGCTCGTTGAGCGTGATCGCCTTGACGGTACGGATCCGCTCGCCGGGCACGAGTTCGGTCACCCGGTCCACGAGCAGCATCGGGTAGCGGTGCGGCAGCAGGTCGGTGACCCGGGGCAGGGCGGGTGCGGGCGCGGTCATCGCTCACCTCCGGCGGTCGTGTAGCGCAGCCGCACGGTGGCGGCCTTGCCCCGCTGGGTGACGGCCACGGCGTCGCAGCGCAGGCCGGCCTCCGTGGGGCGCCACGTGAGGGTCAGGTGGAGGGTGTCTCCCGGGTAGACGGCCCCGGCGAACCGCGCCGACTCGACGGCGGCGAGGTCGGAGGGGGCCGGGGCGGTTTCCCCGTCGGTCGCCGCCCGCTGCACGCACTCCAGCACGCAGACCCCGGGGAAGATCGGGAAGTCCGGGTAGTGGCCGGCGAAGACCGGTTCGCTCTCCCGGACCTCGGCCCGCGCGACGGCGGTCAGACCGTCCTCGGTCCGGGTCTCCACCCGCACCTCGGCGGCGACCGGGCTCACGCGGACCCGCGGGGCGGCGGTCATCGTGCGTCCCGGAGCTTCAGCACGGCGCAGGCGAGGGAGCCGTCGCGGTCGGCGGACGTCACCAGGGCGATGCTCCCGCCCGTACGGGGCGCGGCGGCGAGGACGGTGGCGATCTGGAACGAACCGGAGGCGGCGGAGACGTCACCGAGTCGGCCGACAGCCGGAATCCGCCGCACCGCCGTGTCCCCGCAGATCTCGCCGAGGACCTCACGCTCCACGTGGCCGAGGAGCCCCGGCGCCTCCGACGGGCTCGCGGCCCACACCTCGGATGCCTCCACCCCGGCGGCCTCCAGGGCGGAGCGCACGCAGGCCTCCAGGGCCGGGCGCACCAGATGGCCGGTGGCCACCCGTGTGCGCACGGCGAGCACTTCGGCGAGGGCGGGGCGGTCGGGTGTGACGGTGGAGGCCGGCTGGATCAGGAGGACGGCCGCGCCCTCGCCGAGCGCGACGCTGGGCGCCTCGGGTCCCCGGCTGTGCCTCTCCAGCCAGTAGCGGGCGGCCGAGTACTCCTCGGCGGCGGCGCAGAGCACCGTGTCCGCGCGGCCCGAAGCCAGCAGCCGGGTGGCGTAGTTGAGCGCCAGCAGTCCGGCCGCACGGCCGCCCGCGAGCGTGGTGTTGGGGCCCTTGATGCCGTACCAGATGGCGCACTGCCCGGCCGCGCAGTTCATCACGGCATTGGGCATGACCGCCGGGTCCACGTCGTAGGGCCGGTCGCCCACGAGCGAGCTGCGGGTGAAGTCCATCATGCTGGCCGCGCTGCCGGTGGTGGTGGCCAGCACGAGAGCGGCGCGTTCCCCGGTCTCCGACTCCTTCACCGAACCGGGCTGGTCCAGGAGGGAGCCGACGGCGGCGACGGCCAGTCCGGTGACCCGGTCCATGGAGCGGGTGCCCTTCTTGCCCAGCACCTCCCGGGTCTCGAAGCCGGGTACCAGGTGGGCCCGGGAGGTGGGCACCTTCCAGCGGGCGGTGTCCACCGGGGCCACCGTGGAGCGCTGTTCGCGCAGTCCCTCGGCGAAGGCATCGGCCCCGAGGCCGAACGGGGAGACCGCGGACCAGCCGGTGATCACCGGGCGGTCGGTCACCGGGGTGCTCATGACGCCGCCTTGCGGGGGGTGGTGAGGGCCTCGACCGTGGACTGGTCGAACTCGGCCATCTCCCACTGGTTGGGGGCCGTCTCGTGCAGGTAGCCGTGGGTGATGGAGCCGGTGGCGGTCTTCACCAGATGGCCGTCGCGCAGCACGTAGCAGTCCATGCGGCAGGTGTAGAGCAGGGTCTTGAAGACGTTCTCGACCGTGTAGACGGTGTAGAGCTCCTCCTCCATCACGGTCTCGTCGAGCAGCTCGATGCGGGACTGGGTCACGACGGGGATCCAGCCCCGGGTGTCGAGGACCTCCTTGATGGCCAGGCCGCGGTCGGCGAGGAAGAGGTCCTCGACCTCCTCCATCACCCGCAGGAATCCGGACATCTGGACGCGCTCGTTGAAGTGGCAGTAGAAGTAGCCCATGCGCCAGCGCCAGCCGAACGCGTTGGTCTCCCCGATGACTTCGTTCAGCACCGGGTCGGTGCTGGTGCCGCGGCCCGCGGTGAACTCGCCGTACGGTCGCGGGGTCGCCGCGATCTCCAGGCGCTCGCCGTCGCCCAGGCGGGCGGTGGTGAACCGCTCCAGGCCGGTCGGCCAGGGCTCCTCGGCGGTGATGTGGTCGTCGATCCGCAGGGCGACCAGGATCGTCGAGCCCGCGCACTTGACCCGCTTGCCGTCGCGCTCGACGAACTGCTCGACCTTGAAGCGGAGCCGGTCCGCACCGTCCTTGGTCACCGGGGTGACCACGGCCTCGACCTCGTCGTCGACGGCGAGCAGGGCGCCGAGGCGGGAGTGGATGTCGACCACGTCGAACCCGAGGCCGAACCGCCGGTACAGGTCCCCTACGGGCAGTCCCGCCTCTCTGAAGTGGTTGAGCACCGCTGCCTCGGCAACGTAGTTGATGTGCTTGAAGCCGATGGCGAAGCTGATGTTGTTTCCCTCGAAGAGGGGGCGCAGGCGCCCCGTCGTCGGGGTCTCCAGCAGCGCCGTGACAGCGGGATGGGGCGTCGGGCCCATCACGGACTCCTTCGGGTCGGGGCGGATCGGGGTGGGATGAACGCGGGCCGGGATCAGGTGACGGCCAACGGTTGTTCCGGGGTCCGGTCGAGGAAGGCGTGCACGGTGCTCGTGAACCAGGCGGGTCGTTCGAGCATCGGGAAGTGACCGCAGCCGGGGACGGTCAGCGACCGGCCGGCCGGCAGCCGGGCCGCCAGCCGGCGCGCCTGCTCGGGGGGCGCGGACAGGTCGTCCCCGCCGCCGATGACCAGGGCCGGGGTCTCGATCAGGTCCACGCGGAACAGCGGCGTGCGCAGATAGGCGTCGAAGAACCGGAGCCAGCCGTAGGGGCCGATCCACTCGGTCATCCGCCGGGCCATGTCCGCGAGCAGCTCCGGGTCGACGGCGCGGCCGGGCGTCCGCAGCCTGATCGACTCGGCCATGGTGCGCGGGAAGTCGGCCAGGGTCGGGGCGATCATGTCCCAGTGGAAGTCGTCCGCGTCGCTCCGGTAGAACGGGTTGACGAGGACCACGGCCGGCAGGTTCAGCGGGTCGCCGGCCTCCGCCCGGCGGCCGAGCAGGTCGAGCAGGACCACCGAGCTGAACGAGTGCGCCACCACCACGTCCGGGCCGCCGGGCACGGCGTCCAGGACCTCCCCGAGCCGGGCCGCCGAGTCGGTCTCGTGCCGCCAGCCGGCGATGCCGCCGCTGTGCCAGGGCAGCCGAGGGGCGTGAACCTCCACGTCCGCCGGCCAGTGCCCCTTCAGGCCGGACCAGATGGCCTCGTTGTTGGCGAGCCCGTGGAGCAGTACGACGTTCCTCATGGGGTGCGCTCCGGGGGCAGCAGGACGGCCCCGGCCGCGCCGGCCACGGCGTACGCCGGACCGTCGTGCCCCTGGGCGAACCAGCCCGCGGCGGCGGCGCACTGCACCACGCCGAGGGCGCCCGAGAGCTCTCCCCAGCCGGTGAGCCCGATCCGTCGTGCGGAGGAGGGCGCCAGGTCCTCGTCGGTGCAGAGCCAGAGGTCGCCACCGGGCGCCCGGAGGGCCAGCCGGGCGGCGGTCCCCGCCGCCTCCGCCGTCCGGAACACCGGGCCCAGCAGCGCCTTGGCGCGCGTCGTGTCGCGGCTGAGGACCACGGCCGCGCCGCCGTCGGCGACCGGCCCGTCGACGAGCCTGCGGGTCACCTCGTTGTCCGGTTCGACTCCGGTCACCAGGACGTGGTCGGCGCGTCCGGTGCGCAGCATCAGGGCGGCCCAGCGCACCGCGTCCAGCCCCGAGCCCCGCCCGTTGCACACGGTCAGGTTGGGGCCGCGGAGGCCGAACCGGATCGCGGTCTCCGAGGCGATGATGTTGCTGGAGGCGTTCGGGGTGTCCATGGGGCTGAGGACCCCGGTGGACTCCTTGGCTATGGTCTCCACGGCCCGGCACACGGTGTCGGTGTTGCCGAGGTTGGAGCTGACCACGGTGGCCAGCCGCTCCCCGGCGGCGGCCGGTCCGCCGGCCACGAGCAGTCCGGCGTCGGTAAGCGCCGCATGGGCCAGGTGCAGGCCCAGTTGGGTGGCCCGGTCCTTGAACCGCAGCCCCTTCCGGCCGATCACGGCGGCGGGGTCGACCGGTTCGGCGCCGGGGCGGGCGGGGAGCAGCAGGGCGTCCGGGTCGGACGCGCCGGGCAGGGCGACGGCGACCCCGGTGACGGCGATCTTCATGCGACGCCTCCCACGACGGCGACGGCGTTGACCCCGCCGAAGCCGAAGCTGTTGACCTGGGCCAGCCGCACCGGCGAGACCAGGGGTTCGCCGGCCACCAGCCGCAGCCCCGCGCCCTCGGGCAGCGGGTCGGCCAGGCCGGCGACGTGCGGCACGGTCCCGCTGTCCAGGCAGCTCAGCGCCACGACCAGGCTGAGCAGCCCGGCCGATCCCGAGGTGTGCCCGGTCAGGGACTTGATGCCGGTGAGGGCCGGTCCGGGTGCGTCGAAGACCTCCGCGGTCACGGTGGCCTCCGTACGGTCGTTGAGCAGGGTGCCGGTGCCGTGCATCACCACCAGGTCGATCTCGGGCGGGGTCACACCGGCCTGTTCGTGGGCCTGCCGTACGGCCGCCTCGACGCCCGCCGCGTCCGGCGCGGTCTGGTGGTGGGCGTCGCAGTTGACGGCGACCGAGCGCAGCAGGCCGCGCACCGGGCGGCTCCCGGCGGAGCGGCTCAGGACGACGGCTGCCGCGCCCTCGCCGAGGATGGTGCCCCCGCGGTCCTTGTCGAAGGGGCGTACCGAGGACGGCGGATCGAACTGGACCCGGTCGGCCTGGCCGAACATGCTCTCGGTGACCACGTCGCAGCCGGCCACGACGACCGTCTCCGCCTCCCCCGCCTCCAACAGGTCCCAGGCGAGCGCCAGGGCGTAGAGGGAGGCGGAGCAGGCGCCCGCGAACGTGTGGGTGTCGACGGCGCCGAAGCGGCTGCGCAGCGCGTCCTCGAAGTGCAGCCCGTCGGCCTCGAACGGGACGCCGTCGCGCCACCACAGCTCCAGGGAGCGCAGTTCGCGCAGGCCCGTGCCGACGAGTACGGGGATCTCCGCGAGGTCTTCGCCCAGCCCCGCGTCCTCGACGGCCTGGCGGACCGCCTCGACGAGGAAGCGGGTGGCCCGGCCCGGTCCGTCGACGCCCTCGGTCTCCCGATCGTCGATCTCGAAGAGCTGCTGGGCGTTGAAGCGGGAACGGTCGAAGGCGCGGAGGGGGGCGAGTCCGCTGCGGCCCTCGCAGAGGCTCGCGAAGATCGCGTCCGGGTCGCCGCCGATGCTGCTGACGGCGCCGGCCCCGATGATCGGGTAGGTCATGGACGGCCGCCGTCCGCGTCGTACTTGCCCAGGATCACGATGGCGTTGTTGCCGCCGAACGCGAGGCCGTTGTTCTGGACGATCCGCAGATCGGCGTCGACGGCGTGGTTGGGCACGCAGTCGATATCGCACTCCGGGTCGGTCCGGTGGTGGTTGATCGTGGGCGGGATGAAGCCGTGCGTGATGGCGAGGCCGCAGGCGATCGCGCCGAGCGCGCTGGCCGCGCCCATGGTGTGGCCGAGCATCGACTTCAGGGAGATGGTGCGGGGGGTCGCGTCGCCGAAGACGCTGCGGATAGCGCCGGCCTCGGTGATGTCGTTCGCCTTGGTGCCGGTGCCGTGGGCCGAGATCAGGTCGACCTCGTCGGGCTTCACCCCGGCGTTCGCCAGGGCGATGCTCATGCACTGCGCGACGCTCTCCCCGTTGGGCGCGACCTGATGGTACGCGTCGCAGTTGAGGCCGTAGCCGAGCACCTCGGCGTAGATCGTGGCGCCGCGGGCCAGTGCGGAATCCAGGCTCTCCAGGACCAGGATCCCGGCGCCCTCGCCGGTGAGGATGCCCTTGCGGTCGGCGTCGAAGGGCTGGCAGTACTCGGGCGCGATGGTCCCGAGCCGGTAGAAGCCGGTGAACGTCTTGCGGCACATCGCGTCGGCGCCGCCGCACAGGGCGAACTCCACCTCGCCCGAGCTGACCGCGTCGAAGCCGTACCCGATGGCGTAGTTGCCCGCGGAACAGGCCGTGGCGATGGTGGGCGCCTCGACGTCGGTGAGCTCCAGTTCCTGCGCGATGGCTGTGGAGAGCCGGGCCGCCGAGACCCGCCGGACGACCTCTGCGTCCATGCTGTGAGGTCCTCCGGCGAGTTCGGCGGCCACCAGCTGATCCAGCTCGTAGGACTCGCCGTCCGTGGTGCCGACGGAGATGAGCCCCCGTCGGCCGGCGAGTTCCGCGAGGTCCAGATCAGCGTCCTGCACCGCCATCCGCGCCGCCGCGACGGCGAAGCGGCTGGCGCGCCCCAACTCCCGTACCGGAGTACGGGAAATCCACTGCTCGGGATCGAATCCGGTGACCTCGCAGCCGTTGACATGGGCGAAGCCCTCGACGTCGAACACCGAGATCGGGCTGACGCCGCTACGGCCCGCCCGCAGACTTTCGGTGAATTCCTCGGCCCCGATGCCGATACTGGAGATCACTCCGAAGCCGGTGAGAACCACCCGGCGTTTCCCGGTTGCGGCGCCGGGGCTTGTTGAGGACATGCTGATTCCCCTTCAGTCCTTCAGACGTGAGGTCGAGAGAGTGGGAGCGGTCAGCGGGCGGGCGCCTCGGCGACCACCTTGTAGACCGCCTCCAGGTTGATCATCTGGGCGAGCTCGGACTGGTCGATGGTGATGCCGAACTCCTTCTCCAAGGAGGCCAGGATCTCGATGGCCCGCAGGGAGTCGGCGCCGTGATCGTCGATGAAGAGGCTGGTCTCGCTCACGTCGCCCTCTTCGAGTTCCAGGATATCGCAGACGATTTCCTTGATCGCGGCACGACGGTCGCTGGTGATGGTCGGCATGATTTCTTTCCTCCGGGATGGTTCGGTCACCGCAAGGCCGGCACAGGAATGTGGACCGCGGAACTGCTGAGCAGGAAATGAGGCTCGTTCGGTACGGGCTGTGACGTCAGGCGGGCTGGGACGCCATGGCTTCGGCGAGACTGCGCGGACGCATGTCGGTCCAGTTCTCATTCACGTGGTCGAGGCACTCCTGACGGGCGGCCGCACCGTGCACGGTCGTCCATCCCCCCGGAATTGTGGCGAACACGGGCCAGATCGAATACTGCCCCTCGTCGTTCACGAGCACGTAGTACTCGGCATTGTCGTCCTCGAACGGATTGGCCATGGAGCTCTCCTCTTCCTGGCGCTGTCACCGAATTCGAGTCGACCCTAGGCTTCGGAGAATCGACCTAACAAGAGCTTCCGGCGACCACTTCGGCCACGCGTTCGAGACTTTGCATTGAGAAGAATTGAATATTGCGTTGCGCAGCTTTCGGCCACTCCTCCGCCGTGCCGGAAGCGCCGGGAAAACGAACGGTCGCGGCCTTCGGAAGCCGGCTCTCCGGCACCCCGGTCACTCTCCCGCCACCTTCCGTAGCCGAGCGTCACGCCGGAGGATCGAAGATTTGTTGGCCCCGGGACGGCGGACCGGCCGGGCGCCGGTACATTCCCGGTGACACCGACGGCCGTCGAGAGGACTCACCGTGCCCGGGCCACTGTTCCGGCCGCTGCCCCGGCCGCAGGCGGAGCGCACCCTGTTCTGTCTCAGCTTCTGCGGAGGCGGTACGGCGCCCTTCCGCGCGTGGGCCGACGCCCTGCCCGAGGACACCGAACTGGTCCTGTACTGCTATCCCGGGCGCGAGGGGTGCTACAGCGTCCCGTTCGCACGGACCTGGGAGCAACTGGTCGGCGGGGCACTGGCCGCACTCGCCGGGATCGCCGCCCGCCCCTACGTACTGGCGGGCCACAGCATGGGTGCGTGGGTCGCCTTCGATCTGGCGGTGCGCGCCGCGCGCGCCGGGATCGCCCCGCCGCGGGGGCTGGTCGTCTCGGCCGCGGGCCCCCCGGACCACCCGGGCGACCGGGACGAGCCGCCCCACACACGGAACACCGACGAGGAGTTGCTCGACTGGATGTTCACGGTCGGTCAGGTCGCCGACGCGGTACGGGACGAGCCGGAGCTGCGACGGATGGCGGTGGAGGTCCTCCGCGCGGACCTCCAGGCCGTCGAGGCCTACCGGTACCGGCCCGGGGAGCTGGTCGGCGTGCCGCTCCAGCTGCTCCGCGGCGAGGACGACGACGTGGACGAGGAGGACCTGGAGCGCTGGCGGCGTCTGACCACGGGCCCGTTCGAGGCGACTCTCCTGCCGGGCGGGCACTTCTACACGCCCGAGGTGTGGAGCCGGCTGCCCGGGCACATGAGCGTGCTCCACCCGGTGAAGCCGGGCGGAGCACCGAGCAGGTCGTCCTGACGCCTGCGCCGGAGGTCAGGCGGAGGTCACAGGCGGAGGTCAGGCGGAGGCCGCCTCACGCAGCACCCGGGCCCGGATCGCCCTGAGCATGGACGTACGGGTCAGCCTGCTGCCGAACCTGATGAGCAGCCAGTAGGGCAGGAACCGGCGCCGGGTACGTTCGTCCGTGACGAGGATCCGGGTCTCCGTGGTGAGCACGCCCGCCGTGTGCCGGACGTTCATCCCGACCTTGAGGATGCCCGGCTGATCGCAGCCGGTCACGATGTCCACGACGCTGCCGTCGGGCCGGGGGTGTCGCCCATTGCCCTGCACCGCGGCGAGCAGGAACTCCTCGTCCCCGGTGGGCAGTACCTCTCCCATGCCGCTCAGGAACCCGGAGACGATGAGCCCCCGGCCCGAGACGTCCGCCCCGGTGATCGCGACCAGGGTCCGGGCGGTCGGGGCCTCGGACCATGTCGTCGCGTGCGCGGCCTCCATGACCTCGGCGGCGGCGCCGGGGACCGGAACACGATGAATTTCCCTGAAATGCCATTCCGGCAGCAGCCGTTCCAGTTCGGGCTCGCCCTCACCAGACATATCGCCCCCCGAACGGACCGTCATCGACGTTGTTCCCACGGCATGCCCCAGGGATGATTCCGCCGCGGAATCGTCCCCGACTTCCCGGTGGCAACTAGCTGTCAACAGGGAGATCCGATCGCACGCTTCCCCGCCCCGTTCCCGCTTCCGGCTTCACCAAGCTGACAGAAAAGGGAGAATCCGACGGGTGCGTAGAATCGCGGGAATGGGGACGAACACGGGGAACCGCATCCAGAGCCGCCTCCACGAGCGTGCCGTCGGCCCGGTCTGCGCGGTCCTGGCGCTCTGCGTGGTACCGGCCGGTCTGCTGGCGGGCCCCTCCGCCGGCTGGCGCGCGGTCCTGCCCATGATGATCGCGGTGCTGGGCGCGCTCGCCGTGGCCTCACTGCACACCCGGGAGCGGGTCATCCCGGCGGCCGCCGTCGTGGTGGCCGTGAGCTCCTCCCTCGGCACCCTGTTCGGGGATCCGCCGGCCCCGGAGCAGGCGACCGGCGTGGCCACCCTGGTGGAGATCGGCGGGCTTCTCCTGCTCGTCTGCCTGGTCGCCCGGTACGCCGGGACCCGGCAGGCCTTCGCGCTCTGCACCGTGCTCGGGGTCCTGGCCTCGACGGCGCTCCTGCGCCTCCAGATCCCTCCGACCGCGCTGGAAGCCGCCGCCCAGAGCGCGTTCTTCGCGCTCGGCGCCATCGCCGCGGCCGCCACGGGCGGCGGTCTGCGTACCCTGGAAACCCGCCGGATCCGGGCGGTTCACGAGGCCCGCCGCAGCCAGCGCCTCCAACTGGCGGCCGATCTGCATGACTTCGTGGCCCACGACGTGTCGGG
The DNA here is from genome assembly GCF_044768525.1 of Streptomyces sp. NPDC091287. Classification (NCBI taxonomy): domain Bacteria; kingdom Bacillati; phylum Actinomycetota; class Actinomycetes; order Kitasatosporales; family Streptomycetaceae; genus Streptomyces; species Streptomyces sp. NPDC091287. Next base: position 103,010 of record NZ_JBIVUV010000022.1, read on the forward strand.
CATCGTCGTGCTGGCACAGGCGGCGCAGGTGATCGGCGCGGACCAGCCGGAGAAGGTTCTGCCGCTCCTCCAGCAGATCGAGGCCTCCGGCCACCAGGCCCTCGGCTCCATGGACCGCACCATCCACATGCTCAGATCCTCCGAAGGAACGACCCCGGCCGGCCGGGGCGCGACGGACGAGTCACAGCCGGTGGCCTACGGGCTGGAGGACATCGTGGACGTCGTGGACCGGTTCCGCGCGTCCGGCCGGACCGAAGTGCGCCTGGACATCGATCGGTCGTCCGAGCACGTCGGCCGGGTCCCCCGCGAAGTGGCGAGCACCGCCCACCGGGTGGTGGTGGAGGCGCTGACCAACGTACGGCGGCACGCCGGCACCACGCCGTGGGTGACCGTGTCCGTGACGCCCGGCCCCGAACGCCTGGAGCCGGCGCTCACCGTGTCCGTGACCAACGGCTCTCCCTCCATCAGCGCGGCGGGCGGCGGGCACTTCGGCGACCGGGGACGACACGGGGCCAGCGGCCTGGAAGGGCTCGCCGAACGTGTCCGGGCGCTCGGCGGGACCCTGGAGTTCGGCCTGCACGGGGAGCACGGCTGGCGGGTCACCGCGGTCCTGCCGGTGGGCTGAGAGCACTCCCCTTTTCGCGGGTTTCCACCATGCCACTTTCAGAGTTCTGATCGACCCTCCTGAATTCCCGTCGCCACCGCTACGTTACGCCTGCAGGCGACGCCCCGCGCAATCCCTTTCGGTCTTCCCTGAATACGCCCGGCGGCCGGTGGTGGGCTTCCGGTGACGAGGGAAGGGCATTTCATGGACACGATGATGATCGAAGTCTCCGACGTGACGTAGCCGTTCGGAGCCACACGAGCACTCGACGGCGTGAGCCTCGCGGTGCCCCGGGGAACGGTGCTGGGTCGCGTCCCGCGCCCGCCGCGATCCAGTCCATGACCAGCGGCGGCCGTACGGCCGCCAGCAGATCGCCGGACGTGTAGCCGAAGTCGGTGGTCTCGGCGCCGGGGTTGACGAACCGGCTCAACCCTCCTTTGCGATAGTGGAGTTGGGTGGCGCCCGCGCCGACGGGCGCGCTCCGCCCCGCCCGGGAGGCCCACAGCCCGACCTGCCGGCCGTTCGCCGGGCGTCGGTGCTCGACCTCGACGGCGTACGAGCGGCCGGACTCCAGCCTGACCGGGCGACCGTAGGCCGGGCGGTCGCCCGAAGCTTCGGCGCCCTTCCAGTCGTCGAGGAGCGGCTTGCCGTCGACCAGGATCCTGAGGCCCCCGTCGTAGGCGCCGCCGAGCCGGTACGTCCCGTCGGCGGGCACGGTGAGCCGGCCCGTCCACGCGACCCGGAACGCGGCGTCCGGCTCCGTGTCGGGCAGCACGCGCTCGCCGCCCCAGCGGAAGTCGACGCGGGCGTCGGCGCGTACGGCTCCGGGCTTCCCCTCCGCGCCGATCCCGGCAGCCGAGTCGCCCGCGTAGTACGAGCCGGTGAGGCCCGAAGACGCGGACAAAGCCTGGGAGTTGTACGTGAAGGGCGCGCCCAGGGGGCCGGCGCCGGTGGACGCCTGGGCCGTGTCGACAGAGGCGGTCGCGTTGCCGGTGGCCAGGTTCACCGTGACCGGGCCGAGTGCGTCCGTGGGGGCCGGGCCGCCCTCCGGCTGCGCCCCGAGCCGCTGGTTCACCGGGAATCCGCGGGCGGCGGCGTCCTCGCCGACCCGGCCGGAGGAGTCCTTGGTCCGCACGGTCCAGGTGTACCTGCCGCCGTCCTTCAGGACTCCTGCAGGAACCTGCCAGCGGGGCGAGGAGACCCAGCCCGAGGAGGTGATCTGACCGGTGCGGGGGGTGTCGCCGGTCGCCACCACGAACTCGTAACGGGCCCTCCCCGCACGGCGGTCGGCGACCAGCTCCGGCCGGACGCGGCTCAGCACCGCCCCGTCGGCCGGTCCCGTCGCCGCCGCCCGTGCGGCGCCCTTGACCGGGGCCGTCGTGCCGAACGTCCCGGCGGGCCAGGCCGGCCGCTCACCGGCGCCGGCCGGGGCGGGCAGCAGCGGCACGCGGGTCGCGTCACCCCTCGCCGTGGTCCCGGCCGAGGCCGGGAAACCCCGCCGAGCAGCGTGAACGACAGTGCCGTCGCCCCGGCCGCCGCGACCGCCCTGATTCTCCTGGTGTGAGCCATGCCCGGTCACCGCTCCAAAGAAAAGGGGGAAAGCACCGCCCAGCGGCGCTGAAGTTCCTACCGGCCCGATGCTTCCAGCGGCTCGATCCCGGCCGTGGTCCGCAGAAACAATTCGCATACGGTTCCGGTGGCTGCACGGGGCGAACTCGAACTACGGTACCGATCGTGACCATTCACATACTCCTCGCAGACGACCAGGAATCCGTACGCGTCGGATTCCGCCTCATCCTGGATTCCCAGCCCGACATGGAGGTGGTCGGCGAGGCGTCCGACGGTCTCCAGGCCGTCGAACTCGCCGCGAGACTGAACCCGGACGTCGTGCTCGCCGACATCCGCATGCCGCGCCTGGACGGCCTGGAGGTCACGCGGCGGCTCGCCGGGCCCGATGCCGAGAACCCGATGCGGGTGGTGGTGGTAACGACCTTCGGACTCGACGAGTACGTCCACACCGCGCTGCGCAACGGTGCCTGCGGCTTCCTGCTGAAGCGCTCGGGGCCGACGCTGCTGGTGGAGGCGGTGCGCGCCGCGATGGCGGGCGACACGCTGATCAGCCCCTCGCTCACCGTCAGCCTGCTGCAGCACCACCGGGACGCCGGCCGGCCGAAGACAGCCCAGCCGCTGGACGCGCTGACGAGCCGGGAGACGGAGATCGCCCGGCTGGTCGCCAAGGGGATGACCAACGCGGAGATCGGGGCCGAGCTCTTCATCTCGGCCGGTACGGCCAAGACGCATGTCGCCAACGTCCAGCGCAAGCTGGACGTCCGCAATCGGGTCGGCATCGCCGCCTGGATCTGGGGCAACGGCCTCGGGGAGTAAGGGCTTTCGTCCGGTGCCCGACAACGCCGCCGCAGGTGCGCTCACAGGCCCTGGCCTTCGTGATCCGGACGAGAGACCCCGGGCCCGGCGGGCCTGAGCCCGTCGGCGGGGCGCCCGGCTCCGGACCGCCTGGAGCCGGGTCCGGAGCGGCTCGGGTCACACCGGCGCGCAGACCCCTTTCATGCTGTCGATCAGAGCGAGCACGGCGCGGGCGGACGGCAGGATCATGCGTCCCTCCCTGGTGAGCCGCGCCCCGGTGGAGTCGCGGGTGAAGAGTTTGGCGCCCATCATCTGTTCCAGACACTTGATCTGATAGCTGATAGCCGGCTGCGAATATCCGAGTGCCTTCGCCGCCTGATCCATACGCCCGATCTCGGCCACGAACACAAACGCCCGGAACTCACGCTCATGCATCAAGTTCCCCCTGTCTCTCGATGGAGCACAAGCGATTGCCAGCGAGTCCGGTGTTCGGCTCCCGGAATCCACTGGAATTGCTGTCCACTTTCAGCCCACCGGGGGACGAGGGCAATGGAGGGTGCAGGAAGCTGCACCGGCAAAGTCCGGCCGGACCCGGTGCAGACCGAAGGCGCCCTCCCGGGGGATCGGAGGACGCCTTCGGAGCAGGGGTGCGTCCGGTCAGCTGTGGCTGATGGCCGCGAGGACGTTCAGTCGTGCGCCGCGCCGGGCCGGGGCGATCGAGGCGATGACCCCGACCACGGCCGCGCCCACCAGGTAGGCGAGCATCTGCCCCCAGGGCAGGAACAGTTGGTTGACGCCCTGGCCTTCCATCCCGCGGGCCACCGCGAGGCCGAGCGCCCCGCCCACCACGATGCCGAGCAGCGCACCGAAGAGCGAGATCACCACCGACTCGGTCATGATCATGCGCATGGTCTGGCCGCGGCTGAGGCCGATGGCCCGCAGCGTGCCCATCTCCCTGGTGCGTTCCAGGACCGACAGGGCCAGCGTGTTCACGATGCCGAGGACCGCGATGAGCATGGCCACCCCGAGCAGCGCCTGCACGATGGTGAGCAGCATGGCGAACCCGCCGCTGAAGGTCTCGATCACATCGGCGCGGGTCTGCACGGTGACTTCGGGGCTGTCCTTGAGCTGGGTCTCGATCTGCGACCGGACCTGGCTCTCGTCCGCCCCGCCCGCCAGCTGGAAGTACGCCTGCGAGGGCTGCTTGGAACGGAAACCCGCCTCGGCGTCCGCCCAGGGCACGACCATCCCGTTCGACAGGGTCGAGTCGGCGAAGACCCCGGCCACCCGGTAGGTGTGGGTGTCACCGCGCTGCAGCTGGACCTCGATACGGTCGCCGACCTTCGCCTCTCGGCTCTTCGCCGTGCTCTCGTTCACGAGCACGGCCCCGGCGGGCAGGGTCTCGATGCTCCCGTCCACCTCCTTCAGACCGAGCACCTCGCGGGCGTTCGCCCAGTCCTGCCAGGAGGCGACCGGCTGGATCTCCTTGCCGATCTCCGCCGTGTCCATGGTGGCGGCGGCGACCTTTCGCACCCCGGGCACCTCGGCGATCCTGGCCAGGGCCTCCGGAGCGATCGAGGCGGAGGACGCCGAACCCCCTTCGCCCAGGGCCACCAGCTCGGCCTTGAGGTCCCGCTTGATGTCGCCGGCGACGCTGTTCTCGGCCGAGACGGCCACGGTGCTGATGGCCGTGACCAGCGCCACGCCGATCATCATCGCCGAAGCGGTGATGGCCGTACGGCGCGGGTTGCGGGCCGAGTTGCTGCGGCCGAGCGCTCCCGGCGTCGAGCGGGCGAACAGCGCGCCGAGCACCTGAACGGACGGCTTGCTGAACAGCGGGGTGAGCAGGGAGACGCCGACGAAGGCCAGCAGCACACCAGGGATGATCATCGAGGCTCCGCCGGACCCGAAGAGCCCGATGGCCAGGAGCAGGGAGCCGAGGCCGAGCATGATCGAACCGGTCCAGGTCTGTCCCCGGTGCCTGCCCTGCGGTACGGCGGCGGCGCGGATCACCGCGATGGGGGCGACCTTGGAGGCCCGTACGGCGGGGAAGAGCGAGGACAGCATCGTCACGAGGATGCCCACGGCGAACGAGGTGACCACCGCTCCGGTGGGCAGGCCGAGCCCGGCGACCTGGATCCCGCCGGTGGACGAGGCGATCATGTCGGCCCCGAGGGCCCCGATGCCCACCCCGGCGGCCAGTCCCAGGACCGACGAGACGAGGCCGACCACGAACGACTCCACGAGCACGGAGTTGATCATCTGCTTGCGGCTGGCGCCCAGGGCCCTCAGCAGGGCCAGTTCGCGCATCCGCTGGGCGATGATGATCGAGAAGGTGTTGACGATCAGGAAGACGCCGACGAGCACCGCGACACCGGCGAAGCCGAGGAGCAGCTTGCCTATCATGTCCATCATGCCGCGGGACTTGTCGGAGGCCTTCTTGGCCAGCTCATTGCCGGTCAGCACGTCGTAGCCGCCGCCGAGCTGCTTGCCGAGCGCCGCCTGTACGGTGCCGGCGGCGGCGCCGTCCGCGAGCGTGACCTTGATGCCGGAGAAGCTGCCGGCCCGGCCCAGCATGAGCCGCTGCGCGACCGGATCGGTGAAGGCCACCGTCTGCTCGCCGCCGATGGAGTCCCGGTCTCCGGAGTAGCCGAAGACTCCGGCCACCACGAACGTCTGCCGGGGCTCGTTCGTCAGCACGCCGACCCGGTCGCCGACCTTGATCCCGGCCTTCTCGGCGAGGCCGGCGTTGACGGCCACCTCGTCGGCCGCGCGCGGTCCGTGGCCCGAGCGGAGCTTGATCAGCCCGCTCTCACCGCGCCAGCTCTCGCCGTAGCGGGGGCCGCCCGTGCCGGGCACCACCTTGCCGTCCTTGCCGACGGCCCGCGCGCCCTCGGCGAGCACCAGCCCGCGCGCCTCGGCGACGCCGTCGACCTGGGAGGCCCGCTCGACCGCCGCGGCGTCCACCGGGGGAACCACCGGCGTCTCGCCCTCGGCCTCCACCGCGGGCTTCAGCGCCGCGTGCAGGTCGATGTCGGCGTAGGCGCCGGTGAACTGGGCGTCGATGGAGCGCTTCAGGGTGTCCTGGATGATCATGGAACCGGAAACGAACATGACAGCCAGGACGACCGCGAGGCCCGACAGGACCAGCCGCAGCTTCCGGGACAGCAGGCTCTTGAGAGTGAAGGTCAGCATCACGCGGCCCCGGTCCCGCGGTCGAGCGAGCGCATCGTGTCGATGACCGCGTCCGCGGTCGGCTCGGTCAGCTCGGTTACGACGCGGCCGTCGGCCAGGAAGACGACCCGGTCCGAGTACGACGCGGCACGCGGGTCGTGCGTCACCATGACCACCGTCTGGCCGAGCGAACGCACCGAGTCCCGGAGGAATTCGAGCACCTCGGTGCCGGATACGGAGTCCAGGTTGCCGGTCGGCTCGTCGGCGAAGATGACCTCGGGCTGGGAGACCAGGGCCCGGGCGCAGGCGACACGCTGCTGCTGTCCGCCGGAGAGCTCGGTGGGGCGGTGGCCCAGCCGGTCGGCGAGGCCCACCGTGTCGACCACCCGGTCGAACCAGTCCTTGGACGGCTTGCGCCCCGCTATCGACAGCGGCAGCAGGATGTTCTCCTGGGCCGTCAGCGTCGGGAGCAGGTTGAACTGCTGGAAGATGAAGCCGATCCGGGTGCGGCGCAGCAGCGTCAGCTCTTTGTCGGACATGTCGCTGACCCGGGCGTCGCCGATGAAGACCTCGCCCTCCGTCAGCGTGTCCAGACCCGCCAGCGTGTGCAGGAGCGTGGACTTGCCGGAACCGGAGGGCCCCATGATGGCGGTGAACTCACCGGCGGCGAACTCGACGTCCACCCCGCGCAGTGCGGCGACCTGTGCCTCTCCCTTGCCGTACAGCTTCGTCACACCGACAGCTCGCGCCACGGTCTGACGCTTGGTCATCGTCGGAATGGTCACGGTCATGACTCACACTCCCCACACGGGTTGATTCGGACAGTCCATGACCGGAGCACTGTGCACCGTGTCCGGCGGTTGCCAAGGAGCCTAGGAGTCGCCCGGACAGGGCCACATCTCCCGAACGGCATAGATGATCCTTGCCGCGATGCGGCGATCCGAGCACAGATCGAACTCTTGAAACCAGGCATGTGCCGAACGGCAGAGCCCGCCTAACGTGCCGACCGGATGAAGCGCTCCCGGCGTCACCGCACGGAGGACGGGCATGAGCGGCACACAGACCCTTTCCAAGTACTGGATGCTCACCAACGAGTTCACCCAGAACCCCTATCCCGTGCTCGAACACGTGCGGCGCGAGGGCCCGGTACGCGAGCTGTCCTTCCCGGACGGCGGACGGGCCTGGGTGGTGACCCGGTACGAGGAGGCGAAGGCGGCCCTCGCCGACCCCCGCCTCAGCCGTGACGTCCATGTGCACTACCGCCTGATGTCCGAGCGCACGGGGCGCGCGCTGACGCCCCCGCCCGAGGAGGCGAACCACCTCGCCAACCTGGAGCCGCCCCGGCACACCCCGCTGCGCCGGGCCATCAGTTTCGCCTTCACCCCGCGCCGGGCCGAGGCCCTGCGGCCGAAGGTGGAGCGGATCGCCGACGACCTCCCTATATGGCCGCCCTGATCGCCCGCAAGGAACGCGAGCCGGGCGAGGACCTGCTCTCCGCGCTGATCCACGCCGCCCCGGAGAACCGCCTCACCAGCACCGAGATCCTCTCCACCGGCTTCGCCCTGATGACCGGGTCAAGCCCGCCCACCTCAGCTTCGGCTTCGGCATCCACTACTGCTCCGGCGCCCACCTGGCGAAGGTCATCACGGAGGTCTCCGCCCGTCGGCTCTTCGAGCGCTTCCCGGCGGCCCGGCTCGCGGTCGACCCGTCCCGGCTGCGCTACCAGCAGAACGTGGTGGTCCGCCCGTTGGAGGCGCTGCCGGTCATCCTGCGCCCCTGACCCGACGGGAGCGCCGGAGACAGGGACCCGGCGATGCGCCGGGTCACGGTCTCCGGCGCATCGCCGTGTAGAGCACCCTGAGCGTGAGGATCGCGCTGACCGCGAGCACGTGGTAGCCGATGAGCGGATACAGCTCCAGCTGGCTCGACACCCTCGGCCCCCGGCCGGTGCCGAAGACCATCAGCAGCACCCCCATCAGACCGGTGCAGGCCGCCAGCAGCGTCACCATCACCTGATGGATCAGCCCGGAGACGAACCGGCGCTCCCGTTCGTCCGCGAGGACCCGGACCCGGATCCCGAGCCGCCCCTCCTCCAGTGAGGCGCTGATGCGCTCGGCCCGCCGCGGCAGCCTCCGCAGCATCGGGAGCACCGACAGCAGCTCCTGGGTCGCCGCATGCGCCACGGTGGCGAAGATCCCTCCCGGGCCGCCCTTCCCGCCTTCCCCCTTCGGCTTCCCGTAGCCGAGCCGGTCGGACAGCAGCCCGAGGGCGAACCCCCGTGCCTCGTCCAGGATGTTGAATCCCGGGGCGAGGCGGGTGAGGGTCCCCTCGATGGTGGCGAGCGCCCGGAACACCGCCGCCACCTCGGGCGGCACCGCGAGGCCGAACCGCGCGAACATGCGGAACAGCGCGGTGAACATCTCCGTGTCGGGCTGGGCCGCGGGACCCAGGTGACGTGCCATGAAGCGCCCCAGCTCACGCTCCAGCAGCAACTGGTCCGGTATCAGCTCCTCGTGCGTCGTGGCACGGGTGCCGAGCAGGCTGATCACCGCGTCGTGGAGCCCGGCGGGATCGCCTCGGCCCACCGCCACCAGGAGTTCCTGGATGGAGATCTGCACCGACGGGTCGATGCGTCCGACCGAACCGAAGTCGATGAGACCGATGTGCCCGTCGTCCAGCAGCAGCAGGTTCCCGGGGTGCGGGTCGGCGTGGAAGACGCCCACCCGGAGGATCTGGTCGAGTATCGAGCCGATCGCCGTGCGGGCCAGCGCCTCCCGGTCGAAGCCGGCCTTGTCGGCGGCCGCCCCCGCCCGGTCGAAGGTGACGCCCTCCAGCCACTCCTGCACCAGGACCCGGTCCGAGGTGAACGCGTAGTGCACCCGGGGGATGCGCACGGGCGCGTCGGCCTCGTAGCCGCCGGTCACCTTGGCCACGGTGGACGAGTTGCGCGCCTCGATGCGGAAGTCGAGCTCCTCCCGTACGGACTCGGCGAATCCGTCGCCCAGTTCGCGCAGGCCGAGCCCCTGCGCCGAGCGCAGCCAGCTCTGCAGACCGCGGCTGATGGAGAGCACGATGTCCAGGTCCCGCTCGACGGCCTCCCGGATGCCGGGCCGCTGGATCTTGACGGCGACCGTGGGGCCGCCGCTCAGCTGGGCCCGGTGCACCTGGGCGATGGAGGCGGCCGCCAGGGGCTTGTGCTCGATCCAGTCGAAGACCTCGGAGACCGGCTTCCCCAACTGCTTGCGCAGCACGGCCTCGACCTCGGGCCAGGGCGCCGGGGGCACATCGCTCTGCAGCCGGCTCAGCTCGTCGATGAAGTGCGCGGGCAGCAGATCCCGCCGGGTGGAGAGCACCTGGCCGAGCTTGACGAACGCGCCCCCGCACTCCTCCAGCGCCATCCTCGCCGAGGCCGCGCACTGCTCGCCGTACGGTCCGGGCTGCATCGCCCGGTGCCAGGCGCTCCGACCGCGCAGCACCCGGCCCAGACCGTGCTTCACGAAGATGCGGCTGATCCGGGAGTAGCGACGGGCCCGGCGCACGCGGTCGCCGAGGCCGCGCACCAGGTGCAGCGGCCGGGCCCAGCTGCCGTGCGGAAGGAACACCTCCAGAACCACCAGAGCCGCCATCGCGGCGAACAGCACCAGCGGGATCTGCATGGTGGAGAGCGCGCCCAGGTCCTTCTCGCTGTTCCGCGTCAGCCGGCCGTACGCCGCGAGGGCCGCGATGCCCACCAGCCCCGCGCCGAACGCGCGCAAGGGGCCGACCCTGATGCCCAGGAGCCGCCGCGAGGCGGTGGAGACGCCGAAGGCGAGGGGGCCGAGCAGGATCACGGCGGTCAGGGCGACGAGAAGGACGAGGGACAGGTCGTTGAACGCGCCGTCGGCCAGTACTGCCATGAAACCGCTCCCTCGGTAGGTCGCGGGCCACCCTAGGCGCAACTCCTCGGAGGCCACGGGGATGTGGCAGCTTCATGCAAAGCCGCAGCCGCCGCTCCACCCCGGCGACCTTGCGGATTTCTGTACCGCGCCATGAGGAACCCTCTTCGGGAGACGAGAGAAACACGCAGAAATTCCTCCGGAAGATCGCCCGACTCTGTGATTGCGAGGCCTCGGGAAGGCCCGTTCCGCGAACAGAGGAGGCACCATGCGTGAAGGCCCCAACTCCCCTGTCCAGGTGCAGCATCCGCTGGAAGTTCTGGAGGACATCGAGGTAGAGGCGTCGAGGAGCACCGAGGGACTGCTCAGCGCCACGCCCGCTCCGTGGGCCGAGCTGCTCGCCCAGTATGTGGATTCACTGAACGAACTCGTCGCGCAGGGGCAGGAGTTCAACAGGCCCGCCGAGATATACAGCCTCGACGAGGGGCACGCCGGCGGTTGTGGCTGACCGGGGCCGGACAACGCTTTCGGGGCCCGTCCCACTCCTGGGGACGGGCCCCGGAGGGGCGGGCGAACCATGGTCAGGCGACGGCGAGTCCCGCCCCGCGCAGCTCCTGGGCGAAGAGCCGGACCAGGCTCGGGAAGCGGTAGCACGGCCAGTGGTCGCCCCCGGCGCTCCAGCCCTCCACCAGCCGGGCGTCGGTCAGCTGCTCCAGGACTTCCTCCGCCTCATCGCACCCCGTGCCGAGGAGGGCCGCCGCGTCGGGTGCGGTGAGCTGCGGAGATCCGGCCGAGGCCAGGCGTACGAACGCCTCGGCCAGCCGGACCGGCAGGCCGTCCACGACATGTCGCAGCCCCGCCGTGACGTCCAGGCTGCCGAGCCGCAGCTCGCCGAGGCGCCGGTGCCCCTCCGCCAGGCGCCCGGCGAGCCGGGCGGTGGACCACTGCGGCCGGGCGACGAGCCTGGCGGCGGCGATCCGCAGGGCGAGCGGGAGACGGTCGCAGAACTCGGCGATGCGGACGACCGCTTCGGGGTCCTCCGCGATCCGGGCGGGGCCCACGATCGCGGTGAGCAGTCGCACGGCGTCGGCCGGGCCCAGCGGACCGAGCTGCACCACCCGGGTCCCCTCCAGCGAGGCCAGCGGGGCCCGGACGCCGGTGACGACGGTGCGGCTCGGCCCCCCGCCGGGGAGCAGCGGACGGACCTGGGCGTCGTCGGCCACGTTGTCGAGGACCACCAGCGTCCGCCGCCCGGTCAGGAGCGTGCGGTAGAGCTGGACCCGCTCGTCGAGCGTCCCGGGCAGCCGGTCCGGGTCCGCGCCCAGCGCGCGCAGGAACCAGCCGAGGACCTCCCTGGGCCGGCGCGCACCGCTCCCGCTGCGCAGGTCGGCGTAGAGCCGGCCGTCCGGGAAGGCGTCGCGGCAGTGCTCGGCGGCGTACAGCGCCAGGGCCGACTTGCCCGTGCCCGGCGCACCGGTGACCACGACGTCCCGCTGCTCGCGCAGCGCGGCGAGCACGGCCTCCACCTCCGCGGCCCGGCCGGTGAAGTCTCCGGGGGCGGCGGGCAGGAGCGACGGCACGAGGCCGGCGGCCCCGCCGCCGTCCGGCGCCGGACCGGTCTCCCGCGCGGGGCCGACGGGTGCGCTCCGCACCCGTTCGGGGGCCGGCGGCGCGGGCAGGGCGCCCCGGAGGATCTCCTCGTACAGTCCGCGCAGGGCCGGGCCCGGGTCGATGCCCAGCTCCTCGGCGAGGGTGCGGCGTCCCGCCTCGTACAACGCGAGCGCCTCCGCCTGCCGGCCGCACCGGTACAGCGCGGTCATCAACTGGCCCCGCATGCACTCCCGCAGAGGGTGCCGCGCCACCTGGCGGGTGAGGCCGGGCACGGTCTCGGTGTGGCGGCCCAGGGCGAGCGCCGCCTCCGTACGGTGCTCCACGGCGCAGAGCCGGGCCTCTTCCATCCGGGGTGCCTCGGCCCCGGCCAACTGCTCGGTGACTCCCGTGAGGGCGGGCCCCCGCCAGAGGGCGAGGGCCGCCGCCAGTTGGCGTTCGGCCTCCGCGTACCGTCCGGCCCGCAGGTCCGCGTCGCCCGCGTCGGCCAGACTCCGGAAGGTCTCCCAGTCGACCGTGGAGTCGCCGATGTCCAGGCGGTAACCGGGGCCCCTGCGCTCCAGCCGGACCCCGGTCCCGATCCGGGTGCGCAGCCGCGAGACATAGGTGTAGAGCTGGTTGACGCTGCTCGCGGGCGGGTCCCAGCCCCATACGAACCTGATGAGCCGCTCGTCGGTCACGACCTTGCCGTGGGCCAGCAGCAGGGCGGCGAACACGGTGCGCTGCTTGTTGCCGTCGAGGGCCACCACGCGCGTCCCGGTCTCGGCCGACACGGAGCCGAGCAGGGTGAAGTGCATGGTCTCTCCTCGCTGCGCGGACCCGCTCCGGACGCTGGGCCACCCGCCGCGAAACGCTACGGAACGTGACTTCTCCAGCGATGTCGGAGGGATTTCGCGGTCGCGAAAGCGAGACGAAACCGCCGGAAAAAGCGGCCGCCGTAGCTTTCTCGGCATACCGCGTGGCAACGCCTCAGGGCCGGACCACGCCAGACCCACCTCAGGAGAGTGCCGTGCAGCACTTCGTCTTCACCTCGGCCAGGACAGTCGTCGCCACGGGCGCGGTACTGCTCGTGGCGGCCATCGGTTCCGCCGCGTTCACTGCCCCGTCGGCGGACCGGGCGGTCACCGGGGCAGCCGCGGACGACCCGTGGACCTCCGTGCGGGGCGACGACCCCTGGACGTGACGCCCCGGCGGGCGGGGCCCCTCACGGCCGTACGAGTTCGATGAGCCCCGGCGGGGCGATCTGCTCGCGCCGGCCGAGCGCCGCCAGCAGCAGGGTCGTCCGTTCCCGCCAGTACGGTGCGCCGACCCCGGCGAAATGGTCGCCCGCCGCCCGGAAGCAGACAGCGGCCCCTTCCCGGTCCCCGAGCAGGGCGCGCACACAGCCCAGGGCCATCTCGGCCCTCGCCTCCAGATACCGGTCCGGGACCATGCCCGCGGCCGACAGGGCCAGCGCGAGGACCGCCTCGGCCTCCTCGTACCTGTCCTGGCAGCACAGCGCCTCGCCCAGGGTCCGCAGCGCGTGGGCCTCACCGCGCCGGTCGCCACTGCCGCGGACGAGTTCCAGCGCACGCCGGCACGCCTCCTCCGCCCGGACCCCCTCCCCCTGGTGGATCAGCGCCTCGGCGAAGCGGACGGTGCTCTGCGCCTCTCCGCGTACGCTCCCCAGCCCCCGGCTGCGGGCGACCGCCTCGGCCGACAGCAGCAGGCCCGCCCGCGACTGCCCCCGCTCCAGCTCGATCTGGGCCAGCAGGCCGAGCACATGGGTCTCCGCGTACCGGTCGCCGACCCTGCGGAAGATCACCAGCGAGCGTCGGCCCAGGTCCCGTGCGACGTCCAGCTCCCCGCGGTGGCGGGCGCACAGCGCCTGGTTGCGGAGCACCAGGGCCCGCCCCTTCTCGCCGTTCTCCCGCTGCGCCTCCTCCAACTCCTCGAACAGCTTCCACGCCTGGTCGAGGAAGACGGCGGCCTCGTCGAACTCCCACCGGATGATCCCGAGCGTCCCGAGGGACTGCAGCATCACGGCCTCGCCGAGCCGGTCGCCCGACTCCCGTACGGCGGACAGCGCGCGGTCGCCGCAGAAGCGCCAGTCCTCCAGGTAGTTGCGGTTCTGCAGGAGGGTGACACTGGTGCTCGCCAGGTCCCAGGCGTATCCGGACTCGCCCTCCCGGGCGGTCTGGTCGACCAGGGCGATGACGGAGGCGCGCTCGCTCTCGAACCACTCCATCGGGTCCTCCAGCAGGCTCTCCGTCAGCCGCGCCGACAACGGCCACGGGCGGGCCGTCCCGTGGATGATCGTGTAGTCGCCCCCGTACACCCGTCGATGCGCCTCCGACGCGAGACCGAGCCACGCGCCCGCCGCGCGGCGCAGGGCCGCGCGCCGCTCCTCCTCGGTGTCCTCGGCCAGCGCCAGTTCCCGGGCGAACAGCCTCGGCAGGTCCTGGAAGCGGTAGCGCACCCTGTCGGTCGTGAAGGGGAGCGGCACCAGCATCTGGGCGTCGACGAGCTCCTCGATGAGGTCCTCCGCGTCGATCGGGTCGATGTCGAGGAGGGCGGCCCCGGCCCAGGAGGCGAAGTCGGGCACGTTCAGGGAGCCGAGCAGCCGGAACATCCGCGCGGTGGCGGCCGGCAGATCGCGATAGCTCAGCCGCAGGCCCGCCCGCACACCCCGCTCGTCCGGACTGAGTTCGTCAAGCCTGCGGTGCTGGTCCTCCAGCCGCGAGACCAGGGTACGGACCGACCAGTGGGGTTTGGCCGCGAGCCGGGCGGCCGCGATGCGCAGGGCGAGCGGCAGCCGGTCGCACAGGGCGGCGAGGCGGGCTGCGGCCTCCGGGTCGGCGGCGAGCCGGCCGTCCGCGGCGACCTTGGAGAGCAGCGCGATCGACTCCTCGTGTCCCAGTGCGCCGAGGTGCAGGGGGACGAAGGCGTAGTCACCGGCCAGGGCTCCGCCCATGGGGTCGCGGCTGGTGACCAGCACACAGGAGAGACCGGAGCCGGGCAGCAGGGGCTGTATCTGCCGGAACGAGCGCGCGTTGTCGAGCACGATCAGGACGCGGCGGCCGTCCAGGACGCTACGGAAGAGCGTGATCCGCTCGTTCGGGTCCCCGGGGATGTCAGGTCCGGGAACACCGAGCGCGCGCAGGAACCGGTCGAGCACCGCGCCGGCGCGCCGGGGTGCCTCCTCGTCGTATCCGCGCATGTCGGCGAAGAGCTGGCCGTCGGGGAAGCGGCCGACGACATGGTGCGCCCAGCGGATGGCGAGCGCCGTCTTGCCCACGCCCCCGATACCGGTGATCGATCCGACGGGCAGCGCCGATCCCCCCACATGATCCAACAGGCGGTCCAGGGCAGCCAGTTCACCGTTCCGTCCGGTGAACGAGACGACGTTGAGCGGCAGATGGGCCGGCGTCGCCACCGGAGGTGCCGGCAGCACCGGCTCGACGGGCAGGCTGAGCAGCGGGGAGTCGGCCAGGACCTGGTCGTGCAGTTGGCGCAGTGCGGGCCCGGGGTCTATGCCCAGATCGTCGGCCAGGATCTGGCGGCCCTCGCGGTAGGTCTCCAACGCCTCGGCCCGCCGACCCGACCGGTACTGGGCCAGCATCAGGTGCGCCGTGGCCTGTTCCCGCAGCGGGTGCTCGCGCACGAAGGGCGCCAGCTCGCCCAGCACCTCCCGGTGCTGGCCCAGTTCCAGGCGCAGCCCCATGTACTCCTCGTACGCGTCGAGCCTCGTCTCGGTCAGCCGGGACGCCTCGGCCTCGACCCGCTCGGCCGTAATCCCTTCCAGGGCAGGGCCGCGCCACATGGCGAAGGCCTCGTCGAAGTGGGCGCAGGCCTCCTCGATCCGGCCGCTGCGGGCGGCCTCCCGGCCCAGCGCCGCCCGTTCCTCGAACTCCACGGCGTCGATGCGGTGTTCGCCGGTGACCACCATGTAGCCGGGGTGGCTGGTGACCAGCATGTCGTCCACCCCGGCCGCCGCCTTGAGCGTCTTGCGCAAGGCCGAGACGCAGATCGCGATCTGGTTGCGCGCGGTCGGCGGCGGGGCCCCGTGCCAGACGGCGTCGGCGAGCTTGTCCACCGAGACCACCCGGTCGGGGGAGAGAAGCAACATGGACATGATCGTGCGCTGACGGGCGCCGGTGAGGACGATCGCGCGCCCTCCGGCGCTGATGTCCAATGGCCCCAGGATCCGGAACACCACCTGAAGCACGAGCTGCCTCCCGATATCGCGGACGGCCTCTGCATGACCCGTTCACTCCGCTTTTGTACTGATTAACAGGGTGCCGAAGGGCCCGCAACGCGGCTGGCAGTTAGCTGCCAGCCGCGGGCTCCACCGCAGCCCAGGAGCAGGGCGAGCCGCCGTCCCGGCGTGACCAGCCGGCCCGGACGGGCGGCGCGCCGCGACCGTCGTCCGCCGGGGCCGCGGCCCCGCCATCGGCGGCCAGAGCGGTGAGCAGCGCGACGACGACGGCGAGCTCCTCCGGGGAGGGGGAGCCGCTGATGACCTTGAGCAGTCCGTCACCAAGTGGCCCGTCGAGCGGGGAGATCGGCATGGCTTACTCCTCTACACCGGGGGGTTTCCGTGCTTGCGCGAGGGAAGCGCGGCGTGTTTCGAGCGCAGCATGGCCAGCGCGCGGACCAGGGCGGACCGGGTGTCGGCGGGGTCGATCACATCGTCGACGAGCCCGCGCTCCGCCGCGTAATACGGGTGCATCAGTTCGGACTTGTACTCCTTGACCAACTGATGGCGCGTCGCCTCGGGGTCGTCCGCCGCCTGGATCCGCCGCCGGAAGACCACGTTGGCCGCGCCTTCCGCCCCCATCACGGCGATCTCGTTGGCCGGCCAGGCCAGCGAGAGGTCCGCTCCGATGGAGAGGGAGTCCATCACGATGTACGCGCCGCCGTACGCCTTGCGCAGGATCACCTGGACCCGGGGAACGGTGGCGTTGCAGTACGCGTACAGCAGCTTGGCCCCGTGCCGGATGATGCCCCGGTGCTCCTGGTCGACGCCGGGCAGGAAGCCGGGCACGTCGACGAGGGTGACCAGCGGAATGTTGAAGGCGTCGCACAGCTGGACGAACCGTGCGGCCTTCTCCGAGGCGTGGATGTCCAGCACCCCCGCGAAGGACTGCGGCTGGTTGGCGACGATCCCGACCACCTGGCCGTCCAGCCGGGTCAGAGCCGTGATGACGTTGGTGGCCCAGCGCTCGTGCACCTCCATGTACTCGCCCTCGTCGACGAGTTCGGAGATCACCTCGCGCATGTCGTACGGACGGCTGCCGTCCAGCGGCACCAGGTCCAGCAGCCGTTCGCACCGCCGGTCGGCCGGGTCCTCCGGCCGCACGGCGGGCGGCAGCGCCCGGTTGTTGGAGGGCAGCAGGGACAGCAGGTAGCGGACCTCGGCGAGGCAGGTTTCCTCGTCGTCGTAGGCGAAGTGCGCCACACCCGAGGTCTCCGCGTGGACGTCGGCCCCGCCGAGCCCGTTCTGGGTGATCTCCTCACCGGTGACGGCCCGCACCACGTCGGGTCCGGTGATGAACATCTGCGAGGTGTCCCGGACCATGAAGACGAAATCGGTGAGCGCCGGGCTGTAGGCGGCGCCGCCGGCGCAGGGCCCGAGCATCACGCTGATCTGCGGGATCACGCCCGAGGCACGGGTGTTGCGCTGGAAGATCCCCCCGTAGCCCGCCAGGGCGGAGACGCCCTCCTGGATACGCGCTCCGGCCCCGTCGTTGAGGGAGACCAGCGGGGCTCCGGCAGCGATCGCCAGGTCCATCAGCTTGTGGATCTTGGCGGCGTGGGCCTCACCGAGCGCCCCTCCGAAGATCCGGAAGTCATGGGCGAAGGCGAAGACCGTGCGCCCCTCGACCGTGCCCCAGCCCGTCACCACGCCGTCGGTGTGCGGTCTCTTCGCCTCCAGGCCGAAACCGGTGGCCCGGTGCCGGCGCAACTGCTCGGTCTCCGTGAAGGAGCCCTCGTCGAAGAGGAGCGCCAGGCGTTCGCGCACCGTCAGCTTCCCCTTGGCGTGCTGGGCCCGCGTGGCCGTGTCGACGCCTGCGAGTACCTCGTGACGGATCTGGGCCAGTTCGCCCACCCGGTCATGCATCGTCATACCCGATTCCTCCTGTGGCCCGGGACCGCGACGGTCGCTGTCGACTCTCGCAGCGCGACCGGCTTCGCCCAATAGACGTGACATGAAAGTGCCGATATGCAGAAGAGGCCGCCGAATTCCAGTGCTGTTCACCTTCCTGCCAACATCCGCGCAGCCGGTCCCGCGCCAAGGAAAGGAAGTTACTCTCCTGAATCAAAGAACTTGTCGAGAAGGAATGAGACCCGGAAAAATGCGATACAAGCACCTCGCTTTCGTCACGATCGCCGCCGTCGGTCTCCTCCCGGCCCTCGGTACGACGGCTGTCGCGGCGCCCGCCGCGCCCGCCGCGTCCGCCGCGGAGCAGAGCGCCGAGCGGTCGTGCGGTCCCCTCGACCTGTCGGGTTCGCTCCCGGTGCCCCCGGCCGGGATGTCCGTGCGGCAGACGGTGACCATCGGCGAAGGATGCGAGCCCGAACTGGGTCCGGTCCGGTACGTCCCGGCGCCGAGCACCGCGCAGTCCTCGGCACGGAGCGCCGCGGCGCCCTCGGCCGCCCGGCAGATCCGCAGTTGGAACGAGATGTTCGACTGCTGCAACATCCGTATGACCGGCCTGTACTCGACCGCCGACTGGAACACCGCGGCCGGCCGGATCACCACGGCCGCCACCGGCACGACCCAGGAGTGGAACCGCGAGCCGTGGAACGCCGGCTGGTCGCTGAAATCCGCCTCCGAGAACCAGGACTGCGCGACCGACTGTTCCGTCGTCAACCACGAATCCACCGCCGACTTCACCTACAAGGGAATCTTCGACCCGTCCGGCGACACGTACGCGAACACCCATAGCTCATCCGTGCGGCTTCATGCCGACGCCACCGCCGACTGCACCTTCGACGTGAAGCTGAAGAACACCTTTATCGGGTGGAATTGGCAGCGCGGCTGCGAGTGACCGGAACAGGCGGCGGACGCGCCCGGCCGGCAAAGGGCTAACCACGGCGAGAAGCCGCCGCGCGCGTCCGGACAGGCCGGGAATCCACGAGCACGTCGCCGAGTTCACCCGCCGCGTCGATGACGGCGCCGAGCAGCAGCCGGCTGGGGGTGGCGGGCATCCGGGGGGGCGTTCCGGTCAGGGCGAGTGCGGCCACCACCCGCTTGCCCATGGCCCGCACCGGCACCGCGATCGAGACGGCCCCCGGCATCATCGCGTCGGGGCCGTGCACCCACCCGCGACGGCGCACGAGCGAGAGCTGCGCGGCGGTGAACCGGGCGCTGCGCAGCCCCTCGTACAGCTCCCCGGGCTCCTCCCAGGCCAGCAGGACCTGGGCGACCGGGCCCGCCCGGAGCGACCGCGCGGTACCGACCGGCAGATCCTCCGCGACGCCGCCCGTCTCGGCCCGGGCGCCGACGCAGACCTGCATGGCCCCGCTGCGCCGGAACAGCCGCGCGTCCAGCCCCGTCAGGTCCCGCAGCTCCGAGAGCACCGGGGACGCCGCCTCGACCAACCGGTCGCGCTGCACATCCACCACCATGTTGCCGAGCCTCGGACCGAGGACGAACCGTCCCCTGAAGTCGCGGGCAAGCAGTCCGAGGCTCTCCAGCCCCAGGGCGATGCGGTGGACGGTCGGACGGGTGAACCCGCTGCCCGACACCAGCTCCGCCAGCGACACCGGGCCCTTCTCCACCACGTCGAGGAGTGCCGAGGCCTTGTCGAGCACCCCGATGCCGCTGACCCGCTTCGGCTGCCGGGTCGCCACGCTCATCGTTCACCCGCCGACCGGGCGGGGGCGTCCAGGGGCTTGTTCACCGAGACGGTCTCCACGCCCGGCTCGATCCGACGGATCAGCCCGGCGAGCGTCCGCCCCGGCCCCAGCTCGACGAGCCGGCGGCAGCCGAGCGGGCCGGTGAGGGTCCGTACGCTCCGTTCCCACAGCACCGGGGAGGTGAGCTGTCGGATACAGAGGGCCGACCAGTCGGCTTCGCCCGTATGCGCCTCGGCGTCGACGTTGGTCACCACCGGCACCGCGGCCGGGGCGAAGACAGTGTCCCGCAGGGACCGGCCGAGCGCCTCCGCGGCGGGGGCCATGTACGGACTGTGGAAGGCCCCGCCGACCGCGAGGCGGAGCATCTTGCCCCCGATCGACGGCGCCCGGTCCGCGACCTCCCCGATCGCGTCGGGCGAACCCGAGACCACCGTCTGACCGGGGGCGTTGACGTTGGCCACCCACACGTCGGCGCCCGAGGCGCGCATCTCGCCCACCAGGGCCTCCACCTCGCCCATCGGGGCCGCCACCACGACGCCCATCGTGCCGTCGCGGGCCCCCGCGGCCTCCCGCATGGCCCGTCCCCTGACCGCGACCAGGGCCGCGGCCCGGCCGACGGTCAGGACCCCCGACGCGACGAGGGCCGCGTACTCACCGAGGCTGTGTCCGGCGCAGCCGGCGACCGGGCCGTCGAGGACGCCGTCACGCACCGCTTCGGCATGGGCCATCAACGCGACCGTGAAGACCGTCAGTTGAGCGAGATCCGTACGCCGGAGATGCTCGTCGGAGGTGTGCAGCAGCAGCTCGGGAAGATCCTCCCCCGTGACGGCGGAGACCTCCTCCGCGATCGCCCAGGACGGAGTGTCCCGCCAGGGCGCGCCCATTGCCCGCTTCTGTGTCCCCTGACCGGGAAACACCAGCCCGACCGGTACCTGATTCATGAACCCGCCTTCCGCACGACGCTCTTCGAAGGGCACGCAGGGCCGGCCATCCTGGACGGGATGACCGGCCTCGTGCGCCGACGGCCAACGGGGGGGGTACCAGCCGCCGGGGAACGGGCCCCCATCGGGGAGTCCCGTTCCTGACACCTCATGAAACGGCGGTAAGGCGCGGGCGGCAACGGACCTTTCAGGAAGGTGCCAACGGGCCGCCACGCTCAGGGCCCGACCCGGCCGCCGTTGGCAGCAATCCCAGCTCGGCGGCGCGCACCCCTGCCTGGAACCGGGACTGCGCTCCGAGCAGGGCCATGATCTCCGCGACATGCCGCCGGTAGGTGCGTACGGAGATGGTCAGCTCGCGGGCCGCCACCTCGTCCGTTACGCCGGCCTGGAGCGCGCCGAGTATCTGCCGGGCGAGCGAGGCGCGGTACCGGTCCCCGAACACGGTGCGCTCCCCGGCGGGGACGGCCCGCAGCCACACGTTCTCGAAGAGACTCTGCAGTGTGTTGAGCACCTCCGGGGCCCGGATCACCGACGCCCGCCGGCCGACCGCCGAGTCGGCCACCACCAGGGCGGCGCACTCGTCCACGACCAGCGCCTGGAGCGGAGGAACCCGGGCGACCCGGATGGCCACCGGGTTCTCCCTGGTCAACTGCTCGCGCACATAGCCCTCGTCGAGCATCGCCGGGCTGGACAGGAGCCGCACCTTCACCCCCTCCCGGGCCTCGTAGATGAGCTCCCGCTCCGTACGCTCGGACCGCTCGTCGGAGCCGAGCTTGCGCGCGTGCACGATGTCGATGCTCCGGGACGCACTCCCGATGAGCCGCTGCGCATGGTCGAGCACGACGTCGTAGTCGTTGTCGAGACCGGTGATCAGGCTCTCCTGGAGATTGCGGTCGCGGTGCAGCGCGACCGTCGACTCGATCAGCGCCCGTACCTGGAGTAGAGCGCTCTCCAGCTCATCGTCTCCCCCGATGGGCACGTCGTATCCACCTACCTTGATTCAGCCGTCAAGATCTCTGGGCACGATGTCCGCCCGGGATCGTTTTCCACTCGCACGGTTCCGCGACCGCGGTGGCATGCCTACTCCGAGAGGAGTCCGGCCTCCACGGCCCGAACTCCGGCCTGAAAACGTGAGTGCGCGTCGAGTTCGCGCATGATCTCGGCCACGTAGCGCCGGTAGGTGCGCAGCGACACCTCGAGTTCGCGGGCCGCGGTCTCGTCCGTATTGCCCGCGCGCAGCCGCTCCAGGATGCGCCGGGCCAGGTCGGTGCGCAGGCGGGGGCTCAGCTGGAGGTGATCGGCGAGCCTGCGGCCCCGGGACCACGCGCCCGCGAAGAGCAGCTCGAGAGCACGCACCGCTGCGGGGTCGTTCACGATGGCGGTCTGCCCCCTGGTCCCCTCGACGCCGCGCACCAGTGCGGCCACCCCGTCGACCACCAGGGTCTCGCGCAGTTCGCTCTCCGACACCTGGACCTCGACCCGACGGTCGGCCAACTGGTTGAGCCGCGCCAGGGAGGAGTCCGTCGCCTCCGCGGTACACAGGATCCGCACGGCCGTCCGGGCCGGGATCCTGCTCAGCGAACGCACCACCGCGTCGGCGAACTCGCCGGTCTCCGTCAAGGCGACGCACACCGTGTGGCGGGTCCGGCCGATGAGCGCCTCCAGCGCGTCGCCGATGGGGACTCCGCCCGTGCGGGCCACCGGCTGGGGAGACATCGAACGCTGCCTGTGCAGCAGGACCGTTGAATCGATCAAGGCGCTGACCTGCAACAGCGTCTGTTCCAAACTGGCGGAGTGATCGGCGGTCGCCGCTCTCTCGCCACTTCTGTGTTCAAGCAACGCGTCCGACATCTGAAAGCCCCCCTGTAGCGCACCAGGCTTCCGCTCTCCGGCGAGACTTCCGCCGGCCACGGGCTTCACAGGTACGCCCCCGCGGGAACCTTGGTGACTAAGCCATTCGTCGGCCTATCGACTATGTGTCGACAGGAAGCCCGACCAGATTGCTCCAGACAGTAGTTCGAGCAATCACATCCAGTCAACAGGCCCCTACACCCTTTAAGGCATTATTGAATATAGAACAGTCACCCACAACACAGGAACGGCCTTGCAGAAACAACCTGTGGGCTCTTGTCAGCAAACTGCACCGAATCACCGGAAGCGGCGGCTCACATTCCCTTTCGCCTGCATTACTGTGACGTAACACTCACGTTACGTAGTATCCCTGTCCGCTAGCGGCCATACGTCCCGCACTGCGGACAGGTATCCGCCTAGATTCCTCGGCATGCCCACGCCGTGCACACATCGCCGATCGGCAACACCCTTCACACCGGCACCAGCGCGCACACCGAAAGCGCACCTCAGTCATCCGAGGTACTGACAGAGCCACACATTTCAAGCCAGCACGCTCCACCCCGAACAGCCGGGGCGACCACGCAGAATCAGCCACTCCCAGGCAACCCCCGTCGCTTCCCCTACCATCACGCGCCAGCCGTCGGCGAGGACTATGCCGTCGGCAAGGACTATCCCCTCCGTCCGACGCGAACACCGGTCCCCTATACCGCCCGAAACGGGCCAGCATCACCCTATTCAACTCACTGCGATTCCCCACCATAAATAACCGATGAATACCCGCGCAATTCTCGGTTTCCCGGGCTCGCATCCGCCGTCGTACCGCACGTGATCAGCCGTGCGCACTCCCCTGTCACGGCACACCCGTCCTCAGCTCCGCCCTGCGCAGTGCCATCAGGCCCGTCACGCCATCAGGCAAGGGAGACAAGTGTGAACACCTCACCGCACCAGAGCATCGCCGGCCTTCTCGTGCATGCCGCACGGCACCACTCCGCCTCCGGCCTCCGTTACCGCCTCCCCGGCACGCCCGTGGGCGTACAGGAGCAGAGCCACACGGAACTCCTCGACGACGCCCTGCGGATGCTCTCCGGACTGCGCGCCCGGGGACTGCGACCCCAGGACAAGATCCTCCTGATCCTGGAACAGCCCAAGGAGTTCCTGACCGTGTTCTGGGCGGCGGTGCTCGGCGGCTTCGTGCCGTGCCCCATGGCTCCCCTGCGCGGCGACCCGGAACGCTGGGCGGCCCGGCTGAGCCAGGTCGACGCCCTGCTCGACCGGCCCCTGGTCGTCACGGACGGGGCCCTGGCCGCCGAACTCCCGGCGGTCGACGGCCTCATGGTCGCCCTGGCGGACGAGCTGCACGCCGCGGAGCCCGCCGCCCCGTACACCGCGTCGCCCGAGGACACCGCGCTGCTCGTCCTGACCTCGGGCTCGACGGGGAACTCCAAGGCGGTCGCGCTCAGCCACGCCAACCTGCTGGCCTCCATGGCGGGGAAGAACCACTACCACCGGCTCACCCCGGCGGACACCACCCTGAACTGGATCTCCTTCGACCATGTGGCCGCGCTCCTGGAGTGCCATCTCCTCCCCCTGTCCCAGGGAAGCAGCCAGCTGCACGTGGAGCCTCAGGCCGTCCTGGAGGACCCGATGCAGTTCCTGCGCATCGCCTCCGAACACGGCGTGACGATGACCTTCACGCCCAACTTCCTCCTGGGTATGCTCAATTCGGGAGTCGAGCAGCTGCGCGACAGCGGCGAACAACTCGACCTGACCCGGCTGCGGCACATCGTCAGCGGCGGCGAGGCCGTCGTCCGCGCCACCGGCGAGGCCTTCCTCGACGCGTTCGCCCCGTACGGTCTCGCCCCCGACGCCCTGTGGCCGGCCTTCGGCATGACCGAGACCTGCGCCGGCAGCATCTACTCCCACCGGGCTTTCCCCGGCGTGGACCAGGACAGCGAGTTCGCCTCCCTCGGCACCCCGGTGCCCGGTCTGGCCATGCGCGTGGCCGACGACCACGATCACGAGCTACAGGACGGCGAGACGGGCGAACTCCAGCTCAAAGGCCCCATGATCACCCGCGGTTACCACAACAACCCCCGCGCCACCGCCGAGGCGTTCACCGCCGACGGATGGTTCCGCAGCGGCGACCTCGGCCGGATCGTCGAGGGCCGGCTCTCCCTGGTGGGCCGCAGCAAGGACAGCATCATCGTCAACGGGGTCAACTACTACAGCCACGAGATCGAGACGTCCGTCGAGCAGCTGACCGGCGTGGCGGGCTCCTATGTGGCGGCCTTCCCGACCCGTCCCGCGGGCGCCGACACCGAACAGCTGGTGATCGCCCTGCACCCGGAGATCCCCGAAGGCGACGACACGGCACTCCACCAGGTGCTCACCGCCGTACGCAGCAGCGCCGTCATGCACTGGGGCTTCCGCCCCTTCCTCGTCCTGCCCCTGCCCAAGGAAGCCTTCCCCAAGACCAGCCTCGGCAAGATCCAGCGGTCCCTGATGCGCGAACGCCTGGAGTCGGGCGCGTACGCCGGACCGGCCCGCGCCGTCGCCGACCTCACCCTGCGCATGCTCGGCGGCTACACGGCGCCCGTGAACGACACCGAGCGCATCCTGTGCGACATCTACGCGGAGATACTCGGCGTGGCGCCCGGATCGGTCGGCGCGACCGCCAACTTCTTCGACCTCGGCGGCACCTCCCTGGACATTCTCCGCCTGCGCTCCAAGGTCGGCCGGCACCTCGGCGTCCTGGGCCTGGAGATCATCACGGTGCTGAGGGCCCCCACCGCCCGGGCCCTCGCCGCACGGCTCACCGAGCGGACCGCCGCCGAAGCGACCCCGTACGACCCGATCGTGCCGATGCAGACCAGCGGCGCCAAGACCCCGCTGTTCTGCGTGCACCCCGGGGTCGGCGAGGTCCTCGTCTTCGTCAACCTGGCCAAGTACTTCGTGGGCGACCGCCCCTTCCACGCGCTGCGCGCCCGAGGATTCGACGAGGGGGACAAGCCCTTCGCCACCTTCGAGCAGATGGTCGACTGCTACGTCGACGCCATCCGGGCCCGGCAGCCCCACGGCCCCTACGCCGTCGCCGGATACTCCTACGGCGGCGCGGTCGCCTTCGAGATCGCCAAGGTGCTGCGCTCCCGGGGTGAACGCGTGGACTTCGTCGGCAGTTTCAACCTGCCGCCGAACATCGAGTACCGGATGAAAGAGCTGGACTTCACCGAGACGGCCGTCAACCTGGCGTTCTTCCTGGCCCTGATCGACCGCAAGCACTCCCAGGACCTGCCCGGACTGCTTCGCGGGCTGCCCCTCGAGGACCAGGTCGCCCGGCTCCTGGAACTCGCCCGGCCCGGACGACTCGCCGAACTGGACCTGACCGCGGACAAGTTCGCGGGCTGGGCCCACGTCGCCAACTCGCTGACCGACCTCGGCCGCTCCTACCGGCCGACCGGCACGGTGCCCTCGATGAGCGTCTTCCACGCCATCCCCCTGCGCGGCACCAAGGAGGACTGGCTCAACAACGAGCTGCGCCGCTGGGACGAGCACACCACCGGGCCCAACCGCTACATCGAGGTTCCCGGCGAGCACTACACACTGATGAGCCCCCAGCACGTGGCGTCCTTCCAGGCCATTCTGCGCCGGGAGCTCGACCGCGCCCTGGCGGACGCCGACGAAACGGCACGGCAGCGGGCCCACGGCACGGATCGGGCCACCGCAGCCACCACTTCCACCGCGGCGAGCACTTCCACCACTTCCACCACCACCAAGACGGAGAGCTGATGCTGAAGGGCAAGAAGATCCTGGTCACGGGCGGCACCGGACAGGTCGCCCGGCCCGTGGCGGAGGCACTCGCCGAACACAACGACGTGTGGTGCCTGGGCAGGTTCGGCACTCCGGGGATCGAGCGGGAGCTCAACCGGAAGTCGATCACCACCCGGCACTGGGACCTGGAGGACCCCTCGCCGGACGCGCTCGCCGCCGTACCCGACGACTTCACCCACGTCTTCCACTCCGCCGTACGCCGCGGGGACGACGGCGACTTCAACGCCACCATCGAGGCCAACGCGGTCGCGACCGGCCGGCTCATGTCGCACTGCGCCGCCGCCGCATCGTTCCTGTACGTCTCCACCGGCGCCCTGTACGCGCGGCAGTCGCTCGACCACCTCTACGGCGAGGACGACCCGGTCGACGGGGTCGCCGACTGGCTGCCCGCCTACCCTGTGGGGAAGATCGCGACCGAGGGCGCGGTGCGCGCCTTCAGCCAGGTCCTCGGCCTGCCCACCACCATCGCCCGCCTCAACATCGCCTACGGACCCGGCGGATACGGCGGCGTACCGATGCTGTACTTCCAGCGGATGCTCGCCGGAGAACCCATCCCCGTCCCGGTGGAGGGACAGAACTGGTTCTCACCGCTGTACACCGACGACCTCGTGGCCCAGGTCCCGGCCCTGTGGGACGCCGCGTCCTCCCCGGCGACGCTGGTCAACTGGGGCGGCGACGAGTCGGTGGGCATCACCGACTGCGTGCGCCACATGAGCGAACTGACGGGCGTGCCCGCCACGTTGGCGCCGTCCGAGGTGACGCGCGAGACCTACCGCTTCGACCCGACGCGCCGCCGCGCGCTGACCGGACCCTGCACGGTCTCCTGGCAGGACGGCATCCGCCGCACCCTCGCCGCCCACTTCCCCCTGCACGTCCGCGAGGCGGACCCGGCCGTGATCGGCACGACGCCCCCGAGCCCTGTCCACCGTTGAGGAGAGTCCCATGCCCGTGACCGACGAGTCCGTGACCCCGCCGCCCGCCCGGGTCGTCCAGGAGTCCCCGGCGTCCACCGGAACGCCGCCCAACCTGGAGCTGGTCCAGGAGGCCTACCGCGCCTTCCACCGCCAGGACGCCGAGGTCCTCCTGGGGATCCTGGCGCCGGACATCCAGTGGATCCACCCGGTCGGCATGTCCGAATACCAACTGGGCGGCGCCCGGCACGGGCATGCCGGCGTCCGGAGCTTCCTCGCCCGGGTGCCCGCCGTTCTCGGGGGAATGCGCCTGGAACCACGGGAGTACGTGGTGGCGGGCGACCGGATCGTGGTGTTCGGCGTACGTCAGGTGACCTCCTTGCGGGGTCACACGGAGGAGCTGGAGTTCGTCCACTCCTGGACGCTGCGCGATGGGAAGGCCACGGTGATGGAGGACATCTTCGACACCGTCCTGTTCCATCGGCTCATCGAGACCTGACCGCCCGCCCCGGCCCCGCCCTCGCGTCACGGCAGCCGGAGCGACGCGCCCGACTGCCGGCGCACCTCCGCGAGGACGGCCGCGACCGCGGGGTTGGACACGGCCCCACTGCGTACGACGAGGGAGACGTGGCGCATCAGCCCGGGGCCGTCGAGGGTGATCCGGCGGACCGGGTAACCGGGCCGGTCGGGCACCAGATCCGGTACGAGGGAGACTCCCCAGCCTAGGGAGACGAGGCCGAGGGTGGCCTGCAGATCGGAGGTCCGGGCCACGATGTCGGGGACGAAACCCGCCGAGGCGCAGGCATGCACGGTGAGCCGGCCGAGCCCCGAGTCCGGGTCGAGGGCCCAGGGCCGGTCGGCGTACGCGGCGAGCCGGTCCGGCGGGCGGCTTGTCGGCTCGTCGGCGGCTCCCCCCGGCCCGACGGCCAGCCGGACCCGGTCGGCGGCCACCGGCTCCTCGTACAGTCCCGGCATCGACGGTTCGGGCACCTCGTCGTAGCCCATCGCGAGCACCAGATCAACCTGCCCGAGCCGGACCGCCTCCCGGCAGCCGCCCACCGGAAGCCCCTGCAAGGTGATCCTGAGGGCAGGGTGGAGATCCCGCACCCGGGTCAGCGCGGGAATCAGCAGGGCGGGGCCCTCGTGGAACGGCACCCCCACCCGCAGCTCTCCACGGACCCGGCCGGTCGCGGCGAGCAGGTCGGACTCCGCCGTCTCCAGGCCGACGAGTATGTGCTCCGCGTGTTCCACCAGCAGCCGCCCGGCCGAGGTCAGACCGGCCCGGTTGCTGCGCCGGTCGAGCAGTTCGGTCCCGGTCTCCGCCTCCAGCGCGGACAGCTGCTGGGACACCGCCGAGCGCGTGTAGTTGAGGGACTCGGCCGCCGCGGCGATGGATCCGCGCGCCTGCACCTCGCGCAGCAGAACCAGCTTCCGTACGTCAAGCACGATGCGTACCGTCGATTCCCCTAATGCCGAACGTCACCAATGGTTACTCCAGGTGCACGGCCTGAGACCGAGTTGACCGGTTGAATGGAGCTATTCCCGCACTCTCGACCCTTCGATGAGAGGTAGCCCGGCGTGTCCACATTGCTCCGCGTCGACTGTAGCCCCCGACCCGAGTCGGTCTCCCGACAGATCTCGGCCGAATTCGCCGCGGCCTGGCAGAGGGCCAACCCGGGAGGCCGGGTCCTGCACCGGGACCTGGCGGCCACGCCCGTCCGCCATGTCGACGCGGCCCAGGTCGAGGTGGTCTCCCGGCTCGAATCGGCGGGCACGGTGGATCTGGAGGAGGCGCGCCGGGCGGCCCGCACCCCCGAGGAGCTCGACAGCTGGGGCCACAGCTGGGAGCTGATCGACGAACTCGTCGCGTGCGACGCCCTGTTGATCAGTCTGCCCATGTACAACCTCTCCGTTCCCTCCGCCTTCAAGGCATGGTTCGACCGGATCGCCATCCCGCCGCTGCTCGTCGACCCGCAAACCGGAGGGGGACCGCTGTCCGGTCTGCGGACCGTGGTGGCGACAGCTCGCGGCGGAAGCCTCCGCCCCGGCGCGGCGGACCGTGCCGACGACTTCCAGGAGCCCTATCTGCGCGCGGCGTTCCGCACGGTGGGGCTCGCCGACGATCTCCTGTTCCTGGGTGCGGAGACGACCAGGTCCGGGCACGTCCCCCGGCTCGCCCCCTACCGGGGCGCCGCCCAGACCTCGCTCAAGCAGGCGGTGGAGCGCGCTCGCGAACGCGCGCGCCTCTGATCGCGAGCGCCCGCTACGCCGTCCTGGTGGCCACGAAGTCGCACAGGGACTCCAGGGCCTTCCGCGCCGGACCCGGCGGCAGCGGCCCCAGCGACGCACGCGCTGCGGCGAGCCGCTCGTCCATGATCCCCCGGGCCCGTGCCATGCAGCCGGATCGCTGGAGCAACACGAGGGCCCGCTCGTGCTGTTGCCCCCGCATCGCCTGAGGTCCGTTCAGCAGCGAGCGGAGCTCCTCGTCACCGGGCGACGCGTCGTCGAGCACCAGCAGAACGGGCAGGCCGGCCACGCCGACCGCGAGGTCCTTGCCCTGCTCCTTGCCGAGATCCGCCGAGGGCGAGGTGATGTCGAGCAGGTCGTCCGATATCTGGAAGGCGACACCGAGATGCTCGCCGTACGCCGCGAGCGCCTCGCCCACCGCGGCGGGCGCGCCCGCCTGGACCGCGCCGAGCCGCAGCGAGAGGGAGATCAGCGACGCCGACTTGTCGGAGATCACCTCGAAGTAGTGGGACAGCCGCTGCTCCGCACCGTCCGGCCCGACCAGCTCCCGCAACTGCCCCCGGACCAGCCGCTCGGACGCCTCGGCCTGGAGCGGGATCGCCTCGGACGCCAGAGAGGCCGACAGCCGGGCGGCCTTGGCCAGGAGCCAGTTGCCCGACCTGACGGCGACGGTGTTGCCCCAGCGTGCGTTGACGCTGCTGACACCGTGCCGGAGCAGCGCCTCGTCCATCACATCGTCGTGGTGCAGCGAAGCCGTATGGATCAACTCGGTCACCACGGCGGCCTCGATGACCCCCTCACCCCTGACGTCGCCGAACTCGGCCCCGAGCAGCGTGAGCAGCGGCCTCAGCCGCTTGCCCCCCGCGGCGATCAGATGCCCGGCGACTTCGGCCAGCCGCGGATCCTCCGCCTCCCCCGCGCACTTCAGCAGGCGGGCCTCCACCTGTTCCAGCCCTCGGAGCACCCGTCGTTCCAAGGCGCTCTCACCGACGACCAGCCGACTGATGATCGACCGCCCCCGCATCCTCGCCGCCAGCGCGGTCATCAGCTTCCCTCCGGTACACGGCTCTCTCTCGGCCGTCGGCATTCCCCACCGAAGCCTAGAAACGTGCCGCCTCCCGTCGACAGCGATCCCGGCCTCCCTGTCCGCTATCGGACAGGGAGGCCCCACGGAGCGACGACCGCCTGAGACGTTGACCTCACCGGTGGCAGCAACCTGCCGTGCCGGGCACCAGCAGCGCCCGCCACCGTCCCGTGCCACCCGACCGCTTCGACGGGGCCCCCGCCAGGAAAACACGGAAGCCCGTGAGGGATCGTGTTGCGTCATGCCTGCTCGTACTTCTGGGTGGTGCCCTGCCTGATCAGAGCACTTACGGCCGGTTGATACCTGCTACCTCGTACGGTGTCGTCCAAAGGCGTCCGGCCACCGGCTGGCCACCGAGATAGGGAAGAAGGCGTAGACCCGCTCCCACGGCGGGAAGTCGGCCGGCATCGCCCGCCATTTGGTTGCGTTGTCGACCAGGTAGTGGAGTAGTGGACCGCGTCCAGCATCGCCCGGTGGCAGTACGCCTCCGGCTGCCCACCGCGTCCCTCCAGCCAGCCGGGCACCGGCAGCAGCGGACGGACCACGGCCCACTGCGCGTCCGTCATGTCGGTGGGGTAGCGCCGCTGACGCGTCCCGTTGTCCGCAGCGTTCCCGAACCGGTGCGCGAGACAGTCGCACGACGGGGTGAGTGAACTGGACCCGGCCTGCCCGAAGGCGTAGAACTGCGACAACAGGGCTTCCTGGACGACTCGTTGGCGTAGTCACCTACCGAGCTACCAAGGGGCCCTGGCATCATGCCCGGACCACACCACGATCACCCGAACGGGACCCCGTTCGACCAACACCCCTCAAGATCGGAACAACAGCCCTCACTGAAGGTGAGGCCCATCGGAACAAATGTGTCGAGGAGTCTGGCTGGGCCGATCTAGGGTCGGCGCCATGGTTTCCATGAAGCTCTTCGACTCCGAGCGCCGCGTCATCGATGCCGCGGAACGGCTCGCTACTCTCCTTGGGAGCGACCCGAACCACAGCGTGGCCGCAGCGGCGATGGACACGGCCGGCAGGATCCATGAGGCGGTCAATGTCTACCACTTCACCGGCGGACCGTGTGCCGAGCTCGTCGTACTCGGTGCCGCGGCAGCAGCGGGAGCCGGCCCTCTCGTCACCATCGCCGCCGCGGGAGACCAGGGTCGCGGCCTCATCCCGCCGTGCGGCCGCTGCCGCCAGGCGCTTCTCGACCTCCATCCCGACGTCTTCGTCGCGGTACCGACCGACGCCGGGCCGGCACTGCGCCCGATTCGGAAGCTTCTACCGGACACCTACTTCTTCCCCGATGCCGCAGCGCACCGAATTGTTCGGTTCAACAAGCGCTACTACGAGGCCGTCGCCACCGCGCAGAAGACCTCCACCGTCCGCTACGACGATCCGATCGCACCAGGTCCCGCAACCTTCCTCTTCGAGGACGACGAAGCCCACCGCACGTTGAACGGCACCGTCACCAGCGTCGAACACCACCGGCTCGATCGCCTCACCACCGCACAGGCTCGGCTCGATGGCGGCACAACCATCGACGAGCTCAAGACGGGCCTCCAGAGCCACTATCCCGGTTTGCCCTCCGATGCCGAAGTCGAAATTGTGACGTTCACAGTCGAAGGAGGGACCCCAGGGTTGCCGCGAGGGAGCCGGAAGACCATCTGACCGGGAACTGGCGTTCGGCGATCAGACGGGCCAGCCGGTATGACAACGGCTACTTGGATGGCTCGGAGCTCAGCGACTCCACCGCTGGCCCAGGGCCAGGGGCTCGACCATTCACCAACAAGGAGTCAGACCTTGTGCAGGCCAGTAACCACCTCTGGGAGCACGGCGAGGCCGAGGGGTGGTGGCACTGGGAGGAAGGGTGCGTCACCAGCGCCCGGCGAGCCACTGCCACTACCTGGCTGCCGTGTTGGCACTGCCACTACCTGGCTGCCGTGTTGGCACTGATCGTCTCCCTCTGATGCCACTCGCTTAGCCGCGGTTGCTGTCCGCCCGTTCATCGCTGTTCCACATGACGGGCATGGCTCCGACGGGTTCGGACCGGATGTGTTGTTGCTGTGGACCACGGCGAAGAAGCGGCGCTGAAGCACTGCGGCCCGGCGAGCCTCGACCGGCCGCCCAGCCGACGCCGCGACCTGGCATCGGTGAACATCACCACTGGCTGTACCGCTGCGGCGGCTCCTGTCGATCGTGCCCCAGGTGGAGCGCGTTGATCGTGGAATTGTCCGGATGGCACGCCCCTGCGGTCCCAACCACGCTGTGAACGCACAGCAGATCGGGACCCATTTACACAATCGCTGCACGCTTGGCCACCACATGGCCACCACATCGAAACCGACAGACCCGCGCTGACCGACAACGCAGAACAAAAAGCCAGGTCACAGCCCTGTGAACCCAAACGCCCACTGCCAGTCGATCCCAGACCTACGCATTCGATGCACAGAACACAGGTGAGGGTCAGCCCGGATTCCAAGGTCACCCGAAACAAGAAACCCCAGGTCAAAGCCATGACCTGGGGTTCACCCTGGAGCCGCCTTCGGGATTCGAACCCGAGACCTACGCATTACGAGGGCTGGCGAACTTCTGCCGTGTGAGTCCGGACGCTACTAAGCCGTCCTGACTTGCCTGGTCAGGGGAACTCACCCTGACAACCGATCCAGATCGAGCCTCCCTCTGCCGGACCGTCCGCTCACGCATCGCTCACGCCCCCACGCGCTGGGGTCGATACCGAGTTGCCATCACCAGCGCCTCGTCGACTACTCGGAGCTTCGCGGGCCCTGCGACCGCTTCGCTTACTTGGCCTCTGCGGAACGCGACTCGCCGAACGAAATACCGAGAGCCGACCTCACGCTGTAGGCCGGGTCCGCTGCCAATTCCTCAAAAACGGCGGCGTGAGACGAGTCGCCTTTTCGACTCAGAGCGCCGGCAAACGCCCGACGGACACGCACGTCGGGGTCTGCTGCCAGCCGCAGACCCAAATGCGGTGGTTCCCCATGCTCAACCCACAAGATTGCCACAAGGCTACGGATCGCCCAGCCTTGACTGGCGAGAAAGGCAAGATCACCTTTTACGGTGTCCCCGAGCTGCTGTAGAGCTCGGGTCGGCCAGAAGTCGGACTCCTCACCCAACCGCGAATACACCAGGCTTCTCACGCGCTCACGCTGCTCCGCATCTCTCGCCAGAGCGGCGGCCAGCACAACCGCCTGACCACGACTGTCACGCGGTGTTCCATCAATCCGAAAACCGCCAAGTTTATGTCGAAATTGATCGTCGATTTTATCGTGATCCGAAGATTTGGGCGAGATGGCCATTCGCACCGCAACCTCGAAATATTCTTCCCGTCTAGAATCCTTCAGGTGAGGGACTAGATTAGACGCGGCAATAAGGTATTCACCTCTATCCGCCGATCCGATATGAGGGTCGTCAGCCCGTGACAGGAGCTCGCCGACGGCTGTATTGATGGAATCGGGAGCGTGATGGCGAATTAGAAGCGAATCGCCAATGGCGTTCGTCCCAGTAGAGTAAATGCCAGTCGCGTGTTTGAGTGGGGTTGTGAGTCTGGTCAGAGCCTGCTGAGTGACATCTGCATCCAAATACTCAGACCCCTCAAATGACAGCATCTCGCTCGCCCATGGATTACCTGCTGCTGCGAGGCTAGTAAGCGCGTCGTGAGCGAGGGGTTGATTCTTGTCGATCGCACCAAGAGTGATGCTGTGACGCGCAGCTTGAGAGCGACCGAGCAAGGCTACCAGGTGAGAGATGGCACGCGCAGCGAGAGGAATGTGGGTGAGCGCAACCTTGGCGACCGCGACAGCTTCATCCTCGTCATGATATCGATAATGATTTTTTTCCACGGGCGACTGCTGCTCAAAATGACTCAACATAGCACTGGCGCGACTCACATCGAGACGCTCGGAAATGCCGGCCAGAGCTTTCACTGCATTATTGTATCTCGACGCAGCAAATGCTGGAAGGTCCGGCTTGCGGTCCGCTACTAGCTCTCCGACGAGGTGCTGTGACACGACATCGATAAGGCTGTCTGGAATAATGTCTGACTGGGTAGCGAGCAGGCGATAGCTTGTCCCGATAGACCAGTAATTGGGTGCGCCAAGTTCAGCGATAATGTCGATAAAATCGCAAGGAAGGGACTTACCAAGCTCCTCGATAGCTTTCGCAGCACCAGCTCGAATTAGGTGACGAGCAGCGAGCACAGGCTCATCGGATTTCACGAGAATTGCAGCGAGAACCCGGCGGGCGCGCTCCTCTCCGACCCAGTCACTGATTGACACAGCATCACGAAGCGCACGCTGGGCCGAAATTGCTCCAGCCCGCAGTTTCTGCTCACTCAACGCAGCCAGCGCGTCCTCATGTGCTGCAGCGGCCACAGGAAGAAGGGGTGAAGAAGTTCCCATCCCGCGGATTGCCGTCTGCAGCGGAAGCAAGCCGTCACCAGTGAATGGGTTCCAGCGCCCTCGAAAGGCTCGACGGCTGAAGATCCAAGTCGATGCTTCGCTCCATTGCTGTGCCAGCGAAGCGGAGCCCGAAGCCTCATCCCACGCCAGGTCAGCCTCCTCAAATTTCTGCTGCAAGGCAAGATGTCGAGCGTAACGTGCCGTTACCAGCCCCAAAAGACCATGGCCGAGATTTAGCCTGCGGGCGTCGGAAAGTAGCTCTGCCCAGACTCCAGTAGCGTCCGCGGCGAGCAGCCTGAGTCGTGTACGAAGAACTTGATCAATTGCATCGTTTCCTGAGAGCGCGACAAATTCTGGAGCGGCTTGCGTAAGCCAATCCTGGTAGTCGTTTGCCAAAGCTGTCTCGCCCGCGAGTAGCGCGAGACGAATCCGGTCGAGAGGATCTCCAATCAGAATAGACACGATGTCCGGAACATGTGCGGTGGGGTTATTGTAGAGATCTAGCGCTTTGTCGATTACGCGTCGATAGAGATCGACATGATCGTTTTCCTTATCAAGCCGTGACAGCTCATCGAGTTGAGATCTGGTGATCTGCGCGGTTCCCGACAATCCCTGGTCTAGAGCGGCCCAAAACGCATCCAGTACATGCCGCGCGGCTTCGTTAGTGCGCCCTACCTTCGCCAACAATCGAACGCGCTCTTTGTTGTATTGCCGTGCATGTGGCCAAAATCCGGCGTCACGTAGTTTCGCTTGCCCCGCCTCGATCAGCGAGAGCGCTCGCGCAGAATCGGATGATTCTGCTGCATCATCGAAGTCCTTTTGAGCACCAGTGGTAACTTCGGGCGTCCGAGCGATTGCTTCTCGGACGGCCACTACCTCAGCACGAGGAACAACGGTTACGTCCACCTTAAAGGGAAGACAGAATGCTTCGGCGGTGGGCATCCCGAAAAATTCAATAACGATTTCCGGCCGACCTCTGAGGAGATACGATAGCTCCTGCGAATCCCACAAATCCAACTCGATAGGCTGGAGAAGTTTACGCTGAGCCGCAAACTCTTCGATCGCTTTGGTAGTTCGAAATGGGCGGGCTACACCGATGACGAGACGGTCGACAGAGAAGGGGCGCCTTGTCGCTCGGAACTTCTTGACGGCTTGCATCGTTAAGCGATGACCCAAGCGGTAGAGGGTGCCAATCCGTCATGCAATTCTCCTAACATTTTCCCTTACTTTGATTTCCGTACCCGTGGTGTTCGAGGTTGTACCGCCCTCTCTACCGGTTCATCCTGGCCCGCCCACGTGAGCCAGAGCTGAGGCGGTACCGGTGTAGACATGTCCCCCGCCATGAGGAACGTCTTCGCTTCCCCGGCCGCCAGGCTCCAGCTCTCGGGACGAGTCGTTGCTTGCGGCCAACCTCGCTCTGTCACCGTCACACCGTCAGCAACGGTGGTGCCGGTATTCCGGAGGGCCCAGGTGTCGCCGCTGACATATTCGATATGCACATCCGGCCGAGGTTTCGCTGCTTCGTCCCGCTCGCGGTTCTCGCGGTCAGCCTCCGCCCGCCGATCAGCGAGCGTTGCCTCAGACGCCGCAGCAGATCTCAGTGAGGCTGCAGCGGAATTCTCCGCAGCCTTCGCGCTTCGAGCTCCATTCCGCATCGCCTTAAAGCTCACGATGAAGGCTGCTGTTGCTACTACCAGCGCAGCCCAGGCAGGTGCGCTTCCCCAGTCCATGGCCGGAACCTTAGCGCTTGCCTACCTCTGGCACGCTGGTTTCTCCTCTCTAAGCGTTGTCCCGTAAATGATCTACGTCGTGCTTGCTGACCTGCTCGTGCTTCGTCAGCCGGCGAGGGTGAGGTTGCGCAGGCGGGCGATGCCGAGCATGGCGTGGTGGACGCCGTCGCCTTTGAGGCGGCAGTCGCGGAGGATCTTCCAGGTCTTCATGCGGGCGAAGGCGTGCTCGACGCGGGCGCGGACCTTGCGGTGGGAGGTGTTGTGTTCCTCTTTCCAGGCCGGGAGTTCGGTCTGGCCGGGTTCGTGTCGGTGCGGGATGACCAGGCCGGTGCCCCGGTAGCCGCCGTCCGCGATCACCGTGGTCTTCCCGACGGCTTCCTTGGCGCCGGACAGCTCCCACGTCTTGCAGTCGTTGCGGTTGCCGGGAAGCGGTCGGCCGACGGCCACGACGAGTCGGCTATCGGCATCGATGACGACCTGGTGGTTGGTCGGGTACCGGTAGTTCTTCGACTGCTCGGCGACGGTGTGATCGCGGGTGGGGACCAGCGTGCCGTCCACGATCAGCACGGTGTCCCTGCGGAACCGCTTGCGTTGTTGCAGGGCGAGCGAGGGCCCGAGGTGGTCGATGATGCGGTCGGCCGCGGACTTGGACACCCCGAAGAGCGGTGCCAGCTGCCGCAGGGTCAGGTTCGTCCGCCAGTAGGCGGCGAAGCAGTACGCGATCCTCCAGTGGCAGACTCCATGGCCGACCCTTGCGCACCGGATCTGCACCCTCGCGCCGGAGCGCGGTGATCAGCCTGCCGAACTGGCGCGGGCTCAGCCCGCTGAACGGGGCTGTCCAGGAGGGCTGCGACGCCGTGATCACACCAGACACAGCAAGATCATCTCAGCGCTGACCAGCAGTTACGGGACAGGTCTTAGGCGATGAGCTGATCAGTAACGAGCGCGTCGCGCTCGCCGTCCATGCTGCGACAGGCGCGGCCAAGAGCTTCAGCCCCTGACCGACCCGGAACAACGGGCCGCACTACTGGCTTGGACGCAGGGCAACCGGATCATTCTTCGCCTGCGGCGCTGTCGTGGCCAACGCCCACCTGGCGGCGCCGTGTATAGAACGGTGCCGATCCGCCAACGTGGCCGCACCGTAGCGCACTTCGCTCTCAAAGCCGCACTTCAACATCCTTCGAGCCCGCCTCCCAGCCAGGTCAGGACAGGTCAGAGGCCAACCTAGCCCGCAGCAGTCCCGTAGGGCTTGAGCGCAACGCGCTCTGGGCACAGACCACTGCATGGACAACATGCTCGTTGAGTGGGCGACGAAAACAGCGGAAGCCGAACTCAGCAGTCCACTTCCACGACGATGGGCACACACACAGGGAGTGGCTGAACGCGCGGTTGAAGTGCGTGAGGTCCTCGGCGCAGAAGCTGGCCTGCTCCGTGCTGCCGCCACGCTTCACGACGTTGGGTACGCGCCGAGGCTCGCGAAAACCGGCTTCCACCCCCTCGACGGAGCCCGGTTCCTCCGTGACCAACACCGGGCCGACGAGCGGCTGGTGCGGTTGGTCGCGAATCACTCGTTCGCGCTCCTAGAAGCGGAGGAGCACGGGTTGCAGGAGGAGCTCGCCACGGAGTTCCCGCTGCTGGATCAGCCGCTGTTGGTAGACACCCTCGTGTACTGCGACATGACGACCACGCCTGACGGCGACCGAACCACCGCGCAGGACCGGGTCGCGGAGATCCGCAGCCGCTACGGGGACGACAGCGTCGTCGGGCGGTTCATCCGCCGGGCGGCTCCAGAGATCTTCGCGTCCGTGGAGCGGGTGGAAGCCGCCCTGGCAGCTCAGCCGAGGTAGGGGTAGGTGCCGGCGAGGTAGTCCCCGATCTGCTGACGCATGCTCGGGTGGATGTCGTACTGGTCGAGGTCGGCCGGTTGAACGAAGCGGACGCCGTCGGCCTCGTCGTTGATCGTGGGAACTCCGCCGACGGGCCGGCCGATATAGGTGTTCTCGTACTGCTGGCGGATCTCGCCATCGGTGTACGCGACGATGTGGTTCGGGTTGGTGTAGACGCCGAGAAACCCGGTGAGCTCCGCGATGATCCCGGTCTCCTCCAAGCACTCGCGCATCGCGCACTCGGCCGCGGTCTCGCCGATGTCCTGGGCTCCGCCGGGGAGGGCCCACTGGCCGGTGTCGCGGCGCCGCTGGAGGAGGATGGCGCCCGTCTCGTCGGCGACGAGCAGGTTGCTGGCCGGGATGAGGGTGTTCGCCTTCGGGGCAGAGGGGTCGTTGTAGTACTCAGTCCTGCCCATGGTCGGCGGTCCTCTCTTGGTCGGGTGCCCATTGCCTCGCGGCGGCCCAGACGGCGTCGAAGCTTTCAGCGTAGTTGTCGAACCACCCTGTATCGCCTGCCCTCTTGAGGTGCAGGAGGGGGTTGGCGCTGGCCGGTTGGCCCCAGATGTGTGGGTTGACGAGCAGGTTGTCGTCGTAGCGGAACATGGACGTGTAGAGGGTGGTGTCGTGGAGTCGTACGCCGCACCCGGCCTCGCCCAGCAGCGGTCGGTAGTACGTCAGTGAGGCGCGGATCTTGGCGGCGAGGGTGTCGCCGATTCCCTCCTCGCGACCCCGTACGGCGACTGCCTGCCCGCCGGGATCGCCGAAGCACAGGCGCACCCGCACGCCGTCGGCGGCGCGCTCGGAGAGCATCTTGGCGACGTGAGGGTTGGACTGGGCGAAGAAGGTGCCGGAGAAGACGAGGACGCCGATCTCGTGCTGAGCCTCTCGCAGCAGTGCGAGCCATACGTCCCGGGGCACGCTGGCCCGGTTCTGGTAGGTGCCGACCAGCTCGGCGCCTAACCCGTCCCTCGGCCGGCCTGGACCCTTGGACGGCTCGGGCCAGAGAAAGGTCTCTTCGACGCGCAGGTGTCGCGCGACGCGGAAGCGGTGCCGTGCATGGGGAATCCGCCCGCCCAGCCATCGGCTGACCGTCTTGGGATCTACCTCGCAGATCTCGGCGAGTGCATTGGGCGAGACGCCGCGTTGGCCGAGCACGGTTCGCAGTCGGTTGTTCACAGCAGTCATCGAATCGGCACGGCGCGTGATCGCGCAAGGACGTTTTGGGACGCAGTCCGCTGTAGTGGAACCTCGCGGACTGCCTACTCTGGCGGCATGGAGCTCTTCGTCCTGTGGGACATCGACCACACCCTCATCGAAAACGCGGGGGTCAGCAAGGAGATCTACGCCGCTGCCTTTCGTGGCCTCTCAGGTCGCGAACCCACGGAGCCGGCGCGTACTGAGGGGCGTACGGATCGTCTGATCATGCGCGACATGTTCGTCCGCGAAGGGCTGCCCGTGCCCGACTGGCACCTCATCGAAGCAGCACTCGCCCAGGCAGGGGAAGCGCGCCTGGAGGAGCTGCGCAGGCGCGGGACCGCCCTGCCCGGTGTGCACGACGCCCTGAAAGCCGCCTCGGCTCACACTGGTTGGGTCTCCTCAGTACTCACCGGCAATGTCGCCGCCAACGCCCGTGTGAAGCTTGCCGCGTTCGGCCTCGACTCCCTGCTTGATCTACCGGTCGGCGCCTACGGAGCGGACGCGGAGCTCCGCCCCCACCTGGTCGCTGTCGCCCGCGAGCGCGCACAGCGGCTTCATGGTGTTCCGGCCGACATTCCCACCGTCCTCGTGGGGGACACCCCTCGTGACGTGGAAGCGGCTCTGACCACAGGCTCCGGCGTCCTCGCCGTCGCCTCCGGCATCCACACCCAGGAGGAACTGACCGCCGCCGGAGCCGTCGAAGTCCTGCCCGACCTGTCGGACACGAAGCGTGTCCTCGGCATCCTGGAGTCCTTCGCAGGTCACTGAAAACGTCCCAGGACGTCCTTGGATCGTCCCCGAACGCGGTGTCGAGGTCCCCGAGCAGAAGGCCACTATCAGGCTCCCAACAGGCAACCAGCCGAAGGAGCCGACGTGATCGAGGAAGTCACCGGGATCAAGAAGATCCGCATGCTGTACCTGCAGCTGCTCTACCGCTGCAACTTCACGTGCCTGCACTGCTTCCACGGCAAGCGGCTCCAGTACGCCGACGCCTTCACCGTCGACGAAGCCGCGGATCTCCTCACCCTGATGCGGGACCAGTACGGCACCGAGGCCGTGACACTGCTCGGCGGAGAGCCCTTCGTCCACCGGGACCTCGCGCAGGTCGTCCGCCACGCCAAGGAGGAATTGGGCCTGCGCGTCGAGATCTGCACCAACGGGTATCGGATCGAGCGCCGTCTGACCGAGATCGCCCCCTACCTGGATCTGCTCAGGGTTTCGTTGGAGGGCGTCGGGTCGACCAATGACGGCATCCGAAAGCAGGGCAGCTACCAGAGCGCCCTGAACGCGCTCGGTCTGGCTCGGGATCTTGGCGTTTCGACCGGTGCGACCATGACCGTCACCTCGCGGAACATCGCCGAAGTCCTGCCCCTCGGACGGGCCTTGGCGCAGCTCGGGGTCCGGCAGCTCAAACTCCACCACCTGCGGCCGGTCGGCAACGCCGCCGACCACCCCGAACTGCTGGTCACCTCCCCTTCCGCCTACGGCCGGCTCCGGGACGAGCTGGCGTCAGCCGATCTGCCCTTGGAGGTGATCGTCGATGAGGACCTCTCCGAGGACGGCGCCCCGCAGGTGTGCGCGCCCTCCGACGGTCCTCGCGAAATCGACCGCATCGAGGTCGACCCGCGCGGTGCGCTGACCATGTCCTGCAAGGCCGTGGGTAAGGACGCGCACGCCTTCTGGTACGAGAAGGCAGCAGGACGCATCGTCCACAAGCCCTCGTCCGTCGACGAGCTCACCCTCGCGGTACCGGACGTGGTGTACGGCCGTGCCTGATCACCCGCGCTTCGAGAGCCTGGAGGGATTACGCGGCACCGGCAAATCCACCCTGGCGCCCATGCTCGCCGCCGCCCGGCAGGCCGTCCTCGTCGCTACCGTCCCGCTGCCCTACCAGCCGCTCAGACAGGCGTTGGACGAGCGGACGAACGTAGAGGCACGGATGTGCTTCTACCTCTCTGGCCTGTTCACCGCGGCCGAGGAGATCCAGCACCACCTCGACGCCGGCGTCCCGGTCGTCGTCGAGAGCTACTTCGCCCGGTGCCTCACCACTCACCGGGCCTTGGGGGCACGGCTCGGTATCACCCTGCCGAGTTGGCTGCCGACACCTGCTACGTACCACCTCGTCTGCGACGACACTGAGAGACAGCGTCGACTCGCTGGGCGGAACAAGCCGGTGTCGCGGTGGGACTCGCTGATCGAGACCGCTACGGCCCGAGTGACGGACGCCTATGCATCGTTCCCGATGCATCGCGTCGACACCACGGGGCGCAGCCCCGACGAGGTCCTTCGAGTGATCATGGATACCGATACGCAAGGAGCGCACCCTCATGCAGACTCAGAGCCTGTGGGAGCACACCCTCACGTTCTTCCCGCAGTTCCTCGCCACACTGCGGGAACGTGTCGCCCCTGACGCCACCGTCGCCGTGGTCGGCGCGAGCGACGGCAAGTTCGTCCTACCCCTCGCCGCCGCCGGCTACCGCGTCGTCGCCGTCGAACGTGACGCGGTCGCCCTCCATGGGGGCGACGTCCACCTCCCGGGTGACAGCCAGGCCCACGCGTTGGGCCTGATCGATCGACTGAAGCTCGAAGAACTCCACGAACGCGTAGAGGTCGTAGAGGACGACTTCCTGGACGGTGAACCCCTGGGCCTGCAGTGCGACGCGGTCTGGACGAGCTGCTCATGGCACTACAGTGCCAACCACCACCGCCCGCTCGGCGAGTTCGTCGACCGCATGCAGCGCCTGGTCCGCCCGGGCGGCGTGTTCGGCGCGGAGTTCATGATGCCCGTCGAAAGACGCCACCACATGATCGAGCACTACACCTCCCCGGAACGCCTTCACCCCCACTTCATCGGCGACTGGGAGGTCCTGCTCACCCTGCGCACCACCGAGTTCACCGAGCGGCCCCACGTCGGCCAGCTGCACGACCACACCCACCGCATGGGCCTGCTGCTCGCAGCCCGAACGTCCACCCTCACCGACCACTTCTGAGAGAAGGCCCCATGAAGCACGAGTACGAGGCGAAGTTCCTGGCCGTAGACGTCGCCGACCTCCAGACCAAGCTGAGCGCCCTCGGTGCCGTCCAGGCGTTCCCCCGCACTCTCCTCACCCGCAAGATCTTCGAGAACGACTCCCTCGACGGCGGAGCCTGGATTCGGCTGCGGGACGAGGGCACCCGCTCGACGCTCACGCTCAAGCAGGTCACCGACGCCACGACGATCAACGGCACCACGGAGATCGAAACCGAGGTCACCGACCTGCACGCCATGGCCGACATCCTGCGCCGGGTCGGCCTCACCGAAGTCCGCTACCAGGAGAACTACCGCGAGGAATGGCGCCTGGGCGAGGTCGCCTTCGACTTCGACACCTGGCCCGATCTCCCCACCTTCCTGGAGATCGAAGGACCCGACGAGGCATCGGTACGCCAAGCCGCCGCCCTGCTGGACCTCGACTACACCGCGGCCCGGTTCGGCAGCGTCGACGAGATCTACAAGAGCGAGGCCGGCCGCGACATCCTCGCCGAGCCCACCCTCCTGTTCTCCGAAGCCGAGAAACAGAAGGACGCTTCCCCTACGGCCCAGGACCGTTGATCACGGAGGGAGACGAGCGATGCTGACGGAAGTCGCCCTACAGCACAGGGTGATCCCCGGGATCGCCGAGTTCGCCCGAGGAGGACTGCCCTCACCGGCGGCCACCGACGACGGCAACGAGTGGGTCGACGGACTCTGCTGGCTCTACTGCGGACAGCGGTGGACGCGCGTCCTGTGGATCGGCCCCGCCAGAGTTGCCGGGGCCCAGGCCCCGATGTACGCGTGCGGCGCCTGCATCGGCGAGCTGCAGGAACGGGTCTGGCAATCCTTCTTCAACGAGAACCGCCCGGCCGGCTCCACCCGGCCGAGCGAATCCGCCCAGGTGGGGCAGTCGACCTCCGGCAAGACAACCGGCAAGCATCGGAGCCAGAGCAGGCTCTTCCGCCGTAGTTAAGCCCCCGTCCCGGTCACGCTGCCGCCCGCTGTCCCCTGCAGCGAGAGCCCGTGGCCGGGGCGGGTCATTGGCGTGCGCGCCTTCAGCGGAA
This sequence comes from Streptomyces sp. NPDC091287, assembly GCF_044768525.1. Classification (NCBI taxonomy): domain Bacteria; kingdom Bacillati; phylum Actinomycetota; class Actinomycetes; order Kitasatosporales; family Streptomycetaceae; genus Streptomyces; species Streptomyces sp. NPDC091287. The sequence continues at coordinate 146,638 of NZ_JBIVUV010000022.1, forward strand.
GCGCCGAGACGAACGGTCTGACAACGCAGCGACCGTTTCACGTCCACCGATACGGTCTTCCCACCCAGCCTGGGCCTCTTGGAGGAGCAGTCGTGACGCAGCAGACCACGGACGAGCGGCCGGGCATCGCCGCCGCCATCGTCGTTCACGAGGGCCGCGTGCTCATGGTCCGCCGCCGGGTGAGCGAGGGGCAGCTCTCCTGGCAGTTCCCCGCCGGGGAGGTCGAGCCCGGCGAGGAACGTGAGGCCGCCGCCGTACGGGAAACCAAGGAGGAGACAGGGCTGACCGTCGAGGCGGTCAAGCTGCTCGGCGAGCGCGTTCACCCCAAGACAGGCCGCCTCATGTCCTACACCGCCTGCCAGATCCTGGGCGGCAGAGCTCACGTCGCCGATACCGAGGAGCTTGCCGAGCTTGCCTGGGTATCCCATGGCGACATCCCGGAGTATGTGCCGTACGGGCTGTTCGAGCCGGTGCAGGACTACCTCGACGGGACCTTGTCCGCGTAGACCTCTCCAAGTTCCGGCGGGGAACTGCGGGAGAGCACCAAGGCTCCACGACCTACTGGATCTTGCCTGGATGCAGGACTTCCGAGCCAAAGAACGCCTCCTCCCTCACAGACGTGGACGGTGCTTCTGTTCAGCTGGGACCGCCGACCGTGCGGGCTCAGCCACACCGGCCGATAGTGCAGTCGCGGACAGTCGCATGGTCGTAGTCCTGCGGGCCGCCTCGGCACGGAGGTTGGGTGCGGGGTTGCGGCTGGTGTGCTGGATGCGGGTGATCAGGACGCGGGCGGGCTGGCGGGCACTCGTGAGTTCGCGCTGAGCGGCGGCTTCCTTAAGGAGCTGGTGGGGCTTGTGACCGCCGGCTTCAGCATCGGCCAGGACGGTGGCGAGCGCTGGCCAGGCGGGTCGGTGAGGATGCGGTCGGCGTGGTCGGGGACGGCGGCCCGGACGTCATGGGCCAGGGTTCGGCTGGCCTGGTCGCTCGGCTGACGAGCGGCGAGGTTGTCGATGACCGGGGCGAGGGCGTGGTCGGCGGTGCTGTGTAGGTGGTGGAGGGTCTGGCGGGCGGCTTCGGCCTGGTGGGTGTGGTTCTTCGCCTCGTGCCAGCGGGCGGCGATGATTGTGGCCCAGACGAGGGCGGCGAGCAGGGCGGCGAAGGTGCTGCCATCGGGGCCGGTTGCGGTGTGGGCGATGTCGCGGGCCGCGCAGCGCAGGGTGTGGGCGGCCTGGTGCTCGGCTCGGATCTGGGAGCGCTGGGCGCGGGCGAATGTCCGTGCTGCGGTTCGTAGTTCGGCTCGGGAATCATCAGGGGCTTTCTGCGCGGTGGCCTCGATGAGTTCGCCGAGTGCCGTGATGTGGGCCTGGGCGTGGGTGTCGTCAGCCATGGCGGAGTTGAGGATGTCGACGGCATCGGTGGCCTGGTGCCAGGGGGTGGTGGGGCGCTGTCGGCGTGCGGTGGGGTGTTCTTCGGGTGCGGTGGTTTCGAGGCGGGCCTTGAGCTTGGGGAGGGTGAGGTCGGGGGCGATCCTTCCGCCGGGGTGGAAAATCTGTTTCCCGTCCTTGTTGAGGTCGCCGGGGCGGCCGGCGGCGTAGCCGAGGAGATCTCCGGACGGTCCGCGGCGGGGTTTGATCGCGATGCCGTCGGCTTCGAGGTAGGCGAGGAGTTCCTCGGCGTTGCCGGCGTGGGGGATGGCGGTGCGGATGCGGTCCTGGAGCCAGTCGCCGCTGGTCTGCTCCCAGCCGAGGCGTTGGGCCTTGTGCATCTCTGCCTGGGTGGGGCGCTTTCCGGCGGTGCGGTCGCCCTTCTTCAGTTGGCCCAGTCCGTAGTCGGTCTCGATCTGGCGGCAGGCGTCGCCGACGCGGATACCGCTGCCGTGGAGCTTGGGGCGGCGGCCGTCTTCGCGGACGGTGGTGGCGAGGATGTGGATGTGGTCGTCCGCGTGGCGCACGGCGATCCAGCGGCAGCCGAGGTCGTCGCCAGGCGGGGCGATGTCGGCGGCTTCGACGATGCGCTGGGTGATGTCGGCCCACTCGGCATCGGAGAGGTGCCGGTCCTCGGGGGCTGCGCGGACGGGGCAGTGCCAGACGTGGTCGGTGATCTTCTTCCCGAACTCGCTGTTCCGGAGGTGCACGGGTTCGTCCAGGTGGTGGGCGAGCTGGGTGAGGGTGGCGTCCGGGTTCCGGCCGGGGTCGGGCATGCCGAGCATCGCGAAGCCGGCGACGATGTGCGGGTCGAGGTGCTCGTCGTGGCGGCCGGGGCCGTAGAGGTAGGCGAGCAGGCCACGGGTGTTGGCTCCGGCCGGTTTGATGGCGGCTATCACGCGGCCTTCTCCTTCTCCGCCTCGGCGGGTTCACACAGGGCCCCGGCGAGCAGGTCCAGCAGGTGGTGCAGCTCATCGAGACGGTCACGTACGTCGGGCGGGGTGAGGTCGCTGTTGAGGTCGCGGGCAATCTGGTTGACGTTGACGCCGATCCGGTTGAGCTCGCGCAGCACCTGAGCGCGGAACATGTGGGTGCGGCGGCGGTCCTCGGACAGCGGCAGGTTCGCCGTGAACCGACCGGTGATGAAGGTGAGGGCGATGTCTGCGGTGAAGCCGGATTCCCCTTTGTAGCCGTGCTCGGCTGCTGCCTCCTGGAGCGCGGCGTGCTCGTCGCCGGTGAAGCGCAGCGGTCCGACACGGACGGTCCGCTTGGTGCCGGTGAAGCGGCGAATCGTCGGCTGCACGCTCTGCGGTGCTCGTTCGCCGGCCGTCGGTTCGGTGGCATGTGCTGGGCGAAGGATCTGCTGCTGGACGGCGTGGAGCTCGTCCTGGTCGGGGCCGCCCTCGGCCCCGACCTGCCGGCCAGGCGCCCCTTGGCGCTGGGCCGTCTCCGCCACCCCCGGGGCGGAGATCCCCGAAGACCGGCCTTGAGTCGGACTCGGGGTACTACTGGCTCCGCCCGGGGCCGTCCGCCCAAATGCCCGACGCAGACGGGACAGCAGCGTAGGGGGCCGTGTCGAGGCGGACGGCTCAGCGGGCGTGTCGTCAGGTAGGTGCTGGCTGTGCTGCATGGAAGATGCTCCAAATGCGGCTCGGCGGACAGGATCACGGCGACCCGGTGGCGCGAGCCATCGCGTTGTCCACAGGTGTGGGGATCTGCGGGGCGACCGGCGGGTGACCGGGTGACCGGAAGGGTTCCGGTCACCCGAGCACGCGAGGCGTCAACCGCCGGAGACCTTGACGCCAGCGGCTTCGAGTTCCGGCCGGAGCGACTCCATGACTTCGGTCTGCCGCGCGCTGCCGATCGTCAGATTCCGTTCTTTCACGGCAGCTCGCAGCAGGTCACGCGTGAGTTTGCCGTGCTGACGACCGGCGGCCCGACCGATGGCCTCCAGTTCCGCGATGGTCGCCTTCGGAGGACGGCCGCCAACTGGTTTGGCCTCTGGCACCGGGGACGTAAATTCCGTCCGCTCCTCGCCAGAAACTGGCGGATCCTCGGCGGCAGCGTCCTGCCATCGACCCTCACCGTGCTCACCGACCGGCCGGTTCCGCACAGCTACGGAGCCGATACCGGATGGGGCATCGGTTGGTGCCACAAGCTGGTGGATCTGTCGCATCAGCACGCCGAACGCGACCATCGCGGCGGCCGGAGGGACGGCAGCGACCACGTAGTCGAGGAGCGGAACGCTGCGTCCGTTGTCCGCGCCGCTGACCCCAGCGACGTTCAGTGCGATAGAGCCGACCGATCCGGCAGCGGTCACGGCGACCGCCCAGAGGTCGGTCGTACGCCGGAGCGCAGCACGCAGCATGAGCAGTTCGCTGGCGACGATGAACGCGTCCAAGGTGGCAGGCCAAGCCCACCGGCGGATGGGGGATGCGCCGAGCCCGTGCTGGCCGGCGACATCGGCGAGGTGCGCGTAGGACAGCCAGAACGCTCCGGCTGTCAGGGCCACGATGACGATGCCGGCCGCGCCGAGCGCGAGCTGTTCTGCGTCGGCACGCTTCGGTCGCTGCTCTTCGGCTGGGACGTCATCTCGGGTCTGCGGCGATGACGTGGTGAGGTGCGGGGCGGTCAAGCGGGAATCTCCTTGGGGGTAGTGGGTGAGGGGCGTCTTTGCCGTCTTGTGCGTTGCACGTGCAGGTCAGCGCGGTACGGCAGCGCGCCGGACGTGCCGTCTTGGCAGAAGCTCTGGCGTCTTGTCCCGACTCGGGACAGGGGTGAGGCGGATCCGCCCCGGCTCGTGTCCGAGCGCCTGCATCCGCTGGGACGGCCGGTCGCGGCAGCCGTCCCAGCGAGCAGGACTGTGACCTGCTGCGATACGGCGAAGACGCCTGAGACGGTGCAAGACGGATCTGGACGCCGTGCCCCTGCTGGCTGCACGTGCTCAGGCGCGTGCGCTGCCGTCTTGCCCTCGGCTGCCGTCTTGCTGATGTGGGCCCTGACCTGCACGATCACGGCAGGGACGGCAAGTACGGCAACCAGGGAGGTGGGGGTCAGCTTTCGCCGCGACGAGCGTCGACCGGGTGGATGGTCGGGCAGTAGCGCCGCCAGGCGTCCAGGAACTTGTTGCGGGTGTAGCCCTTGCGCTGAGTCCGGTCGGCCATGCGCACGTTGCCGGGCCGAATGTCGTAGTCGCGCAGCATCCCGCTGAGCTCCCGGGAGGTCAGGCCGTAGCGTCCACGCTCTCCCCACGGAGCTTCGGCGTCCGCGTTCAGGTGGTGCAGGAGGTCTTCGGTGGAGAGGCTGTCCGCCTCCCGCTGCGCGAAGAAGACCCGTCGGATGTCAGCGAGGATGCGCGCCCCACTCGGGTGGTCCTCCTCGGCCGCCACCTCGGCCGCGACCATCCGTGCGCACGCGATCCGCGCGAGCCGTGGCCAGCGGCCGCCGGCCAGGTCCGCAACGATCACAAGAGGCTCCCAGGTGTCGGCGGCTCGATCCTCGACCGGCATCTCCGGCTCCAGGCTCGCAGCGTCCTCCAGTAGCGGGAGGGCCCAGGCGCGGATACGGTCGCGCAGTTCGTGCAGAGCGGGGATGTCACGTCGCGAGCGGAAGGGCTTGACCTTCTCGCCCTCGGCCCTGCGGCGCATGCGGATGACGACGGATCGATCCATGACGGTGTCCGGCAGGTCACCGATGCCCGCGATGGCCGCCATGGCGAAGGTGGCGAACTTGTGCGGGGTGTGGTCGTTGCCAACGACCCGGGTGACGTACCGGCCGCGCTGGTGGCCGGTGTTGAGGAGGCCGCGTGTCTCCTCGTTCTTCTCCGCGACCTTGGGGCCGAAGATGGTGTCGGCCTCGTCCACCAGCAGCGTCGGCGGCTCCTCCTCGTTGATCGAGCGGAAGATGGCCGCTGGTGTGGTGTTGATGGTGAGCATCGGCTCGTGGACCGTTTCGGTCAGCACGTCCAGGAGCCGAGACTTCCCGCACCGCTTCGCAGGTCCCACCACTGCCAGCCGCGGGGCGTGCTGCCAGGCGGGCTGGAGCTGCGTCGCCGCCACCCAGAGGGTGGTCGCGTCCAGCACCTCGGGAGAGGGCGGAATCACGAACTGGGCTACCTGGGAGCGCAGTTCGTCCAGCAGATCCGAGCCTGGCGTCGGCTCCGCGTCGGGAATGGTCTCCAGGCTCCTTGCCGGGTCCGCCTCGCTGCCGTCAGCCGGGCCATCGTGCATCTCCGCTGTGGCATAGGCGGCCTGGGCCGGACCCAGATGAGCGCCGGGCCAGCCGGGGATAGCTGTGGTGGGCCAGGCCGCTCGGGCGGGGGAGGAATAGGAGTCGGGGTTCTCGGGTTGAAGGCCGAGAAGGCGAAGTCCAAGCGGAAGAAGAAGGCCAAGGCCAAGAAGGACGCCAAGAAGGGCTGAGAGCCCATCCGGTCACGGCCGAGGGCTCGAGTCCCAGGCCGTCACGTGCAACGACGGACCCCAGACGCCCCACGTCACGACGCGTGAGTCCAGACTGCCGCGGGCGGCGTCGCCGGAAGCTTGACCGACGAGTACATCAAGCCTTTTCGGAACATGTGAAGACCTCCAATCCCGCTAACTGAGCTGCACTGCATCCGCTACCATCAGCCTCCCTGGGGGGTCAGGTTTCCGTGCGCGTCCCATGCCGCGGCGCTCAGCCCCTGCCACGCAGAGGAGCTGGTCGCCGAGATGCCGTACACCGCCGAGATCAGCCGGACCAACCCCGGTTGCTTCATCTTCCTCGTAGACCAGTCAGCCTCGATGAGCGATCCCATCGGCAGCGGTGAGGCGGTACAGCAGCGCGCCCAGGTCGTGTCGGACGCCATCAACCGGTTGCTGACCGAGCTCTCGGTCAAGTGCGCAAAGGAAGAAGGCGTCCGCGACTACTTCCATGTCGCGGTAATCGGCTACGGCCACAACCAGGTCGGTTCTGCCTTCACCGGCGCGCTCGCTGGCCGGGACCTCGTACCGTTGAGCGAGATTGCGAACAACCCCGCCCGTCTGGAGAGCCGTACGAAGAAGGTTCCGGATGGCGCTGGCGGCCTCGTCGAGACAACCGTTCAGTTCCCTGTCTGGATGGACCCGGTCACCAACGGCGGCACTCCCATGACCCGCGCCCTCGGCTACGCCGACTCCCTGGTAGCCCGCTGGGTTGATGAGCACCCGGGCGGTTTCCCGCCCATCGTTCTCAACCTGACCGACGGCGAGTCCACCGACGGTGATCCCACGAGCGCGGCCATCGGGCTCGCCTCGCACGCCACCGCCGACGGGTCGGTGCTGCTCTTCAACCTGCACGTGTCCGGGGCCGGCGGGACTCCCGTCACGTTCCCCGACAGCGAGGGCGAACTCCCGGACACCTACTCCCGGCTGCTCTTCCACATGTCGAGCGTGCTGCCCAGCCACATGCGCTCCTACGCTGCTTCGCAGGGGCACCGGGTCAGCGAAGCCACACGCGGTTTCGTCTACAACGCCGACATTACCTCCATCGTCGAGTTCCTCGACATCGGTACGCGCGCCACGGAACTGCGCTGATCGGCATGGGCGCACACCCAACGCCCATCGACTTCCAGTGCTTCCTGGTGCCCAAGGCAGGCAGCTCTCCAGAGGAATGTGAGGACGCCACATACGTTGCGTCGTCACCCGACGAGCATTCTGTCTTCGCCGCCGTGTCGGATGGGGCGTCCGAGAGTCTGCTCTCCGGTGCTTGGGCCAGGCAGCTCGTAAGAGGCGCCGTCGCCTCGATGGTGGCTGCCGACGACCGCCAACGCGATGGGGAGACCAGCCAGTCCGAGTCCTTCGTCCAGGATCTCCTGACCCGCACCGTCGGTCAGTGGGACGGCTACATCGCGGAGTATCAGGCGGAGCGGGCGGCCCGCGGCCGACCCATCACCTGGTACGAGCAGCCAGGGCTGGAAAAAGGGGCCTTCGCCACGCTGGTAGCCGTCCACATCCGGGCGGCACCAGCGGTTCCGGAAGACCCTGAGGACCCACGGCCTTGGACCTGGCACGCCTTCGCCCTCGGCGACAGTTGCCTCTTGCACCTCCGCGAGGGCCAGCTGATCACCTCATTTCCCATCGCTGACGGAGACGGCTTCGGCATCACCCCACAGCTGCTCGGCAGCCGCAACTGGGATGCCGAGCTGATCGCAGACCGCGCGTCGACCGCGACTGGTGAACTACGCGCGGACGACGAGCTGCTGCTGGCAACCGATGCGCTGGCCGCATGGTTGCTACCACACCCTGAAATCGCTTCGGGCGGATCCGGCAAGCAGCTCGGAAAGCTTGCCGATCTGGGCGAAGAGACCTTTGCCGAGTGGGTCCAGAGCGAGCGCGACAAGTCCCGGATGCGTAACGACGACGTAGCCCTCATTCGCATGCGGGTGAAGACGGAGGGGTAATGGCGGTCTCCCGCACCGGCGGACCTGCCGCAGGACGGAAATTCCCGACCGGCGCAAACTATGTGGAAGCCCTCCAGAACCCCACGCTGTGCTTCGAGGACCCTGACCTCAAGCACGGGACGGTCCAGCAGAGCCCCGTACTCGGCCCGAAGGCGATCTCGGGAAATTTTGCAAGCGTCTTCTCCATCACCGCCCCGGGCGGACAGCGGTACGCACTGAAGTGCTTCACTCGCGACAGCAGCACGCTAGAGGCCCGCTATCAGGCCATCAGCAGACAGCTAGCCGGCCTCAGGCCCTCCGGGCTGTCCCAGCTTTGGCCGGTCGGCATGGAGTATCTGCCAAGAGGCGTCCTCGTCGCCGGTGAGTGGTACCCGGCTCTGAAGATGGCCTGGGTGGAAGGCGCCAGCCTGATCACGTGGATCGAGCAAAACGTCCGGGACGCGGCGGCGGTTCTCAGGACGGCTGAGCGGTTCGCTGCACTGGTCGCCGACCTGGAGAAACTCGGCGTCGCCCACGGCGACCTCCAGCACGGCAATCTCCTGATCGCCGCCGACAGCACGCTCCGCCTTGTCGACTACGACGGGATGTACGTACCTGCGCTGAAGGGGAAGGGCGCCACGGAGAACGGACACCGCAACTACCAGTCCCCGACCCGTACGAGCGCGGACTTCGGCCCTGCTATGGACCGCTTCTCGGCCTGGGTCATCTACCTCAGCCTCGTTGCGATTGCCACTGATCCCACCATCTGGGACCAACTGCACGATAAACAGGGCGAGTTCCTGATCCTGAAAGAGGACGACTTCAAGGAGCCGCGATCCTCACTGGCCTGGAGCTTGCTGCTGACCCATACAGACCAAGACCTCCGGTCGCTGGCTGCTCAGACGCACGGGCACCTCACGGCGACCGCCCAGGCGGTTCCCCCGCTGACCACGGCAGGGGCGATCCCGACCCCGTCCCCGCGTCCGGCCCCTGCGGTGATCCAGCAGGGCGGAGCCCCCTCCTGGCTGGCCGGGCACATTCCGCAGCCCCGGAACACGCCTGCGGCAAGCGGCGCGGGTATGGGTACAGCCGCCGGTACAGGCTTTGCCCGCCGGCGCCCCACAGACATCCTCGCCGGTGTGTTCGCGCTGACCGGATCGGCAGCGCCGGCCGCACTGACGGCCATCAGCATGCTGCCGACGGGCTACGTGGGCGCCGCTCAGCTGGGAGCCCTGCTCCTGTCTGGCGGGGCCCTCCACGCCACCCGACGCTCCCGCCCCGAAACTCAGGCTTCGAAGGCCCGGATAGTGGTGCTCCAACAGCAGGTGGATGCATTGGCGGACTCGGTGGCAGCGGCGCAGAGGATCCACCAGGAGATCGAAGCCCTGAACGCGGCCAGCGCGAGCCGGGACACGCAGATCAGCCAGCAGATCAAGAGCCTGCAGACCGAGCTGCGCGACGAGCAGTCGCGGATCACCGTCACGCTCAACAAGGAGACCGGGAAGCTCAGGACCAAGCTGAGCGGTCTGACCAGCAAGGAACAGAAGCAACTAGACGCCGCGCTAGCATCGGCGGTCAGGACACACGTCCAGGACAGGCTACGCCGGACGTCCATCCAAGACGTCAAGAAGCTCTCCAACATGGGCAGCGGGACGGTCACAAACCTGATCGCCGCCGGTATCCACACAGCCGCCGATTTCACCGGGGTCCGGTACGTACAGGGCAGCAGATACGGCAACCGTGACGCGTACCTCATCCGCTCTAACGGACATCAGGTCAAGATCCCAGGCGTCGGCGAGGTCCGAGCAGCAGCGCTCGAAAGCTGGCGGACCTCACTGGAGCAGCGGGCCCGAAAGTCGGCTCCCACCAGCGTAGGCGTCCAGGAACGGGCCGCGATACGGCAACAGTTCGCTGCGCGAAAGAAGAGATACGAAGCGGAAATCACGCAGGCCGAGAACGCGGCCCGCCACAAGCGTGACCAGCTCCAACAGCGCATCACCACTCGTCTGCAGCAGACCAACGTGGAGAAGCAGCAGCACCAGGGGGCCACCCAGCAGCAGCGCGCGGTGCTGCTTCAGCGCCAGGCTCAACTCACCGACGCCACCACCACGCATGGCCTGCTGGTCACCCAGCTCACCGCAGCGGGCGCGGAACACCGCCGCGCCTTTGGCCTGCGCCGCTACCTCCGCTTCGTCGTAACAGGCCACTGACCGGCCACCCGCCACGAAGGAGCCACACTCATGCTGGCGGCCGACACAAAGCCCCCGGCCGCAGGAAAGAAGAAGGCGTAGCGAAAGAAGCCCCAAGAAGTAGGGGCCACAGCACTTCCGCTCATTTCCTCCTACTCCGACCGGAAGGCGCGATACACAGTAAGCAAAAACACCTGATGAGAGTACTTTCAGTAGAGCGCGATTGCATCCACCACGATGGCGGGACCTGCAATGTAGGCGCGTACGTCCTCGGCCGGAAGTTCGAGCTGCAACTGATTCACTACGCTCTCTACAACGTCACCCACGCTGGGCATCAGCTTGCGCCGCATCATGTGCTCCCAGCCATGGAGCAGCCACTCCTCGGCGCTGAGGTACCCGTCGTCGCCATCAGGGATGAGGCGACTGACACTACCCAAGACGCGCAGTTCACCCTCTACCCTATTGGCAGATGCTTCGTCGAGAAAGTGGTCCGGGCTCACGTTGATGTAGACCTTCTGCGGCAGGCGCGACCCGGCTAGCTCCAACAAGACTGGGATGGGCAGGAGTTCGTTTCGTAGATACACCTGCTTCAGCTGCTCGGCGACTCTCGCGTCACTGATATCGAAGTCGAAGATGCTGCCCAGATCACCTTCCGCAGTCTCCATGAGCCGCCGAAAGATGAAGAACATCTTGCCGTCTAGGCTAGCAGCGGTGATACGAGTGATCCCCTCAACCTCAACGAGATCGTCTTTCCCGAGGACTGTATTGCCGTCCGGGTCAACCTTGACTGCGGCAGCGGCACCAATGAGGGAATCGATGACCTTGCTGACGGTCACTTTCTCTTTCGGCTCCAGGCTGTAGGCCGACTGATATTCGACGTCCGTTCCCATGGACGCATCCACTCCGAAGCCGGAGATGCCAGCCTTTCCGACACCGGACCTCTTGCGCACTGTCTTCTCGACGATATCCGCCTGCCGCGGCACGTCGATGTCGTAGTACTCCGCCTGCGAAAGCAGGGTCTCGGTGTCCAGGTAGATGGGTGACCGCAGCGCCATGATGCAAGTCTCTCACTGGCCACCGACAGTGCCCATCCTTGCTCCAAATCAGCAAGCTTCCTGCAACGGCGCAAGCCACATGTCAGAGGTGCCGAGTCGCAGGCCACGGGACCTGCCGCTCACGCATCGCTCACGCAAGCAAACCTGCAGCACTCTAGCCGCACACCCGGCCACGCCTCGGAAACAGAAAAGGCCAGGTCAGACAATGTCTGACCTGGCCTTTCTCTGAGCCGCCTTCGGGATTCGAACCCGAGACCTACGCATTACGAGACCGCGAGCGTTCGTGCTGCTTGGTGCTTCGCCGTACTGGCCGCTGACGTTTGTGCTGATCAGAGCACGTGCAGGAAGTTGACTCGTGCTTCTTCGTGATGCACCGTCCAAAGGCGTCTGTCCACCGGCTGTCCACCGGCTGTCCACCGGTGAGGCAGCAGGAAGAGGTCAGCGGGGGCACTGCGTGGCTGCGAGCGTAGCTCCTGACGCCGCAGACGGGCAGACAGAGTGCTTGTCCGACCTCGACAAAAGCACCTGCGTCGGCAGCGAGTGGAGGTGTGGCCTCGATCGGCAGGCACCCCCGGCGGTCGGTTCAGTTCGGAGATGATTCCAACGTGTCCCAGGGAGAGGGGGCTTCGCGCTCTTGGCGCGGATGTTTTCCGCCGGGGTTGCCGTCGGGGTGCTGGTTGATCCAGCCCAGACCGCCGATGTCGAGTCGCTGACGGGCGCGGGTGACGGCGACGTAGGCGAGGCGGGCTTCGGCGTCGTCGATGTCTCCGGGCAGTGGGTCACCGTTCTCGTCCGTCTCTTCCTGGTCCATCGGCTCGGTGAAGTCCTCGCCGATGCGGACGGAGGCCCATTCTCGGCCCTTGGCCTTGTGGGCGGTGGAGACCACGATCTCAGCGCCCTGCTCTACGGAGAGTCTGTCCACCGCGGCGAGAATGACGTCGACGCCGTGTTCGTCGACAAGATCGACCAGGAGCAGCAGGTCACGGCCGGACGGGTCGTATTCGGCGTACTCCTGGAGTTCGCCCCAGGAGTCGAAGAGGATCAGCTCGGGGTGGGTGCTGCGCCTGCCGGTCTTGAGGTCGCGGGCGGCTCGGGCAAGAGCCCGCAGGGCCTCGCCGCCACCGACGAGGGCGACGCGGCGGCCTTCCTCCAGCAAGCGCATGACTTCGAGCATCGCGCCGACATTGGACCGGCACAGGATCGCGTCCGGTTCCTGGACGCGTTCGAGGCGGGTGTTGATCGCCGGGGTACCGGTCAACCGGATCGGGGAGTCGACGATATGCAGCCACCGGTTTGCCTCCTCGGCGAGCGCGGAGCCGAAACGGAAGGACTGGGACAGGGCCAGCTGGGTACCGTCGAAGGCGCTCATCACATCCCGGGCGCCGCGCCAGCCGTAGATCGCCTGGGCCGAGTCACCGACCATCACCAACTGGGCGTGTTCGCGCTGGGCGTTGAAGACCTTCTCGACGACGGGGTTGGTGTCCTGGGCCTCGTCGAGCAGGAGGAAGTCCGCTTCGATCCTGGGCTCGGTCAGGGCCCAGATCTTCAGGTAGTGGTCGTGGTCGAAGCGTACGACGCCATCCTGGGGATTCTGGACGTCTTCCCACGCCCGGTTGGCGTACGGCAGCACGACGTCGACGAGCTGGGCGTGCAGGTTCTCGGCTTCGATGCCGCGCAGGCGCGGGACGTGGTGGCGCTGGATGGTGCGGTCCGCGGACTGGCAGAAGCGGGTGACGGTCCGCAGTACGGTGTACGAGAGCGCCTTGTTGGTCACGTTCCGCTCGCCAATGCGGATGCGCATGTTGACGGCGATGCCCAGGGAGGCACCGATCTTCCAGCCCGGCAGCCGGGGCGCGTTCATCCGGGACCCGTACCTGTGACCCACGGCGCCGAAGGCGAGAGAGTGCGCGGTCTTGCACCGCACGTTGCTGGAGAACCTGTGGGCTGCGTCGTTCGCGATCGACTTGTTGAACGCGATGTACCGGCCTGATGTGGTTGTACTGGCCGCGAGCATCGCCAGCGTCGTCGTCTTCCCGGTTCCGGCGCCAGCCTGCAGGACCATGTGCCCCCCACGCCGGAAGGTATCGACAGCCGCGCTCTGCTCAAGGGTGGGTGCGGGCATCGTGCTCCTCAATGGGTGGGTGCGGCTTCACAACGCGATCGCACGGTGACACACAGAGATGTTCCGCGTCCGGTGATCACAGAATCCGCTGCCCCTTCCGTGCCCGCCGACACCGAGGACTGCATATTGCCTGCAACGCTGCTAAACTGGAGTCATGACCGCGATCACGATCCGGGATGTCCCGGACGACACAGTCAACGCTCTGAAGGTCCGCGCCGCACAGGCGGGCAAGTCGCTCCAGGCGTACACCCTCGATCTCCTCTCCCGGGAGGCCGTCAAGCCCACCCTCGCGGAAATGGCCACACGCATGGAGCGTGAAACCCGCACCGAGCTCAGCACGCCCGACATCCTCGACGCCATCGAGGATGGGCGGGACCGACGTTGATCGTCATTGACTGCTCGAGCCTCGTGCACTTCCTCCTCGACCACGGCAGGACCGGAACCGCGATCCGTGAGCGAGTAGGCCGCGCCGACACTCTCGCGGCGCCCGGCCTGCTGGACTACGAGATCACCTCAGCCGCCTTCGGGCTCGCCCGCGGCCGGCGAGGGGACAAGCCGAAGATCACGGAAAAGGAGGCCCTGAAGGCGATCACCGACTACCAGGCCCTCGCCCTCGACCTGCACCCCACGCTGGTCCTGTGGCAGCGCGTACGTGAGCTGTCGAACAACCTCTCCGTCTACGACGCGCATTACGTGGCCCTCGCCGAGAGCTTCGGTGTTCCGCTGATCACCAGCGATGCCAGGATCGAGCGCAGCGGAGCTGCACGCTGCACGATCGAGACCTTCGGTGCATCCAGCACCTGAATCTGGCAGCACCAACGCGCAGGGCTCGGCAGCGTCATTGGCCTCAGGACGGCCCGCGGTTCACAGACACAACGTCGGCCTCGGCATCACGGCGCCAGCAAGGTGTCGGCTGTGGCGAGGGCCGCGTAGCCGAAGAGGTGCGCTTCGGCGCCGGCTCGGCTCATGGAGGTCTGCGCGATGACGTGGTAGCCGTACGCGTCCTCGAGCGCGACCAGGTTGGCGGCGATCTCAGCTGGGGGACTCCGCGGCACGAAGGCGCCGGTTTCCGCGCCGGCGACGAGGATGCGCTCGTACAGCGCCACTTGCCGTTCGTAGAGCTGTTTACGGAGCCGTGCGTCTCCCGGCCGACGCCGGGCCTGCGGGGAGAACTCGTAGAGCAGACAGCACAGTTCGTCGTCAGGTCCGGTGGGCAGGCCGGAGCGCAGGACGGCGGCGAGCTGTTCGCGGGGGTCTGCGCGGGAGGCGGCGTCGTTCTCCCGTTCGGTGCAGAACCGGTTGACGGCTTGAGCGAAGACCAGGTCGAACAGCTCGTCGAGTTCGCGGAAGTAGTAGGTCACGGTGCCGGTGGCCACCCCTGCCTGGTCTGCCACGTCTCTCACTCTGGTGGCGCCGAGGCCTCGCTGGATGATCGCCGCACGGGCGGCGCCGATCAGGTGCTCCCGGCGCGCGTCCTGCTGTCTGGGTCTGGCCAATTCTGCGGTCCTCGATCGGGCGGTCGGTCGCGGGGTTCGCCGATGATGCTATCCCGCACCTCTTGACGTGGACACCTCTAATCCCTAGTTTTTTGTCGTCCCGTACGAAGAATTACGGGTTCCGGCAGAGCCGGACTCGTACCGACCGAGCGCAGTTGTGCGTGGTGAGCGGCGAGGCGGCCTCTGCCGCCGCGCCAGGTGTTCCGTCGAGAGGAAGGCCGTTCATGCTCGGATCAGTAGCTGGGGAACCCCGCCGCACGCTCGCGGCGGTGGCGGCGGCCGTGGTCATGGTCACGGGTCTCGCTGTGGCCTCGCCCGCCGCTTCCGCGTCCACCGCGGTGTCCGCCCCGCCGGTCGCGGCGGCGGAACTTCCCGCAGGAACCTGGTGGGGGGTTCAGGGTGGCGTCACGACGTCGAACTACAACGAGTACTTCCCCGGATACCAGTTCGGGTGCAACGGCGATCAGCGGCACAAGGGCGTCGATGTCGGGGCCCCGACCGGCAACCAGGTCTATGCCTGGGGCCGCGGCAGGGTCGTCGGGCGCGGCTACGACCCGGGTGGGTACAACCGGTGGATCCAGGTCTACTTCCCGTCCGTCGACATGAGCCTGACCCTTGGACACCTGTTGGACGGATCGGAGCTGCGCGTGGGGACCACCTTCACTCGTGGGGCGTTGTGGGCGAAGGTCGGCACCAGGGCCGATGGCCTGAACCACGCGCACGTCCACTTCCGCGCCACGCGCGGTAACCATGGGGCGAGCCCCATCGGGCCGTGCGAGGACATGAACCCCTTCGTCCTGTGGGACGCCCTCGGACTGCCTTCCTGAGTACGTGGTCGGCGAACGCTCCCCCGTCCGTCGGCCATCCCTCTTCCCTCTCGCCCACCGGCCGCTTCCCCGGTCCTGCCGCGGACGCCGCGGTCGGTGCGCCTCTTTTCGCCCCCGCGCCATCGCGCATGTGCCCTTTGCGAGGCATCTCGGCATGATCTCCAGACCTCTGCGCCTGACCGCTGCCCTGCTCTGCCTGGTCAGCGCCTCCGTTGCCTGCCAACAGTCGCCCGGTTCGGGACCGTCCGGTCCCGGATCTGCGAAGCTCCAGGTCACGACCCCCGCGGCGAAAGGCGCTGTCGACTCCTTGCGCTGGAACGTCGGCACCGAGCCGCCGTCTCTCGACTGGGTCTACGGCTACGACTACCCGCCCAACACGGTGCTGTCGAACGTATGCGAAAGCCTGATGCGCATCGGCCCGGACTTCTCCGTGCAGCCGAACCTCGCAGAGAAGGTGGATCACCCCGACCCACTGACCTATGTCTACACCGTCCGCCAGAACGTCACGTTCCACGACGGGTCGATGATGACCGCCGAGGACGTGGCCTACAGCCTGTCCCGGCACCGGGACGCGAAGGTCGGTTCCTACTGGTCGACCGCGTACGCGAACGTGGCATCCGTCAAGGTGTCCGGGCCACGGCAGGTGACGGTGAAACTGTCCCGCCCTGACGCGCTGTTCAACGAGCTCATGGCCGTCCCGCCCGGTGTGGTGGCGAGCAAGGCGTCGGTGCGGAAGCTGGGCAAGAGGTTCGGCAGTCCGGACGGGGGGCTGAACTGCACCGGGCCGTTCAGCCTGAAGCGGTGGTCGAAGGGTCAGTCGATCACTCTGGAGCGGCATGACGGGTACTGGGACCCGGCTCGCGCGGCGAAGCCGGCGTCCGTGGAGTTCGTCTTCCTCAAGGACGTCACGACGTCCGTCAACGCGCTCGTGGCCGGCGAGGTCGACGGGGCGTACGGGGTGGCGGCCCCGAGCTACGCCCGCCTGCGCTCCTCCGGCAAGGGCGCTCTGGTCTTCGGGCCCACGACCTCGACGGTGAACCTCGTCGTCTCCGATCTGAAGGGCCCGCTCGCCGATGTGCGGCTGCGCCGCGCGCTGTCGCTGGCCCTTGACCGCAAGGGCTTCGCCAAGACAGCGTTCGGTGGCTACGCGGAGCCGTCCCGCGCCGTGGCCTCCCGGTTCACCTGGGGCAAGGGACCTGCCCGCGCCGTGTTCGAGAAGGCATGGAAGTCGCTGCCGCCGGCCGAGCAGGACGTGGCCGAGGCCAAGCGGCTCGTCGCACAGGCGGGCAAGCCGTCCCGGCCGATCGTCGTCGCGGCGAGCAACGCCGGCTCGGTGAACCCGCTGATCGGGACCGAGGTCCAGGCCGCCGGAAAACGCATCGGCCTGGACGTCGAGATCAAGGCGATCGCCCCGGAAGCCTACGGCGCGCTGTTCGGCGACGCGAAGGCCAGAGAGGGCATCGATCTGTTCCACACCAGCTGGTACGCGGACATCGCGCAGCCGCTGCAGGTGTACCAGAACTGGCACAGCGAGAGCTTCGCCAACTACGGCGGCTACCGCGACGCCGCCTACGACCGGCTGATCACCGAGGCCCTCGCGGAGCCCGACCCGCTCTCACGGGCGGAACTCACGGCCCGTGCGCAGCGCACCGTCAGCGAGCAACTGCTGTGGATACCCCTGGTACAGACGCCCGGCACGCTCTTCATGAACCGCCGCATCACCGGTGCGCCGGCGACCAACGCCTACCTGTACTACCCGTGGGCCGCGCGGATCGGCAGCTCCCGGTGAACACGGCCCAGTTCGTGCTGCGCCGACTGGCCGCACTCGTGGTGACGCTGCTGGCGACTTCGCTTCTCGTGTTCAGCCTCGTCCACATCGCCCCGGGAGATCCGGCCGCGTTCCTGCTGAGGGGGCGATCGGTCGACCCGGAGGTGCTGGCGCAGATCCGCACCCAGTACCGGCTGGACGAACCGCTGCACGTCCAGTACACGCACTGGCTGAGCGGCGCGGTGCGGGGAGACTTCGGCCGCTCCGTACAGTTCCGTCAGGACGTCGCCGGTCTCATCGTCTCCCGGCTGCCGACCACCCTGTTCCTCGCCGCCTACGCCACATTGCTGAGCTTGGCCGCGGGTATGGCGCTGGGTGTGCTGGGAGCTCTGCGCCCGGGTTTCGTCGACCGCGTGGTGGTGATCGGCTCCACGGTGTCGTCGGCGATGCCGGGTTTCATCGCGGCGATCGTTCTGATCGGTGTGTTCGCCGTCGGCCTGGGCTGGTTCCCCGTGTTCGGCGCCGGTGAGGGATTCACCGGCCGGGTGTGGCACCTGACGCTTCCGGCGCTCGCGCTCGCGTTGTCGATCGCCGGGCTGCTCGCGCGGATCACCCGCACCTCGATGCTCACCGAACTGGGCCGCGAGCATGTCGAGGTGGCCCGCTCGCGGGGCCTCGCCGAGGCCAGAGTGGTGCGGCGGCATGTGCTGCGCAACGCGCTACCACCGGTGATGACCGTGACCGGCCTGGTGGTGGCCGGCCTGGTCGTGGCGACCGCGGTCGTCGAAGTGGCGTTCGGGCTGTCCGGCGTGGGATCCCTCCTGGTGGAGTCGGTGACCGCGAAGGACCTCCCCGTCATCCAAGCCGTCAGCCTCCTGGCGGTCCTGGCGTTCGTGGTGGCCAACACGGCCGTCGACCTCCTCTCGCCGCTGGTCGACCCGAGGCTGCGAACTCCTCGGCGCACCAGGCGGCGCAGGGAGGTGACGGCATGAGCGTCATCGCTCTGCGTCGCCGGCCCGGGCTGCGTAGCGTGCGGCGCCTCGGCGGCCGCGACAGGTTCTTCTCCGCGTCGCTGGTCGTCCTCGGCGTGCTGGTGATCACCGCGGTGCTGGCTCCGCTCCTGGCACCGCACGATCCGGAGTTCACCGACTTGAACTCCTCGCTCGCCCCGCCCAGCCTCGCCCATCCGCTCGGAACCGACTTCTCCGGCCGAGACACCCTGTCCCGGCTCATCCACGGCGCCCGCATCAGTCTGCTCGGTCCACTCGGCGTCGTAGCCGTCTCCTCTGTCCTCGGCACCCTTCTCGGCCTGGTGGCGGCGTGGCGCGGCGGGTGGCTCGACACGCTGATCTCGCGCGGACTCGACCTCGTCTTCGCCTTTCCCGGCTTGTTGCTGGCGATGGTGGTGGTCGCCGTCACCGGCCCGGGGCTGCTGGCCCCGACGCTCGCCATGGGCGTCGCCTACACGCCCTACGTCGCCCGTCTGGTGCGCTCCGCCGCGATCGGCGAACAGGCCAAGCCCTACGTCACCGCGTACCGGGTCCAGGGCTTCTCCGGGCCGGCCATCGCGTTGCGGCACGTCCTGCCCAACGTCTCTCCGGTCCTGCTGGCCCAGTCAACGCTCAACTTCGGCTACGCCCTGCTCGACCTCGCGGTCCTCTCCTACCTCGGCCTCGGTGTGCAGCCCCCCACACCGGACTGGGGCTCGGAGATCCAGATCGCCCAGCAGGCGGTACTCGCAGGCTCACCGCTGTCCGCGGCGGCACCGGTGCTGGCCGTCATGGTGACCGTCGTCGTCTTCACCGTCGTCGGCGAAGCTCTCGCCGACCGGGTCACCCACAGGGAGCGCTGACATGAACCAGACCGCACACGAGCCGCTGCTGGACATCCGGCGGATGACGCTCTTCCTGCCGGCCGGGCGAGCAGCCCGTCCCGTCCTGGACCGCGTCGATCTCACCGTGCTGCCCGGGCAGACCGTCGGGCTGGTGGGCGAGTCGGGTTCCGGCAAATCCGTCACCTGCCGCGCGGCCCTCGGGCTGTTTCCCCGAGGCGCTCAGGTCAGTGGCTCCGTACGGGTGGGGAGCCACGAGCTGCTCACGATGAGACCCCGCGAACTGCGGCGGGTGCGAGCCCGCGAGGCCGCCATGGTGTTCCAGGATCCGCGCTCCTCGATCAACCCGCTGCGCCCCGTCGGGGACTTCCTCACCGAGGGACTGCGCAGTCACGACCGGCTGAGCCGGACCGAAGCCATGACCGCTGCGGCCGAACTGCTGGCCACGGTCGGCCTGCGCGAACCGCGCGCAGCACTGCGGAAGTACGCGCACGAGTTCTCCGGAGGGATGCTCCAGCGCGTCATGATCGCAGCAGCCCTCGCCTGCCGGCCACGGCTCCTGCTCGCGGACGAGCCCACCACCGCCCTCGACGTCTCCATCCAGGCCGAGGTCATCGCCCTGCTCGCAAAGCTGCGTACCGAACGAGACCTCGGCCTGCTGTTCGTCACCCACGACCTCGATCTCGCCGCCGCCATCTGCGACGACATCTACGTGATGTACGCGGGCCGGATCGTCGAACACGCACCCGCGGCCCGGCTGTTCCACTCCCCCCGCCACCCCTACACCGCGGCGCTCCTCGCGTCCCGGCCCCGCCTGGACCGTCACTCCGACCGGCTCACCGCGGTTCGCGGACGTCCTCTCGGCCTCGACGAGACCACCCCGGGCTGCGCCTTCGCCCCGCGATGCGACCGCGCCACCGATGCCTGCCGCGCCGGCCGCGTCCCTTTGGCTCCCACCACCCGAGAACCGTCCGATCCGGGCCAGGTCGCCTGCCGGCACCCCCTGGAGGTGAGCGCTCCATGAGCACGCCGCTGCTGGCCGTAGACGGCCTGCGGAAGAACTTCGGTGACCTGCGGGCCCTTGATGACGTCAGCCTGCACATACCGCCCGGCGGCTCCCTCGGGATCGTCGGAGAGTCGGGCTCCGGCAAGACGACGCTGGCCCGCCTCCTGCTGGGCCTGGACCAGCCCGACGCCGGGACCATCACCTTCGACGGAGCACCCCGCACGAGGGTCCACCGACCGAGGAAAGCCGTCCGGCTCGAGCGTGCCCGCCAGATCCAGATGGTCTTCCAGGACCCCTACCTCTCCCTCGACCCGCGGATCACCGTCCACGCGACACTGGCGGAGGTCCTGCGCCTTCACCGCACCAGCGGAGCCGAAGCAGCCCGGCGGATCTCCTCACTGCTCGACCTCGTGGGACTCGGCACCCGGGAGTCGGCCGCGCTGCCCCGCGAGCTGTCCGGCGGGCAACGCCAACGGGTCGCCATCGCCCGCGCGCTCGCCGCACGGCCGCAGCTGCTGATCCTCGACGAGGCCGTCGCCGCGCTCGACGTCTCCGTCCAGGCCCAGATCCTCAACCTGCTGGCCGACATCCGCGAGGCCACACGGATCGGATACCTGTTCATCAGCCACGACCTCGCCGTCGTCGCACACATCACCGACACGGTCGCCGTCATGCGGCACGGCTCCATCGTCGAGACGGGGCCGACCCGGCAGATCCTGCGCACCCCCGCCCACCCCTACACCAGGCTGCTGCGTGCCTCCGTCCCGCGCCCGGGCTGGGACCTCCACGACATCGCCGCGGCCCGCGCCGCACTCGACACCCCAGCGCCGCCGGTGCCCAGCACCCGCCGGCCCCTGACGAAGGGCCCCACCACATGACCACACCCACCACACCTCACGTCCCCCGAGCCGACCCGCACCGCACCACCCCTTCGGGACTTCTGCGCGCCCGCGGGCTCGGCATACCCTTCGCCGGAGCACCGGGCACCAGCAACGCTCTCACCGACGTGCCCGGCGTTCAGGTGGGATACGTCACGGTGATCGACGGCAACGGGCCCTTGGAGACCGGGAGAGGCCCGGTCCGCACCGGGGTCACCGCCATCCTTCCGCGCGGAAGGGAGGGCCTCGACCAGCCGTGCGCGGCCGGGACCAGCGTCCTCAACGGCAACGGTGAGATGACCGGCACCGCATGGATCAACGAAATCGGCGCACTGACCACCCCGATTCTGCTGACCAACTCGCATGCCGTCGGCGCCTGCCACCGCGGCGCTATCGACTGGCTGAACACCGCACGTCCGGATTTGCGCGACCGGTGGCACACGCCCGTGGTCGCCGAAACGTACGACGGCTACCTGAACGACATCAACGGTGACCACATCACCACAGCCCTCGCACGCCGAGCCCTCGACGCAGCCACCGGCGGTGCGATCGAGGAAGGATCCGTCGGCGGCGGCACCGGCATGAGCTGCTACGGCTACAAGGGCGGAACCGGAACCGCATCCCGTCTGATCAGCCACGCCGACGTCACCTACACCGTCGCCGTCCTCGTCCAGGCGAACTTCGGCGCCCGCCGCGAACTGACCCTGGCCGGCATCCCCCTGGGCCGGCACCTGCGCGGCGACGACCCCCTTGGCGCGCCCCGGTCCCCCATCCCCGCCGGAGCCGGTTCCGTCATCGTCACCGTCGCCACCGACGCCCCCCTGCTGCCCGGCCAATGCGCGGCCCTCGCCCGTCGCGTCCCGCTCGGCCTGGCCCGCTCCGGCACCACCGGCTCCCACTTCTCCGGCGACCTGTTCCTCGCCTTCTCCACCGCCAACCCCCACGCCCTGACCAGCCGCTACCCGACCGGCGAACAGGCAGAGCGGCTCCAGTCCCTCTGCTTCGTCCCCTGGGGCGACATGGACCGGCTGTTCGACGCCACCGTGCAGGGCGTCGAAGAAGCCGTCGCCGACGCCCTCGTCGCCAACACCCCCATGACCGGCCGGGACGGGCATCACCTGCCCGCCCTGCCCCACCAGCAGGTCCTCGACCTCCTGCGTGAACACCACGCCGCCGGCTGAACCTCCTCCAACCCGCCGGCCCGCTTCCCACAAGGAGTGATCCATGCCCCACACCGGCTCCAACGCCCTACGGCGACGGCGCAGCGCCATCACCGTACTCACCGCCTTCGCCGCCCTCTCCGGCGTCCTCGCCGCCCCCGCTTCCGCCGCCCCGACTTCGGCGGCCGCCACCACGGACGCGCAGGCCGCCGGGGTCCGCCAGGCGGTCGTGAACGCCGCCAAGGCCTATCTCGGCACCCCCTACAAGCTTGAGTACGGCTGGACCTGCGGCACCGCACGAGTCGACTGCGAATGCCTCAACCGCCACGCCATCTGGGACGGCACCAAGGCCGCCACCGGCCGCGGACTCCAGCTCAACTACTGGCTCCAGGGACAGATCAACCAGGGCCGCCGCACCACCACACCCCGCCCCGGCGACCTCATCTTCTGGGACACCGACCCCAATGACGGCATCCGCTACGGCGGCGACCTCGACCACACCGGCGTCTACATCGGCAACGGCCAGGCCATCGACGCCAACGCCTACTACGGCCGCGTCAAGTACGACACCGTGACCCTCGGCGGCACCGAACGCGACCCCATCTACGTCGACGTCCTCACCCCCAACGGCTACTGACCCTCTTGAACCCGCGGCCCGCCGCTCCTCTGTCCAGCGGCGGGCCGTGCACCACCGCAAGGGGAGAGACTCCCGTGCCACCTGTGGACCAAGGACACCGCTCCCCTTTCGACCCTCACCACCGCATGCTCCGAGATGGCCGAACTCTCCGGACGGGTCCTTGAGTTAGTTCGTCTGCTGACTCCGATGAAGGGCAACCACGAATTCCTATCAACGAGTTGCACAAACCTGCGCGTATGACCTGGATTTGATCGCAGAAAGGTCACGTTCGCCTAGATGATCTTCCGCGTGGTCTGAACCGCGAGTGAAGGTTGGCCGTCCCCTCCGGGACGTAATCCCAAAGGGGACGGTGAGGCCGGTTCGGCCTCGCGAACGCCCACGGAGAGTGGACCGGGAAGAAGGGCGATGGCCTCTTCTTCCCGATCAAGTCGGTCAACGGGAGCACGAACGGTTCCGGCAGCGGCCCGACGCTGAGCGCCTCCCGCGTGCACATGTGGTGATCCGAAGCAGATCAGGGCCCGCACCGAACCCGGTGCGGGCTTTCCCCACCGTCAGAGAGCGCGCACCATGCCCATCGGCTTCCACGCGGCCGCGTTCGGCTATCGCCGACGCAGCCCGGTCATCCGGGACTTCACCTTCGCCTTCCCGCCCGGCCGGACCGTGTTCCTCGGCCCCAACGGCGCCGGCAAGTCGACGGTCCTGTCCCTGGCCGCCTCCGTGCTGAGGCCGCAGACCGGCACCGTCGCCTACGGCAGACGCAGGACCGACCGGCGTAGCGACCTCGCCGAATACCGCCGGCGCATCGCGTGGCTGCCCCAGCACATCGAATCGGTTCCCCGGCTGACCGCCCGTGAACAAGTCGCCTATGTCGGCTGGTTGAGTTGAAGGGTATGAACCGCCGGAACGCCTGGGGCGCCTCGCTCGGAGCTCTGGAGCGCGTCGAACTCGCCGACATGGCCGACCAGAAGGTACGCCGGATGTCCGGTGGGCAGCAGCGCCGGGTCGGCGTCGCCCAGTCCCTGGTGCACCAGGCCGAAGTGCTTCTGCTCGACGAGCCGACCGTCGGCATGGACCCGCGCCGGCGACGCGTCTTCCACGAGATCCTCGGCGGCCTCGATCAGCACGTGCTGCTCTCCACCCACGACGTCGCGGACCTGGAGGACACCTACGACCACGTCGTCGTCCTCGACGGAGGAGTCATCCGCCACGCCGGTGCGGTACGCGACTTCCTCGCCCTGGCCCCGTCCGGCACCGCGCCGGGCCGCATCGCGGAGGCCGCCGAGCTTCAGCACCTTGCACGGATCTTCACCCCGCTTCGCCAGACCGTAGCCGGTGCTCCTCCCTATGGAGAGGATCTAGTTCGCCGTCTGCAGGTCCGCCGTGGGCGGCAAGGCCATCAGATAGTTACGGGTGAGGGCCACACCGTGGATCGCCCCAAGTTCCTGCGCCACCGCGCACGCCCATGTCGCCGGACACATCAACGATCTCGATCCGCAAGGTTCCACGCCGTCAACCGCTGGACCGGACACGGAAGGAGCGAGTACGCGCCGCGGCCGCCCCCGCCACACCGACGCGGAGCCGACCGGCTTCCCTCCGCGTCCGGTGACGAAGATCAGCTGTCCCTGAACGTGTCGTGGATCGCCCGGCGCACCGAACACGGTGTCTTCCGGTCGTCCGGGGCGTCCATTCCCAAGAGGGGGAGGTCGACCACAACCGTGTGAATCGACTTCCCGGAGTCTCGCTCGTTCCACCTGAGGATCGCTTCACCGGTTCGGGCCATCGCATGGTAGGCCGGGCTGACCTCTTCGAAGTCGGGGTGCACGGTCACCGTGCCGTCGGCTTCGCGCACCATCGGCAGCGAGGGCGGGACGATGATCAGGGACGGGAGGCCATCGTTGCGGAGGTTGTCGAGGATCTGAGCGACGTCGTTCCGGGGCGCGCCCCCGTAGCGTTCGAACGCGTAGATTCCCGCGATGCACAGTGCGTCGGCATCAACGGCGCGGGCAGAGGCCAGCCGGTACTCGACGTGGTCGTCCTCGGGCAGTACGGCTTGCCATACCGCGAGCGTCGGCTCGCGCAGGGTTGTGATCAGGAATTTCATGGAGACGCCTACTGAGGGATGGGCATGGAGGGGAGCACACGGACCCGGCCGATCTGGGCGATCTCGTCATTCGAGAGCGCCATTGGTGTGTCGACCTTTCCGCCCGCGTCGGCCAGGTGCTGAATATAGCTTTCCGGTCGGATCGCGTCGGTTCGGATGATTCCTCGCGTCAGGGTGTACGACCCTTCGTCACCGAACATGTGGTAGGCCTGACGCGCGTACGCGGCGGCGCCTTCCGGCGTACTGGAGAAGTACTTGACCTCAGCTCCGCCGAGATTCCGGTAGCGGCGCTGGCCGGCTTCCAGCAGGTCGCCGAGTTCGTTGTCCATGACCGCGCGGTAGACGTACTGCTCGCCCGGCTTGAGCTTGCGCTCCGCCGCCGCCTCAGCCGTCGGGCACATATCCGGGGCGAGGCCCGTACTGTCCGACCAGGTAAGCGGATTCGGCACGTAGGACGACGGGTTCGGGGCGGGCGTGAGCCCGAGAGGGTCCGGAGTGAGGTAGCGGGCGTTCTCCGGGTCGTAATGACGGAAGTAGTTGTAGTGCAGGCCTGTCTCGGGGTCGAAGTACTGGCCCGGGAAGCGCAGGGGGGTGTAAGTCGTCGCGTCCGCGTTCCAGGTTGTGGTGCCCCAGAGCGTGCTCTGCATGTACCAGGCGATCTCGCCGTCCAGTCCGACGAGTTCGCGAGGCGTGCCGACCAGGTCGGTGACGATCGCGAAGAATCGCGACGCGATGACGTCGTCCGGGGTGTCGGACGTGATGACACGTTCTGTCTGAGCCACGGGGTGGAGTCCCTGGTGGTCCCAGGTGAGAACCACCGCGTG
Source organism: Streptomyces sp. NPDC091287 (assembly GCF_044768525.1). Taxonomy (NCBI): domain Bacteria; kingdom Bacillati; phylum Actinomycetota; class Actinomycetes; order Kitasatosporales; family Streptomycetaceae; genus Streptomyces; species Streptomyces sp. NPDC091287. The sequence goes on from NZ_JBIVUV010000022.1 coordinate 172,350, forward strand.
CGGTGACCCGGATGTGTGCGTGGACTGCTCGCAGAGCGTGGTGCCGTCCCAGGTGAAGATGGCCTGCTCGACGACCGACTCGCCGTCGGCGCCCATCCGGAGTTTGGCCGTACGCCGCCCGAGAGGGTCGTAGGTGTAGCGCCACACGGTGCCGTCGGGCGTGATGGCCTGGACGAGTCGGTCCTCGGCATCCCACGAATAGCGCCAGGTCTCAGGTTTGCGGGAAAGCCGTGTCCGCTGTCGCAGCGTGGTCCGCCCGAGCGCGTCGTGTTCGTACCGGACTCGACCCGCCCGGGTGAGGAGGGTGCCGGTGTAGGTGCGCTCGCCGGTTTCCTCGTGGTGCGGATGGTGTTCAGGCCAGGTGGCGGATGTCTGGTTGCCCGCCGAGTCGTACACGTATGTCTCGGTCCAGTCCGCCGCACGGACGGCCGTGACCTGGCCGAGGGGGTCGAGTTCGAAGTGACGTGTGCCGGTGAGTCCGTCGTCGACCGAGGTGAGATGGCTGTCTGCGCGATAGCTGTAGACGCGGCTCTGTACGGTACGGCCCTCGTCACCCCGTACGAACTGGGCAGTGATTCGGCCCAGGGGGTCGAAGGTGTTCTCCAGAGTGGCGAACTGGCCGATTCTGCGCTTCAGTTCGCGGCCCGAAGCGTCGAACTCGTGGCGGATCGTTCCGCCCTCCGCAACGAGTGCGACGCGTCGGCCGGACTCGTCGTAGCTCCAGGTGGTGGTGGCGCCCGTAGGTGTGACGCGGGAAGCGGGCCGTCCCATGGCGTCGTAGGTGTAGCGCGTCTCCCGGCCGTCCACCGTCTCGGAGACGACGCGTCCGTGAGTGTCGCGGAGGATGGTAAGGAGACTGTCGGGGGCGCTGGCCTCGGCGAGCCGGTCGGTCACGTCGTAGGTGTACCGGGTGATCCGACCGTCCACGTCCTTCCGGACGACCTGTCCGATCGCGTCACGCTCGAAGGCCGTCGTGCGTCCGAGAGCGTCGGTGCGGGACGTGAGGCGACCAGCCGGGTCGTGTGTGTAGGTGACCGCGCGGCCGTCGAAATCGGTCTCGGATATGAGATCCCCGGCCGGGCCGTACACGTAGCGCCAGGTCAGGCCCTTCGGGTTGGTGACCCGGGTGAGGCGCAGCTCGCTGTCGTGTGCGAACTCGTGACGGCTCCCGTTGGGGTCGGTCCGTGCGCTCAGCAGGTCGAAGTGCGTGTACTCAAAGTGCGTGACGCCGGCGAGCTGGTCGGTGTATCGCGTGCAGTTGCCCTCGCCGTCGTAGTCCCAGGACTCGCCGGTCCCGTCCGGATGGGTCCGGCGAAGGAGTAGCCCGTCCACGGACCACTGCAAGCGCGTGGCCGCACCCGACGTATCGGTGATCACCGTCGGACGTCCGAAGGGATCGCGCTCGTAGCGGGTGGCGCCACCGCGTGGATCTGTGACCTCGACCGGCAGGCCCGACGTGTCGCAGCGCACGGTGGTGGCGCCCGCCCATCGGGTCGGTGACCGACGTCAGGCGCCCTGATGCGTCGTAGGTGAAGCGGGTGATGTTCCCGGCCGCGGTGGTGCTGGTGAGGCGGTTGCCCCGGTCATCGTACGTGTGCCGAGTCGTGCTGCCGTCGGTGCCGCGAACCCGGGAGGGCTTGCCGAACGCGGCGTACTCCACGGTGAAGGCGCGGCCGTCGGGGCGCTCCACGGACAGCATGTTGCCGGACTCGTCGTACGTGTAGGCCGTGCGGTGCCCCAGCGGATCGGTACGCGTCAGCACCCGTCCGAACCGGTCTCGCGTGAACCGCGTGACATGCCCCAACGGGTCCGTCTCGGCGATCACCTGGTCCGCGGCATCGATCAGATACCGGCGGGTGTGACCCTGGCCCGTCGTCGCTGTCGTGACGCGGTGGCCCGTCACGGGGTCCTTCTCGTCGTATGTCAGGCGCAGCGCCATGTGTCCGGCTTCACCGCCCTCGGCGATGCAGCGGTCCCGGTCGTCGTACACATAGGTGTATGAGCGGTCGTAGGAGTCGGTCCAGGAGGTGACGCGGCCGCGGTCGTCGTAGGCAAACGTGATGGCCGGCCCGGAGGAGTTGAAGACCTGGGTCAGGTCTCCGTTCTCGGAGTAGGCGTAGCGCTTGATCTCCTGGTCGCTGCCGTCTGGCGCGGCGCCGGCCAGGAAGAGGGTGGTGACGCGGTCGTCCTGGACGGTGAGGGTGAGGCGGTAGCCGCCGGAGGAGGTGACGGCGAGCGGGGTGCCGTCGGGGGTGTGCTCGAAGGTGATCCAGTTGCCGTTGCGGTCGTCGATCTGCTCGAGGACGGATCGGTCCGGGGTCTGGTCGGTGAAGTGCCAGGTGCGGCCCGTGTGCGCGTCCGAGATCGTGTAGCCCTCGTCGGTCCGGTCCAGGGGCCAGCGGCGGGTGCCGTGCGCGGGCAGGGTGGGCACACCGGGCGCGGGGTGGGGGTAGGTGAGGAGCAGGCCGTCCTCGGTGACGAAGATGACGCCCTCGGCGTCGATCTCCAGGCGCTGGTCGAGAGTGGACGTCCAGGAGGCACCGAACCAGCGGCCGAGCCGGGAACCCGATTCCAGGCGTCGGGTGAAGACCAGGGGGAGGGTGCCGGGCAGGGTGATATCGGTCTGCGGCAGGTACATCGTGCCGGTGACCAGGTCGACCGGGTCGCTGGGGTCGTTCTCGACCTTTTCCCGCGGGTTCTCGGTGTGCGGTTCCTTCGTCGCCGTCCTGCGCGCGGGAGTCCCGCCCTCGGGTATCGCCGCCCGCTCTGCGCCGCGCAGTCCGAGCCGGGTCCCGCTGCGCACGAGCCCTGCGCCCTTGGTGCCGATGAGCTCCGGGATGAGGCGACCGAGGAACTCGGAGGGGTCCTTCTTGAAGCCGTCGATGGCGGTGGTGACGATGCGTTCTGGGTGGGCAGCGGTGGAGGCGAGGCCGGAGAGCGTCATGGAGACGTTCTCCATGTAGGCCGCGGGGTGGGTGAGGTTGTAGGGGTCGGTGGGGTTGAGGCCGCGCGCGAAGTTGACCAGGCCGGCCGCGCCCTTCAGAACACCGCCTCCGAGGTGGGTGAGTTCGGTGTTGTAGGCCTGGTATCCGTCGACGAGATTGCTGCCGAGTCGGTCCAGCGGCGGAGGTTCGGCCGGGGCGTGCGCGAGGGCCGCCTTCACCTTGCTCTGGGCATCACCGGCAGCGGTGTTGCGCTGTTTCCGGGCCTCGGCGAGCGTCTCACGGGCCTTCTCGATGTCGGCCTTGCCAGGGTCCTGGAACGGCTCGGGCCGGGGGCCGGGGTCCTCGTTCGCCTTGATCTTCGCGTTGTAGGCGTCGACCCTCTTGTTGTACGCCTCAACCGCGTCCTCCGAGGCCTTCTTGCCCTTCTTGTAGAGCTCGACCGCGTCCTTGGCCTTGCCCTGCGCCCATTTGACCGTGTCGGCGTAGGTGTCGAGGGCGCCGGACGCTCTTTCACAGGCGTCGGCAGCCTGCGCCCACTTGGCGGGGTGGACACCGAACTTCTTCCGGAACGCGTCGCCACCCTCTCCGGCCCAGCCGGAGGAATCGACCTTACGCATACCGGAACTGACCTGATCGAACGCCCTGTGGAAATCCTTCAGGTGCTTGGCGGACGCGCGAATCCTGTCCGGATTGCCGTGGACGAGCTCGTTCGCCTCCTCGGTCTCGCCGAGCTGCTGCTCGCCAGGGGTAGCGCCGAGATCGGAGGCGACGTCGTCGCCCCAGTCCTCGACCGCGTCGGCCGCGCCGTCAGCGCCGACGTAGTCCAGGCCGTCACCGATCTTGTTCGTGGTCCAGTCGACGCCCTCACCGACGAGCTTCTTCCCGGCGTCGATGCCGTCCTCGATCTTGCCGAGGCCCGCATTGGCCTTGTCCTTGAGATCATCGAGTACCCCCACGGCTACTCACCCCCGTTCTGCTGCTCGGCCGCCTTCGCCCGCTCCTCGGGGGAAGGGCCGAAGGTTGAGTCGAGCCACTGGTCGTACTCGGCATCCGTCATACCGGCCGCGCCGTGCAGGTTCTCCGGGTTGAGGCCCATCGGGCCCACCGTGCGGGAGGTCATCACGTCCCGGCCCGCGTCCTTCCAGCCCTGCTCGCTGTTGGCCAGCGCCTGGTCGAAGGACTCCTTGCTGTAGTCCACGCCGCCGTAGGCGCCGGACTTCGCGATGTCGCCCCAGCCTTGCTTGGTGACCTCGTCCTCGGAGGCGTAAGGGTTGCCGATCGCAGCATTGGCGACGACCTTCAGGCTTCCTTCGACGTACTGCTCGGTCTCGTAGTACGTGCCCGCCGCCAGGCCCGTCTTGACGGCGAAGGCGTTGCCCTCGTTGACCAGCGAGCGCACGCCCCACTCCCAGCGCTTGCAGAACGACGTGAACTCAGCAGTGAGGCCCTCGTGTCCGAGCTCCAGGCCGGACAGCGCGATGTCCGAGAAGCCGCGCCCGGCACCGGCCTCCCCGACCATGCCGAGTTCCTTCAGCTCGGTCAGTGCCCCGGTCAGCCCCTTGGCGATCAGCCCGAGGCCGTCGGCCCTCAGATCCTTGCTCCCGCCGGTCATCGGCCCGCCCTCGCCTCGTCGCCCACCTCACGGTCGACCGCCGCCGCGTCCGGGACGATCCCCGTCACCGGAGGGAACACCATCCCGTCCGTCCCGTCCGCGCAGTCCAACGCCACCCCGCAGGGAACACCCGCCGCGGGCACCGCGACGTCCAGCAGCCGCGCACCCAGAACCGTGCGGTACGACCACTCGCGAGCGAACTCACCGCGAGCCTGCGCGTACCGGGCCAGGGCCTGTTCGTCGGAGAACGCCAGGATGAAGCGGATCCCGTTGAAGTCCGCCGTCAGCATCCCGCGCTCCTCCTCAGGGCCCGGCTCGTCACCCAGTGGCACCAGTACAGCGGTGCGGCGAAACTCGCCAAGGAGCCGGGCGAACTCCCGCTTACGGGCAACCACTTCGGGGTCATCGAGCAAGGCGCCGGGACCATCTATCTCCGCGCCGGGCGCCTCCGGAGCGGGCTCTTCACGTGTGGCCGACGCCGCTTCGCCGCCTCCGCCCGCGGCCTCCCCGGCTGTCTCGCGCGACGCCGACACCGACCGCCCCGGTCCGCTCATCTCCGCGTAGTCGGAGAGACGTGACCTTGGTGTGTTCTGCGGCTGGTCCGCCGCACCCCCGTGCTCCGTCATGCCAGACATCATGGGCACACCGCTTCGTGAACCACAACGTGCCTATGTCACACCCCTTGTCACTAAACCCGAGCCCGGGCGCGCATTCCGAGAGGTCGCCGCCTCGCCCTGCGTCATCACCGCACATGTGCGATGTCGTCCGCCAGGGGCAGCACGCGCCGCGCCAGCCGCTCGACCGGGCCGCCCGAGGGCTCCAGAGCAAGGGCGCGACGAGCGGCCTCGGCGGTTACTGGGTCGCAGGGGCCGACGCAGCGAGGACGGCGATGAACTGCTCGACGAGGCTGTCGCGGAGCTCGTCCAGCGGGGGCTGTTTTCCTCGTCCAGCCAGATCAGCGACGCACCTCCACTCGTTGCTCAGCGACGCCGGCAGCGCCTCGACAGCTTCCCCTCGGCTGTTGGGTGTTCGGTGATATCGGTCAGCCACGGGCGGATCGAGCCGTCGGCGGTGAAGTCGCGGCCTACCAGGTCGTCGTGCACCAGCGGACCCCTGCCACGCCTCTTGCCGAGACGCTCCACCAGCGGTTGTCCCGGCAGATCCGCCACGCAGTCCGATCGGCCATGACCGACCCCGCGCCGCGGGCCTCGTCAGCCCGGAATCTGTAGCCGAACTCGGGGGCCTCGCGATGGCCGTCGAACAGGGCGTTCGCGCGGTCCGCCTCAACGGACTCGGCGTCCTCCAGCGGCCGTCCGAGCCAGCGGCAGAAGGGCTGCCTTGCGAGCTTGAGGACCGGGCACGTGCCGGGCACCCCGTCCCTGGCATCTGCTTGAGCGCCGCACAAAAGCCGTAGCTGTCCTCAACCGGCCCGATGGACTCGCGGAACACTTCGGTAGAAGGCTTGGGAGCGACACGACCGGCTGCACTGGTGGTCTGCACAATCCGGAGCTGGCCGGCATGACCGAACCGATGCTGAACGCACTCGTCACGACGGCGTCCGCCACGGAGCGGTCCCGGTGTGCCAGCCCCTCCGCCAACCGCCGGATTACTCTGGCGGTGTTGCCGCTCAAGCAGAGATCGACCGCGCGGACGACGGCCAACCATCACCAGGATCCTAGCCAAACGTGGGCAGCGGGATGTTCCAGCGACGAGATGCTCGGCGCGTGTCGGGAGGCCGTGCGGCATGCCCCCAGCTGGGCGCCACGCGAGCGCGCCCAGGCGCTCGCCTCCATGGCGCAGGCCCTCATGCTGGCCACGAGGTTCACTGAGGCCGACGCCTACTGCCGCGACGCCCTGCGCGTCGCGGAGTCCTCCGGGAACCATCGCGTGCTGGCTCACGCTGCCACGACCCTTGGCGTCATCGAAGCCCTGTCCGGTCGCCAGACGTCCGGCATCGCGCGCCTGCGCAGTGCGACGCGAGCCGCGGATGCGCACGGCCTGCCCGAGGA